>JAZONG010000114.1:0-71063 GCA_045654385.1 Alistipes sp.
CGAACGCAGTACTCCATCTTGCCCAAGTCGATAACATTATCACGCTTTGCAACACCAACCATTTCGGCAAATGCACGCACCGAAGCCGGGGTATAACCCTTACGACGCAATGCGCAGATAGTCGGCATACGAGGGTCATCCCAACCCATAACTGCACCCTCCTGAACGAGCTTCAAGAGGTTACGCTTCGACATCATTGTATAGGTCAAATTCAAACGGGCAAACTCGTATTGGTGCGATGGATAGATCTCCAACGCCTCAATGAACCAATCGTACAACGGACGGTGAACATCGAACTCCAAAGTACAAATCGAGTGCGAAATCTTCTCAATAGAGTCGCTCTGGCCGTGTGCATAGTCGTACATCGGGTAGATGCACCACTTGTTACCTGTGCGGTGGTGCTCGGTATGCAAGATACGGTACATAATAGGATCACGGAAGAGCATATTAGGGTGTGCCATATCAATCTTTGCACGCAACACCTTCTCGCCATCGGCAAACTCGCCGGCACGCATACGCTCGAACAAATCGAGGTTCTCCTCTACCGAGCGATCACGCCAAGGTGATGGCTTACCGGGCTCGGAAACAGTACCACGATTCTGACGAATCTCCTCCTGTGTCTGATCATCCACATACGCCAAGCCCTTCTTAATGAGCACTACTGCCCAATCGTAGAGTTGGTCGAAGTAGTCCGACGCATAGCGCTCGATTGCCCAATCAAAGCCGAGCCACTTAATATCTCGCTTAATCGAATCTACATACTCGGTATCCTCCTTCACGGGGTTGGTATCGTCAAAGCGGAGGTTACACTTACCGCCATACTTCTTTGCCAAACCGAAGTTAATGCAGATACTCTTTGCGTGTCCGATGTGGAGGTAGCCGTTTGGCTCTGGTGGAAATCGTGTCTGCACGTGCGACAAACCATTCGCAATCGACTCCTCGATAATCTCTTCAAGGAAGTTCAAAGATTTCTCCTTTACTTCAATGTTTTCATTAGCCATAACTTTCAGTTTTTATTATTTTGTTTTCTTCATTGTCTTATCATACAATTTTGGGGCGATATTTACGCCAAGCGATATAATCTGCTGATTGTACAACCTCTTGCCATCGGTCTTCAACACCATCTCCGCCTTCACATTTATGCGCTCCTGCCAGAATTTGCGCTCGTAGCCTATACCCGTACGGTTATAGATACCCGTTGTTGTACCGTAGAACGGATCCGAAGCATAAAGGTCTGCACCATATATCGTACCCTCCTTGCCAACTGAGTTGTAGAGTGGAAGGAGATTTTTGCCCAAGTAGAGATTGTTCGAGATAAAGATACCCCAACGGCTCAGTCGGAGATATATTTCTCCGCCCATAGGAGCCCGCCAGCCCCCCCCCGTAAGCCTATCTCGCTGCAAGGATTGCAAATAGCCAAGACGAATATCGAAGTCGAAGAACGCCTCGAAAGCGGCTCCCAAATATGGGTTTACCACGATATCGTCCACCACATTGTATTGGAAAGTCGAGCGATTTGCGTAGTGGTGCATCTCGGCCGAGGCTCCCGCATACATCACCTTCGCAAAGCGACCTTCGCCCGAGAAGAGGATACGGAACTGCTCACGACGCTCCGCCGAGTACATTCCGCTCCAATCTGCCACCAACTCGGCATAGCCGCTCTTATCGTGATACTGCAACGCCAAACCCTGCACAAGGTTATTATCCGCCAACCACGCATTACTGAAAAAGGCCTCCGAGTAGCGACCAATCAACTTATCGAAAAGGAAGATACCCGCAACTGCCGAGTATTTCGAGTTACTAAACTCGTACGACGCCAAGAGGTCGATGTCATCTACAAATCGTGCCGAACCAAACCACTTTTGAGCACTTACACCCACCGAAAGGTGGTGTTTTTCGTCCCACTCGTAGCGCAACGCAGGCGCAAGCGATAGGCCAAAGAGTGTTTCGGATACACCGAGGGTGCTGCCAGAGTACTCCGTATTGTCGAAATCGAAGTTAAAATCGGTATCTAAATAGAGGCGCTCGCTCTGTGCTAACACACTGAACGACAGCATCAAAAAGACAACCGACAATACTATTTTCCTAACCTTCGCAAACATACGCACGCATAAATCGGTCAAAAATAGTGAAAATTTTTCAAATAATGATTACTTTTGTGGCAATAATTGAGCAACAAAATGAAAAAAACAACTAACGCAGAACTTGGCAGACCTTCGGTCGAGGAGTTTCGCAAGATGGAGAAGATGCCCGTAGTGGTAGTTTTGGACAATGTCCGTTCAGCCCAAAATGTGGGTGCTTTCTTCCGCACGGGCGATGCCTTTGCAGTCGAAAAAATTGCCCTCTGCGGCATCACCGCAACACCCCCTTCGAGAGAGATTCACAAGAGCTCTTTGGGAGCAGAATTTTCGGTTGATTGGAGCCATTTTACGACTACCGTAGAGTGTGTGCAACAACTTAAAAATGAGGGATATACCATTGTTGCCATCGAACAGATTGCCGAGTCGGTGATGTTGGACAAATTCGAGCCGCAGGAGGGGGTAAAATATGCCCTTGTTTTTGGTAACGAAGTGGAGGGTGTAGCGCAGGAGGTTGTGGATGTTTGCGACGCCGCAATCGAGATACCTCAACTCGGCACAAAACACTCGTTGAATGTCTCTGTTTCAGGCGGTGTGGTGCTCTGGAAATTCTTCGAAAAATTCAACAAATAATTGAAAACCTTATGGAGATGATTGCTTTTATAATATCGATAGCGGCGTTGGCAATAGGTGGTGTTTGCGGATACTTCGTAGCTCGCACACGCACAATTGCAGCCGAGACACTACTCTCGCAAAAGGGCGAGGAGAATGAGAAGATAAAGGCCGAACTTGCCGAGAGTCGTGGCGAGAGCGCATCGTTGCGTGAGGAGAACACCTCGCTCCGCACCGAGAATGCCCGCTTAGACGAGCAGTTGCGCCAGCAAGCCGAGGAGCGCAAGGCCCTTCGTTCAGAGTCGGAGATGGTTTTTCGGGAGATTGCCGCCTCGATTTTCGAGGAGAAGTCGAAGGTTATGAGCGAGAGCAACCGCACACAACTCGGCGACATTCTCACGCCATTTAAGTCCGACCTCGAAAACCTCAAAAAGGCTATTCACGACTGCTATATCGGCGAGATGAGTGAAGTGAAATCATTGAAGGAGCAGGTGAAGGATTTAACCGATTTGAACAATACCATCGGTCGTGAGGCAAAGGAACTTACCTTGGCCCTCAAAGGCAACTCGAAGGTGCAGGGTGATTGGGGCGAGATGCTTCTCAAACAATTGCTCGAAAAGTCAGGTTTGGAGGAGGGTATCAACTATGTTTTGCAAGCCACCGAGAACGAAGACGGCACAAAAATCAAGGGCGAGAATGGCGGACAACTTCGCCCCGATGCAATCTTCTATCTGCCTGAGGGTAAAAACCTTATCATCGACTCGAAGGTGTCGCTTACGGCCTACACCGATTATATAAATGCCTCTGTCGAGGAGCAACCAACAACCCTTGCTGCGCACCTCCGTTCAATCAAGGCTCACATCGACGAATTGGCTCGCAAGGAGTACCCTAAATATGTGAAAAACTCGGCCGATTTTGTGATGATGTTCGTACCAAACGAGGGTGCATATTTGGCCGCTTTGAATGCCGACAAGGAGCTTTGGGAGAGTGCATACAAGCGTCATATTGTAATCATCAGCCCGACACACCTTATCTCGGTATTAAAATTAATGTATCAACTTTGGTTGCACGACAAGCAGACAAAAAATGCCTTGAAAATAGCGGATGAAACGGGTAAGTTATACGACAAATTCGCCAATTTCGTAGGTGATTTGGAGGATATAGGCCGCCACCTCGATAAGGCAAATTTGGTCTATGAGGAGGCCTTCAAGAAGTTCTCGACGGGCAAGGGCAACCTACTCTCCCGAGTAGAAAATATCCGTGAACTCGGAGTTAAAACTTCCAGGCGACTCAAAATTGATACCACAGAAGAGAACAATAGCGAGGAGTAGTCCTCGCTATTGTTTTATAAAAAGTTATATTGTCTGGCGATTGGTCTTTCGAGCCAATTTGACTTTCAGGCGGTTGAGTTGCACCATCTTCGATACAATCTCCAACTGCTCCTCCTCGCTGATACTCTCGTCGTGGAGTTTCGCCTGCAACTCGGCCAACATTCCCAACACAGCCTTGGTCTTAAAGAGCAATATCGCCTTCGGCACGCCCTTACCTAAAACCTCCTCCTCGGTAGTGGTATGCACATCCTTCTTAACCCATATCTCGCTCATTGCGTATTGGTCATCAATAAAGAGCAGGTCGGTAGCCGCATCACACACCTCAATATCGGAGTGCGAAGCGAGTTCGTCAGGTGTTACTATTCGACCGCTCTCGTGTGCCAAACGGTAGAGGTTGTATATCTTGTTGTATGCCCCATTATTGAAGTGCATATCATCCATCGACATCTCGTCAATAATCGTATCGGCAACATTCAACGGTATAATGTTGCGACCCTCACGGAAGTCGTAGTTCTTCGTGCCGTGTACAACAAGGTAGTAGATCAACTCACGCTCAATCGTTTCGAGCGAGCTACCGATGGTGAGATTTCCGAAGTGTTCGCCCTCCTCGCTCGCAGGCTTCTCCTCCTGGCGACGCCAATAGCGACGACTCTCACGATTTACAAACTCCTCTGCCTCTCTGTCGCCCAACGAACGCATACGCATACGGGCAACCTCTCGAAGCAGAATATCCTCGCTGACATTCATCAGCACGGTGCACTCCTTTATATATAACGAACGCTGTATGGCATCAGGAATTTCGGCTATTGACTGTACCATATCCTTCACCACCTCGCTACGCTTTATCGGGTCTTCACCTGCATCGGCAAGGAGCAACTTCGCCTTATAGGTGATAAAGTCGGTACTATTTTGCGCCACATAGTTACGAACCTCCTCGGCACTATGCGAGCGAGCAAAGGAGTCAGGATCGTGCTCGGTAGGTAGGAGTACCACACGAACATTCATACCCTCTTTGAGAATCATATCGATACCTCGCAACGACGCCTTCTGACCGGCCGAATCGCCGTCGTACATTATGGTTATGTTGCGAGTAAAACGAGCCAAAAGACGAATCTGCTCGGTTGTGAGCGATGTTCCGGATGAAGCCACAACATTTTCTACGCCCGACTGGTGCATCGAGATAACATCGGTGTATCCCTCCACCATTATGGCGTAGTTTTGCTGCTGAATAGCCTTCTTTGCAAAGAACAATCCGTAGATCTCATTCTTCTTGCTATATATCTCACTCTCAGGCGAATTCTGATACTTGGCAACCTTCTTATCGGTACGAAGTGTTCGACCTCCAAACGCCACAATACGACCCGAAACATTGTGTACGGGGAACATCACACGCTCACGGAAACGGTCGTAGAGTCGGCCATCCTCCTCTCGTTTGAGGGTAAGCCCCGTCGATAGCAAAAACTCCTCTTTATAGCCTGCACGCAGAGCATCCTGCGTCATCTTATCGCCGCCCGAAGGGCAGAAACCAAGACCAAACTTCTTGATTGTACTCTCCGAGAAGCCACGAGCCTGACGGAAATACGACAAACCTATGCTTATGCCCTCATCGGTATTGTGAAGTATATCTGCAAAGTAGTCCGACGCCCACGAGTTGAGCATAAACATACTCTCTCGGTTGTTGTTGCGGCGAACATCCTCCTCGCTCTGCTCCTTCTCCTTGACCTCGATGCCATACTTCTTAGCAACGATTTTCAGAGCCTCCGGATAGGTGATATTCTCGTGCTCCATCACAAACGATACGGCATTTCCGCCCTTACCGCATCCGAAGCACTTGTAAAGACCTTTCGATGGAGATACGACAAACGAAGGCGTCTTCTCGTTGTGGAACGGACAACACGCCTGATAGTTTACGCCCTTGCGTTTGAGCGAAACATAGTCGTTTATGACTTCGACAATATCTGCCGCAGCATAAATTCTATCTATGGTATCTCTATCAATCATTTGAAGGCAAAGGTAGTAATTTTTTTGCGATTAAAACAATACTCCGAGTCGAATACTAAAACTTAATGCAATGTTTTCGCTGTGCTTACCGAGCCAATCAAAGGTCTGAAAACCGTGATAATAGCCCGTTTCAGCCATCTTACCGTCGCAATATCCTGCTCCCACCCAAGCGTCTGCTACAAAGCGCTTTATGCAGAGCTGATAACCAAATGTGGCGAGTATCGAACCCATACGGACAGGCTCTCTTACGCCCGCCTTAGTCGTGTAGTCGTAGTGCGAGTAGATAACCTCGGGACGGAGATAAAAGCCCATCATCGGCCTCTCCTTTTTATAACCTGCAACAAAAAATTTGTGGCCATATCGCACTGTAAAACCGAGCGGATTATTCTTGTATTTATCGTAACCAGCACCGATTACACTGGCACATATTTCACCCGCCTGTTTGCACTCCGGAAAGGCTCTTTCGTAGGATATTTTGGTACTACCACTTGCCCACGAAAGGAATGTAATTTTCACCGCATTTTTGTAGGGTGCATCAAAAATTGACGACTCCGCTTTTGCGACACTCACTGCCCCGAAAAGAGCAACGACAAGTATGGTAAATATCTTTTTCAATGTTCCGATTTTTACTGTTAATTCTCCATTAAATATGCCTTGATAAATGCATCCAAATCGCCATCCAAAACGCCGTCGCAATCGGTTGTCTGATAGCCCGTACGATGGTCCTTAACTCGTCTATCATCAAGCACATAGGAGCGAATTTGCGAACCCCACTCAATCTTCTTTTTATCGGCCTCGACAGCCTGCTGTGTGGCACGGCGTTTTTCGAGTTCGTACTGGTAGAGTTTCGAACGCAAAATACGCATCGCATTCTCCTTATTCATCAACTGCGAACGGGTCTCCTGATTCTCGATAACATACGAAATTTCCTCGCCTGTCTGCTCATCTTTGAAGTGGTAGCGCAAGCGTGCTGCGGTCTCGACCTTATTCACATTCTGACCACCTGCACCACTCGAACGGAAGGTCTCCCACTCCACATTTGCAGGGTTCACAACCACCTCAATAGTATCATCTACGGCAGGCGTAACCGCCACCGAAGCAAATGTTGTCTGTCGTTTATTATTTGCATTGAATGGCGAAAGACGCACCAAGCGGTGCACGCCATTTTCGCTTTTAAGATAGCCGTAGGCGAACTCTCCCTCCACCTCCATAGTGCAGGACTTTACGCCCACCTCGTCGCCCTCCTGAAAGTCGAGCATCTTAACCTTGTATCCGTGTGCCTCGCACCAACGAGAATACATACGCAGAAGCATCGAAGCCCAATCGAGCGCCTCCGTACCGCCTGCACCTGCATTAATATCGACAATCGCACCCATCTTGTCCTCCTCGCCGGAGAGCATATTTTTGAGTTCGAGTTTCTCGATAAGCTCCACTGCCTTTGCGTATGCCACATCGGCCTCCTCCTCGGTTGCAAGTCCCTCGCCCACAAACTCAGGCATCAACAACACCTCGTCGACACCCTTCTTAACCTCGTCAAAACCTACCACCCAACTCTTTATGCCGGCCACCTTGCGCAGTTGCTCCTGCGCCTTCTCGGGCACATCCCAGAAGTTTGGTTCCAAGGTCTTCTCCTCCTCGTTTTGGAGGTCTATTCTTCTCTGGTAGATGTCAAAGGCACCTCCCCAGCGTATCCAGACGCCTTACAAGCTCTTTTATCTGTTCGATTTGTATCATATACTCAGGCTCACTGTTATTGGGTTTTCCCTTTGCAAAATTAGAAATTAAAAATTAAAAATTGAAAATTGACAGCATAAAAATAGCCCCTTATAAGATATAAAGGGCAATGGTAAACCTATAATTTTGTTCTAATACCTATATTAATATATAAAACCTCTTAAAAGGATTAAGGCATACAAGAGCTGATGCACGAAGCAAGCGCAGAGGGTAAATTCATTTACACTATGCCTTGCAAGAAGGAAGAAAACAAAGTTAAATCCGCTTGCGCAGTTTACTTGGGCGTAAATGAGCAAGCGGATTATCGAAGTACAACGCAGCTATCGCTGCTTAAAAAATTATCATTTCTTGTCAGAAGTCGTGAGATGTGGCGCATCACAAGAAAACTTGAACAATTATTATGGGCGAGGGATTTTTTTTAACAAACAAAAAACCCGATGCGCAGCATACTAAGCGTATGTGAGCAATCGGGTTATTGAAGTTTGGTGAAAAATTCACCGCACAGAATGATTGTTATTACTCTGCCTTACCGTCAGAACCGAGTACCTCCTTAATCTTGTGGATGTACTGCTTCTTCATATTCTCACGAGCTGGACCGAGGTACTTACGAGGGTCGAACTCTGCTGGAGAAGTACCGAACACCTCACGGATAGCTGCGGTCATAGCAAGACGAGAGTCAGAGTCGATATTGATCTTGCAAACTGCCGACTTAGCTGCCTTGCGGAGCTGCTCCTCAGGAATACCTACTGCAGCCTTCAATGCACCACCGAACTTGTTGATAGTCTCAACCTCCTCCTGTGGAACTGACGACGAACCGTGGAGAACGATAGGGAAGCCTGGGAGCTCCTTCTCGATAGCTGCGAGAACATCGAATGCCAATGGTGGTGGTACGAGGCGACCAGTCTGTGGTTCAACTGTGCACTGCTCAGGAGTGAACTTGTAAGCACCGTGTGAAGTACCGATAGAGATAGCCAACGAGTCGCAACCGGTCTTAGTTACGAAGTCAACAACCTCCTCTGGCTTAGTGTAGTGGCTCTCCTCAGCTACTACATCATCCTCAACACCTGCCAATACGCCGAGCTCACCCTCAACGGTTACGCCGTACTGGTGTGCATACTCTACAACCTTCTTTGTGAGAGCAACATTCTCCTCGTATGGAAGGTGCGAGCCGTCGATCATTACAGACGAGAAGCCCATATCAACACAAGACTTACAAGTCTCGAACGAATCACCGTGATCGAGGTGAAGAACTACCTGTGGCTTAGCCCAGCCGAGCTCCTTTGCGTACTCAACAGCGCCCTCTGCCATATAACGGAGGAGAGTCTGGTTTGCGTAGTTACGAGCACCCTTCGATACCTGAAGGATAACTGGCGACTTAGTCTCAGCAGCAGCCATAATGATAGCCTGCAACTGCTCCATGTTGTTGAAGTTGAATGCTGGGATAGCGTAGCCACCCTCAATTGCCTTTGCGAACATCTCGGTTGTGTTCACAAGACCCAATTCCTTGTACGAAATCATAGTTGTGTAATTTTTTATTTATGAATTAAAGTGTTTCTTAATTTGCGCCCAAAGTTACTAATTTTTTTGAGATTTTGTTACATAAAACGGTCTAAAATATCAAATTATATACAAAGGTAACACCAATCAACAGCGGTGCAACCCATTTAAGCAGAAATACAAGCACGCCAAAGAACCTTGCACGGAGTGTTCCATGATTGGAAATCTCGCCCTTAAAAATCGCTCTATCGAGATACCAGCCTGCAAAAACACTTGTCATAAGGCCTCCGAGCGGCATCAGCACATCGGCGGTAATCATATCGAAGAAATCGAAGCATCGGCTCGACCAAAGGCAAGTAATCGAGGCGATAACCGCCACTGCTGTCGATATTATTGCACCCACACGACGAGAGCATTGGTGGTGCTCCTGAAAATACTCGGTTATAACCTCGTGGAATGTGATGGTCGAGGTCAAAGCAGCCAAGGCTATCAGCAAAAAGAACATCGCCGACCAGAGTTGTGGTGCTGCCATACCTTTGAATACGAATGGGAGCGTTTCAAAGATAAGCGTAGGTCCTTGCGTAGGCTCTAAACCATCAACGCTAAATACCGCAGGGAAGATTACCATACCCGACAACACTGCCACCAAGAAGGTGAGCATTGATGACGACCACGCCGTAGTCGAGAGGTTTGTACCCTTTTTGAAGTATGACGAGAAGGTAATTAAGCATCCCAAGCCAATCGAGAGCGAGAAGAATGCCTGACCTATGGCACTAACAACCGTCTTAACGGTAAATGCCTTCGAGAAATCGGGCTTAAAGAAGAACTCATAACCTGCCTTTGCGCCCGGCATCATCGCTGCACGCACAGCAATAATCAGCAGCATAATAAAGAGTATCGGCATAACCAACTCAGCCGTATGCTCCAATCCCTTACGGACACCTCGTGCCACAACGATATGGGTGGCAAGGATAAAGAGCATCGTATAGAGCGGCTCCTGCCACGAAGCACGGAAACTCTCGAATATAGAGTGAAACTCCTCTCCCGAATAGAGTGTACCATTGAGCGACGCCACAAAGTAGTAGAGCGACCAACCTGCCACAATATAGTAGAAGCCCGATATCAAGGTCGATACTATGATACTGTTGTAGCCGAGTGGCTTCCACCACTTCGAGAATTGTGCATACGCCTTTACGGGACCTTTACGGGTGTATGTACCGATGGCGAACTCCGACAACATAACCGGAATACCGAGTATCAGCACACAAACAAGATAGAGCAGCACGAATGCTCCTCCACCATTTTCGCCGGCGATATATGGGAAACGCCAAATACTTCCCAAGCCTATCGCACTACCTGCGGCAACCAATACCGCACCTATTTTACTGCCAAATGAATCGTTGTTTTGCTCCATTAAACTTTATAATCTAACTATCTAACCTTTGAGTGTCACGCTCACTCTCGCAACCTTGCCACCCAGAGGTGGTGCAATTTTAGTAACCTTGCACTCCGTTTCGCAAATCTGCGGAAAGCGCTCGTGTAACGCCTCTATAATGTTTTGTGCTACTCGCTCGATGGTGTGTTGTGTGCGTTGCATCTGCTCACGCACCACCTCATAGACAGTCAGATAGTTTACCGCCTTGGTTACATCATCATCCTCGGCAACCGCCCCTAATTCGGTTGTCAGGCGCAATGATACCTCAAAGTGGCTACCCGTCTGTCGCTCTAACTCGTAGCAACCGTGGAAGGCGTGGAAATCCATACCTTCCAACTCGATTGTATACAATTTTTTACTCACTTACTCAACAATTACGAGATAGTAGTTCTTCTTTCCACGCTGCACAAGAATATACTTCTCGGCAATCAAATCCTCGGCTGTAACTACACGCTGAATATCTGCCACCTTCTCCTTGTTGAGCGATACGCCACCGCCCTGAATCATCTTGCGGCACTCACCCTTTGATGGGAAGATTGCGCTCTTCTCGGCACAGAGGTCGATGAACGAGCATCCCAACTCCTCCTTCGACACCTTGAACTGCGGCACACCGTCAAACACCTGCAACAAGGTCTGCTCATCGAGGCGGTGCAACGCCTCCGAAGTAGATTGACCAAAGAGAATCTGCGAAGCCTCAACAGCCTTCTCGTACTCCTCACGAGAGTGAATCATTGAGGTAACCTCCTCGGCCAAGCGCTTCTGCAATACACGCAAATGTGGTGCCTCCTCGTGCTCGGCAATCAAAGCCTCGATTGTAGCACGATCGAGCAAGGTAAAGATCTTGATATAGCGCTTTGCGTCGTCATCGCTCACATTCAACCAGAACTGGTAGAACTTGTAAGGCGAGGTGTAGCGAGCATCCAACCAAACATTTCCGCTCTCGGTCTTACCGAACTTTGTTCCATCAGCCTTGGTAATAAGCGGGCAGGTAATAGCGAAAGCCTCAGCCTCCGAGCCGAGTTTACGACGGATAAGTTCAGTACCTGTGGTGATGTTACCCCACTGATCGGCACCACCCAACTGCAACTTACAATCCATAGTCTGGTAGAGATGCAAGAAGTCGTAACCCTGCAACAACTGATAGGTAAACTCGGTAAACGACATACCGTCGCCCTCGCCATTGAAGCGCTTCTTAACCGAATCCTTAGCCATCATATAGTTTACAGTGATGCACTTACCAATCTCACGAGCGAAATCGAGGAACGAGAACTCCTTCATGCAATCGTAGTTATTCACCATAACGGCTGCATTCTCGGCATCCGAATCGAAGTCGATAAGGCGAGCCAACTGCGCCTTGATAGCCTCCTGATTGTGGCGCAAAGCCTCCTCGTTGAGGAGATTACGCTCCTGCGACTTACCTGATGGGTCGCCAATCATACCCGTAGCACCACCAACCAAAGCGATTGGACGGTGGCCACACATCTGCAAGTGCTTCAATATCATAACGCCTACCAAGTGGCCGATATGCAACGAATCGGCAGTCGGATCAATTCCGAGGTAGGCGGTTGTCATCTCCTTTTTGAGTTGCTCCTCTGCGCCCGGCATAATAGTGTGAATCATACCACGCCACTGCAACTCCTCAACAAAATTCTTTCTTTCCATCTTGTGTATATATGTTACTTTCGTTAATTACTCCGTCATCAGGTCGAACACCTTGCGCATATAGTCAAACTCCGGCGTAACCTTCTGTATATGTGCCTCTCTATCTTCTAGTTTTATCGGTTTGAGTTTAAAGTCGATATTCTTTATCTCGATTTTCATATCGAGCCAGCCATTTATACCCGCCATCTCGGAAATACGCTTCAAAATTCCAAAACGCTCACCAAGAAGTTCATCCCGCAACGACTCGGATGGCACGGCCAACTTTACGACATTGCCCTCGAACTCGATATTCTCGAATGCCGAAACAAAGCGAGGTCGCTCGGCACACATCTGCTTGACGATACTCTCCTTAATCTTCGACAACTTCTCCTCGCTCGCCTCGTCAATAACGATTTGAGAGCTCTTTCCCTCTTCATCACCCGGATTTGACACCTCTTTGAGAAGACCCGTAAGCGAACCGCCCAAGATTGAAGAGCCCTTCAACTGCGATACGCCCACCACCTTCGACTCGACTGTCGGCCTTGCGACAGGCGTAGGTTGCGATGTTGGTTGTGCTACCGGCTGCGGTGCTGGCTGTGCGACCGGTTGTGTGGCCGGTTGTGTGGCCGGTTGTGGCTCAACGGCTGGCACCTGCACCGATGTTGGTTGAGGAGTTGGCGCAGGCGCTACCGTAGGTTGTTCTATCTTCTGAACGGCAGGTTGTGGTGTTGCCACCACCTGCGGTTTTGGTGCATCTAAATCAGGCAACGAGTATTTAGCCTCGAAGGGGGCGGTCAGATCAAGGTTTTTTTTTTGACCGAGAGCCGCAATCTTCATCAATGTGAGTTCGACCAGCAATCGCTGCGAAGAGGCTGTGCGCAACTTCGAGTCCGCCTCGGTAAGGAGCGATATCGCTCCAAAGAGGAATGCCGCCTCGCACGATGCCGCCTGCTGACGATACTTTTCGAGCAACGAGCCCGTATACTCAATCAGCGACACAGCAGGACCTTTCGCTACGAGGAGATCACGGAGGTGCTGATTTAAGCCACCCATAAATATCTGTCCCGAGAAACCCTTCGACAATACGGCATCATACTCCAATAAAGCATTCACATAGTCGCCACCATAGAGCAACTCCGTAAAGCGGAAGTATGTTTCGTAATCGAGAACATTAAGTGTTGCCGCCACATCGTGATACTCCAACTTTGTACCACAGAACGATACCGCCTTGTCGAACATCGACAAAGCATCACGCATACCACCATCGGCCTTCTGCGCAATAAGGTTGAGCGACTCATCATCGGCCTCGACTCCCTCATTCTGGGCAATATAGCGCAAGTAACCCACTGCATCCTCCACACGGATACGATTAAAATCGTAAATCTGACAGCGAGAGAGAATTGTTGGGATAATCTTGTGCTTCTCGGTTGTTGCGAGGATAAAAATTGCGTGCTGCGGTGGCTCCTCCAAGGTTTTAAGGAAGGCGTTAAACGCCGCAGACGAGAGCATATGAACCTCATCGATGATAAACACCGTGTATTTACCAATCTGCGGATGAACTCGTACCTGCTCTATGAGGTTACGTATATCCTCAACCGAGTTGTTCGACGCAGCATCCAACTCGTGGATATTGAGCGAACGATTCTCGTTAAACGAACGACACGAATCGCACTCGTCGCACGCCTCTGCACCTACGGGATGCAGGCAGTTTATAGCCTTTGCAAAGATTCTCGCACAGGTAGTTTTACCCACTCCACGAGGTCCACAAAAGAGGTAGGCGTGAGCCAACTGACCACGCTCGATTGCATTTTTCAATGTCGAGGTGATATGAGTCTGTCCCACCACGCTTGCAAAGTTGGCAGGGCGATACTTTCGAGCCGATACAATAAACTTCTCCATAATTGCCACAAAGTTAATAAACTTTGTCTATTTCTTGCCAAATTTTTCGCTAAAATACAATTTTAGCCCCATCTTTTACCCTTTCAAGTACGAAAATTAACGATTACCGAGGATAAATGCGGTTGTTTTTGGCAAAAATCGCTTCAATAAGTGGTAAAGAGCAACACCCACAAAAAGTGTCGCAATGATTGAGATGAGATAGATAATGAGATAGCCACCATTGGTCGCAGGCTCAAAAAGCCGCAACATAACCCTCTGCACGAGTGCTTGGGGGATGTAGTGGTATAGGTAGATGAAAAAGTAACTCGAACCAAGCACCGACGGCACCTGCCACCCCTTTACAGTTACCAGATAGTACGCCACATATAGCGATAACGGCATACCGAGGAGTATGGCAACCTCATAGGCCAATCGTTGCCACTCGCCCACAGTTGAAAGCGTGCCGACAATGGCTGCGATATAGAGGAAGAGCAACATAGCGACAACCGACAATCTAAACTTCGGGAATGCCACTTTATGAATCGATAACCACCCTCCTAACGAGAAGAAAAAGAGTACTTTGGGTTGCAACCACACCACCTCGCTGCACTTTGGGACACCCAGCCACAAACCGAGCATAGTTGCAATAAAGAGCAACCCTGCCACCCTATTTTTTAGCAGCAAATAGATGATTGGCGACAATACCACCATCACCATAAGGTTACGCATATACCATAATGGTGGATTTATCGGACTATCCGTACCCTCAACTCGCCAGAAAGCCTGCAAGAATTCGAGCGGTGTATAGTCGCAGACCTTGGTATGGCCACCCGAAAAGAGGTTTGGCAGAAGCATCTGGCCTACGAAGTAGAGGAGAATAATTGCAAAGTTCCAGAATATATATGGCAGAGCCACCGTGCGCACTCTGCGTTTCAACTTCTCGCCATAGAGCCTTAACGATGGCTTTTCTACCCCTCTAAAAAGCAGATAGCCCGATATAAACAGAAAGTTCGGAACGGCTATGCGGGCAACAATTTTAGAGAGTACAAACGAGAGTGTCGCAAACCCCTCAATACCCTGATTCGCCGGCAGTTTGTAGATATATGCGTGGCAGAGTACCACCATCACAATTAGTGGAAATCGCAGGAACGAGAAGGTTGCAAGCAACCCCTCCTCGGCAGAGGTGTATTTACAGACTCCTTTCATCGACAAAATGTGACACTTTGTTGCACAAAGATACCATTTTTCGGTCAAAATGGCGCAACAATGGCAGATTTTTTTCGCCATTTCCGCCCCTTTACACGACAAAACGACACGCCCAAACCGCTTGGCAAAAGATTTGTTATGCCACTTTTTAGAACAGACTACAAAACTGAAAACAAACTAACATCTTACGATATGAATACAAATCAATTAACAATCAAGGCGCAGGAGGCGTTGCAGAGTGCAGCGACTCTTGCTCGTGAGCAAGGTCAGCAGGCTGTTGAGCCACTGCACCTTCTCCAAGTTGTAATTGCCGACGACAATGCACTCGGAGCCTTTCTGCTCGGTCGTGTGGGCGTTGCCGTACCGATGCTCCGTAACGAGGTGTCGGATGCTGTTGCCCGTCTGCCAAAGGTGTCGGGTGGCGACCAATTCTTCTCCCGTGAAACATCGCTTGTAATTCAGCGTGCAATAGATTTCACCAAGAATTTCAAGGATAAATACGCATCGGTCGAGCATCTTCTACTCGGCTTGGTAGCGGAACGAGGCACAGCCTCCGAAATCCTCAAACGCAATGGCGCAAGCGAGAAACAACTCATCGAGGCAATCAAGCAGTTCCGCAAGGGCGCCACTGTGGACAGCCAGACCTCTTCGCAGGAGTTTGATGCGTTGGGTAAGTATGCCATCGACCTCAACGAGATGGCACGACAAGGCAAATTAGACCCCGTAATCGGTCGTGATGAGGAGATTCGTCGAGTATTGCAGATACTCTCTCGCCGCACCAAGAACAACCCTGTACTCGTGGGTGAGGCTGGTGTCGGAAAAACCGCTATCGTCGAGGGTATAGCCCACCGAATTATAGACGGAGATGTACCCGAAAATCTCCGCTCAAAGCGCATCTTCTCGCTCGATATGGGAGCATTGATTGCAGGTGCGAAGTATCAGGGCGAATTCGAAGAGCGACTCAAAGCCGTAATTAACGAAGTAATTGATAGTGAGGGAGAAGTTCTACTCTTTATCGATGAAATTCACACCCTTGTAGGTGCGGGAAAATCGAGTGGAGCGATGGATGCAGCAAACATCTTAAAGCCAGCCCTTGCTCGTGGCGAGTTGCGCACCATAGGAGCGACTACGCTCGATGAATTCCAGAAGTATTTCGAGCAGGATAAAGCCCTCGAACGCCGCTTCCAAAAGGTGATGGTCGAAGAGCCTACACCCGAAGATGCAGTGTCGATTTTGCGAGGTTTAAAGGAACGATACGAAAACCACCACAAGGTGCGCATTAAGGATGAGGCGATAGTCTCGGCCGTAGAACTCTCGCATCGCTACATCACCACCCGTTTTTTGCCCGACAAGGCGATAGATTTGGTCGATGAGGCTGCATCTCGCCTTCGTTTGGAGATGAACTCCGTACCCGAAGAGTTAGACTCACTCGACCGTCGTATTCGCCAACTCGAAATCGAGCGTGAAGCCATCCGTCGTGAGGGCGACAAGGAGCGTATCGCCACACTCGACAAGGATATTGAAGATTTGCGTTCCCGCTCCTCGGCTATGCGTGCCAAGTGGGAGGGCGAACGAGATCTTATTCGCCAAATTCAGCAGGAGAAGGAGCGCATCGAACAACTCAAAATCGAGGCACAACAAGCCGAGCGCACGGGCGACTACGGAAAGGTTGCCGAAATCCGCTATGGCGCTATCGTAGAGGCTGAAAAGCGCATTGCCACCCTCAACGAACAACTCAAAGAGAACACCTCATCCGGCTCGATGATTAAGGAGGAGGTCGATGCCGAAGATATTGCCGAAGTGGTATCTCGCTGGACGGGTATTCCGGTGGCGAGAATGTTGGCTTCCGAACGAGAGAAGTTGCTCAATATGGAGGAGGCTCTCCACGCCAGAGTGGTGGGTCAGGAGCAGGCCATAAGTGTTGTATCGGATGCAGTGCGCCGAGCAAGAGCAGGACTCTCGGATGCTCGTAAGCCTATCGGCTCGTTTATATTCCTCGGCTCTACGGGTGTAGGAAAGACCGAGTTGGCTCGTGCCTTGGCGGAGTTCCTCTTCAACGACGAGAATATGATGACTCGTATAGATATGAGCGAGTATCAGGAGCGCCACGCCGTATCTCGTTTGGTCGGAGCGCCTCCGGGATATGTAGGCTATGATGAGGGCGGACAACTCACCGAGGCGGTGCGACGCAAGCCCTACTCGGTGGTGTTGCTCGATGAGATTGAGAAGGCGCACCCCGATGTATTCAACATCCTCTTGCAGGTGCTTGACGATGGTCGTCTGACCGATAATAAGGGGCGTACGGTAGATTTTCGCAATACCATAATTATTATGACCTCGAATATGGGAGCACTCACAATACAGGAGCGCTTCTCACGAGCCTTAACCGAAAAGGGCGAAGTGTCGGCAGAGATCATCGAACTGACTCGTAACGAAGTTATCGAGCAGTTGAAGATGCAGCTCAAACCTGAGTTCTTGAACCGTATTGACGAGATTGTGATGTTTGAGCCACTCTCCGAAAAGGATATTGCACAGATTGTCGACATCCAACTCAGCATTGTGCATAAGATGTTGAAACATAGCGGTATTGAGCTGCGAGTAACCGACTCGGCACGCCGCTGGATTGCCCATATCGGTTACGATGCGGCATACGGAGCACGCCCCGTAAAGCGAGTTATTCAGCGAGAGGTAATTAACGAACTCTCGAAGCGTATATTGGCTGGCAAGGTCGATAAATCGCAGCCAATCGTGATAGATGTGTCGTCCGATGAACTTTCGTTCAGCAACTAAAAAAAATCGGCAGGAGTTTTTCCTGCCGATTTTCTATTTGACTAGTGCCTTATTCCCCACTCCATCAATACATATTTCGAGAGGAGCATCAAAGCGCACACATCGCACAAATTCGCTCTCGTAAGTTGCCGGCATTGCGTTCAACTTGGCAAAGTCGAGAGAGCCATCTTCGATATATGGATTTACAGTGATATATCCCACGCCAAACGAGGTCAAATTCTGGAAGAAGTGTGTACCCTGACTCGGCTCGATGCGGAAGTTATCCAATCCGCACTCCACAATGACCTTTGCCTCCGAAATGTCGCTCCACTTTACAGGTACTCCCAACCACGGATTGCTCGAACCCCAGCGACCAAAACCGATAAGAACATATCCTCGTCCCTCCTCACGCATCTTGGCATTAAGGCGTGTAACCTCCTCGGCTATCTTCTCGGTAGAGGCCGGGTTAAAGTTCTCCTCTCGCAGATAGACAACATCACAAACATCATTTACCGCACCTGTACCTAGCGCACTCTCCGAGTATATCAACGCACCCGAGGTGTCAATCTTTGACCAATCGATGGCTGCACCCGAAGCACCCTCGGCAATAGGGCGTACCTGCAAGACATTGAAGATATTAAATCTGTCGCCTCTATCCATATTGGCAGCAAACTCAATCTCCACGCAGCACTTCATCTCCTGCTCAGCAATTTCGAGCAACTCGACCAAAATCTCCGCCAACGGGAAGGTGTTGTACTTCAAAATATGGGCAAAGGTAACCACTTTGATACCCTCAACCAGCGACGAGTCGGTCATACGCATATTCTGCATATCCCAAGTCGAAGCAACATGCTTCATATTGCGGAATGGACCACAATCGGCAATTTTAATCTTTTCGAGGTTTATCGCATCATCCAACGAGGTCTTAAACTTGTCAGGTTGGAGATTTAGGGCATACATAACCTGCTGGGTATCACGCATAGCAAGTGCCGGCACCGAGGTTTGCAGGATATTCTGCGGATACTTTGGCGAGAAACGCAACACCTGCTCGCCATCAACTACCGCCTTACCCAAACCAAATGCAACCTTAGCAATACCATCCTCGGCACGCTCGTAGCCTATCGGATAGTAGTTCAATGAACGAGCCACACCCGAGAATGTCGGGAAGTAATAACCTCTATCCTCCGAACCGCAAATCTCCTCGATAACTATCGCCATCTTCTCCTCCGAAATCACATTCGCCGTAGCGGTAATATAGGCACGAGAGGATGCAAAATAGACCGATGCATAGACGCTCTTAATAGCCTTCGAGAGGAGTCGAAGTTCCTGGTCTTCGTTCTCGGTATGCGGAATCATATAGGTCGAATAGATACCTGCAAATGGCTGATAGTAAGAGTCCTCCAACTTCGACGACGAGCGGATGGCCAACGGTTTACGCACATGGCGAATAAAGACTCGCAAAGCCTCTGTAAGTTCATTCGGCAAGACCGAAGCCACAAACTCCGATAAAATCTCGGCATCGCTGACATCGGCATTTATCACATATTGCAGACCATTCTCTACGATAAAGCGGTCGAAGTACTCGGTAGTGATAACAAGTGTTCGTGGCACCAAAACACGCACGCCCTCCCACCTATTATATAGGTTATACTTCTGCAAGATATGGTTCATAAAGGCCAAGCCTCGTGCCTTACCTCCGAGTGAGCCGTTGCCCAATTTCGAGAACCATATTGCATCGTTGTATGTTTCGGGCGAGAAGCGTGCCACCACACCCAAGCCCTGCTTGATACGATAATCACGGATGCTGTCGGTCAAGAATCGACGCACAGCAGCCAAATCCGAAAACTCCGCTATTGTCAAAGCACGGAAGGAGTTTCCGAGCGAGAAGATACCTCGTGCAAAGAGCCACTTCGAGAGGTATGTTGTCGAGACTACACGATAAAGGATATCATCAGCCACATTGTGCAGCAGTCGCTCCAAGCCATACAAATCTTTGGCACGAGCAATCTCCTCGTGGGTATCAGGATCGGTCAAAACAAAGTCGCCGAAAGCACAAGCACGACCTATATACTCATTCAACTCGTGAAGCAGAGTCTTTGAATTTTTCACAATAAAGCCCACACCCAACTGCTCCGCCACCGAGCGCATCGAAGCCTGCGAAGATTGCATCAGGAATGGCATTTCGGGGTTATCCTCACGGATAAGGTTGCACAAATCCACACCCGCATCGAGTTTCTCCGAGCAAGGATCGTCATTCTTGTGCAGCACAAAGCCGATATCCGAGATAACACCCAACATATTCTGCTTATATCGTTCATAGAGCGCCACCGCATCGTCGTAGTTTGTAGCCATCAAAATCTTCGGGCGGGCACGCTTACGCATAATCTGCTGATTTTCGTTCAGCGCATCACGCACCGAGGCTATATTCTGTTGCAGCACCAACTTATAGAGCGCAGGGAGATAGGTCGAATAGTAGCGAATCGAATCCTCCACCAACAAAATTGCCTGCACACCCACCTCCAAGATGTCGTGATCGGCATTCATCGAGTCCTCCAACAACTTAATAATGGCGATGATCAGGTCGGTAGAGTTGTTCCAACAGAAGATTTTGTCGATTGCCGCAGTGTGATTTTCGCTTATTCGGCGATGTATCTCCTTGGTGGAGTTTGTCAGCAACACGATAGGCGTCGAAGGTTGCAACTCCTTCATCTGCTCGGCAAAGGTAAAGACATCGATAGAGCCCACATTATACATCGTCATCACGAGGTCGAACTTCTCGCCTCCACGCACCAAGTCGAGCGCCTCGACCGGAGTCTCCACACGAGAAATAGCCGGTGGGTTACTCAGGTTGAGTTCGTTATACTCCTGCTTAATACGGGCATCAATACGACCATCCTCTTCGAGGGCGTAACTGTCGTAACTGTTACAGACTAATAAGATACGGCGGATACGACGACTCATCAAAGAGCCGTAGTCCAAACCATTTTCATTGTGGGCAATATCCATAAATTCGCTTTTTACTCCGACAAATTTACTTTTTTATTACCATTTTTGGAATTTTCTCGCCAAAAAATTGCTACCTTTACGCAAAATATCACATTTTTGGACTATGTCAGAGGTAAAAATCAACCCAATAGAGCGTGCCGAGCGTGCCAAAGCCCTATTTAACGAGGGATATAATTGTGCGCAGTCGGTGGCTATGGCGTATGCTGACATCACCTCACTCGACGAGCAGATGGTTGCAACCATCACCGCCTCGTTTGGCGGAGGTATGGGACGCCTGCGTGAGGTGTGTGGTGCCGTTAGCGGAATGGCATTCGTGGCAAGTTTTGTATCGCCCTGCCCCACCGCAACAGATGCAGCAGCAAAGAAGGCGAACTATGCTCTTGTTCAGGAGTTTGCCGAGAAGTTTCGCCAGCAGAACGGCAATATAGTTTGTCGCTCGTTGCTCGGACTCGACCGCCCGAAGGATGAACCTACTCCGTCGCCTCGAACTGCCGAGTACTACCAAAAGCGCCCTTGCGCCGAGTATGTGTACGATGCAGCACTTATCGTTGGCAAACACCTTGCGGGCAGGGAGTAGTTTTTGAACTATAAAAAAGCAATTTTAAATTCATAAACCCTAAAATTGAAAATAATGACTAAAATCGTAACTATTGCGGCACAGAACGCACCAAAGGCAGTAGGCCCATACTCACAGGCAAGAAAAGCCGTGGAGGCAGAGGCTACACTCTATGTTTCGGGACAACTCCCAATCAACCCTGCAACAGGCACTATGCCGGAGAGTATCGAGGAGCAGACTCGCCAGTCGCTCGACAACCTCGGTGCTATTTTGAAGGAGGCAGGAATGGATTACAGCGACATTGTCAAGACTACCGTTTTACTCGACAGTATCAAGGATTTTGCTGCGATGAATGCGGTATATGCAGAGTACTTCGAGGGCGAGAAGCCGGCTCGTATGTGCTACGAAGTAGCAGCCTTGCCTATGGGCGCAAAGGTTGAGATTGATGCCGTAGCGGTAAAGTAGCATCAAACCTCAAAAAAATCATATTAACCGCCCCAACCACGACAGGACGGTACGGATAATTTTGGCGATCTCGGAGATCGCCAAAATTTCTTCGTGGAAAGCTCGAATGGCGTGGCGTAGTGATACATTATAGACAATAATGGCAATCAGAGCCAAAAAGCCGCCTACGATAAGGCAGGGATAGAGTATCCCACCCATCAAATCACCCAGCCACACCACAAGTGCAACCACCAAGAGCAGTGCAGCCGCCAATGCCGCCAAAAGAACGATGGAAAGAGCGGCGAATCCTGATCGATGCTCCTGCATAGGTTACCCCTTAGCCTCACTCTCGCACGCAGCCTTTGCTTGTCTGCACGCCTCGTGCCACTTGTTCATCTCATCACCCAGGAAATCTCGTACCATACCACGCATCTCCTCGCCCGTTTTTGGGGCAAATGCAAGCGCCACAGCCGAACCGAGGACCATACCTCCGAGCAGCGCCAAAACTGACAATGTTGTGTTTTTCATAGACCTTATTTTTTACGAATTACATCTCTGAAAGATGCAAATCGCAAGCCAAATTCAAGGAAAAAGAGAAATTCCTTGTCGTAAATTTGCATCTATGGTAAAAACTACCTAAATTTGTAGGTATTTATGGATATAAATAACTTAACACTATACCAAATATGAAAAAAACATTTCTTTTGTTGCTATTTGCAGCGTTCTCACTTTCGGTTTATGCCGAGGGTATCTCGAACTACAAGGAACTTGTAGCATTCATCAATGATGTGAACAAGAAGGCAAACCTCTCGTCTTGGAAAAACGAGCAGGGCGTGGTATGTTTTAAGGCCGACATCGATATGACAAAGGCCAAGAAACTTCCTCAACTTAACAACCTCGATTTCGAACTCGACGGTTGCGGCCACAAACTCTACAACTGGAATGCAAGCCGAGGTTTTGTCAAGAATATCGCTCCGGGAGGTACATTGAAGAACCTCACAATCGACAACTCGTGTGTTTTGAAAATCGACATAGACTACAACACCGAGCCTATTCACATTAGCTTCCTCGTGGATAACAACAATGGTAGAATTATCAACTGTGTAAACAACGGTTTCATTGAGCATACCGGCGAGGGACTCACAAATAACATCTTCATCGCAGGTATCGTTGCTTACAACCACAACCTCGTATACAACTGTAAGAATACCGGTAAAATTTCATCAAACATCGGCTCTTCGACTCCAAGCAAGAATATGCGACTCCGTGTTGCAGGTATTGCTGCTATCTCGGGAGGTGCAGTAGGTCAGGATATCGGTATCTACCGTTGCGAGAACACAGGACTCATCAGCTCGTTCAACGACTTCCCTAATGTTCACGTTTCGGGTGTTGTCGGTGATGGCGGCCCTCATACTACGGTTAAGTATTGCGTAAACCGTGGTAATGTGGCAGCAATTTCGACTCCTTGTGGCAATGGCAAAGGATTTATCCGTATTGCCGGCGTTGTAACTTGGACCGGTGGAGATATTGTAGCGTGCGACAACTTCGGTAACATCTCGTCATCAGGTTCAGCCGAAACCTTCACATCTGGTATTGCGGCTTGTCCTGCACACCCAGCTTTGATTGCAGGTTGTATCAACTACGGAAAGGTTACATCTAACACTTCGGCAGCATCATACACCTCGGGTATCGCAGCACAAAGCAGCGGCTCTCTCCAAATCACCAACTGCGTGAACTATGGTGAGATTGCCTGTATGAACAAGGGTGATCGCTTCGCTTGTATCGGCGGTATTGGCGCAGGATTCTTCCTCGGCAAGGGTATAAAGAAGGGAACAACATTCCGCAACTGCGTAAACTACGGTAAGGTTATCAGCGTTTCGGCCAACACATCGGGCGGTATCGGCGGTGTCGTAGGTTTGACACGCTGCACAAAGAGTGACGAAAAGCATATCCGCCACTACATCTACAACTGCGCAAACAAGGGTGTTGTAAAGTGCGAGAAAAATACCCCTAAGGAGATTTGCGGTAAGCCTGGCACTTCTATCGTCGAGGGCGAGTTTCACGACACTTGGGCTAAGTATGTTAAGCCGCTCAAAGATGGCACAAATGTATATGGTCGTATTCTCGATACCAACGGCAACCCTATTCAGGGTGTAATCGTAAGCGATGGTGAGCAGAGCGTATTGACCGATGTAAGCGGTGGTTACGCAATGAAGAGCAACCTTGCAAATGCTCGCTTCGTACAGATCTCTGTACCTGCGAAGTACGAAGTACCTACCGAGGGTAATATGCCGCAGTTCTTCCTCCGCATACCTCGTTACGCCGAGGCTGTACGAGCAGACTTCACATTGAAGAAGCGTGAGGCAGTATCCGAAAAGTTCACTCTCGCATTGATTGGCGATCCTCAGATTAATACTTTCGGCGTTGGCAGGAGCACAACACGCCTCCGTGACGGCGTTCTCACCGATATTGCAAAGTTGCAGGAGAGCAAGGAGGAGCCACTCTACGCTATCACACTCGGCAACTTGGTTGCAGATGGTATTAAGTTATTCAAGGACTATATGGATATTGTAAATACTGCTAAATTCCCTATGTTTAGCGTAATCGGTCACCACGACCACTATAAGAACAATATCCTCGAAACCGTATTCAGTTCGGCAATCTATGAGAGTCATATCGCACCTGTAAACTACTCATTCAACCTCGGCAAGATGCACTTTGTAGTGGTTGATAGTTCGATTTTCAACCGTGAAACCGCTTACGACAAGTATGAGCGAGGTTTGGAGGAGAGCACTTGCAAGTGGTTGGAGAGCGATTTAAAACTTGTAAGCAAGGATCAAACCATTGTTTTGTGCAGCAACGCTCCACTTTTGAAAGACCGCAAGAGTTTTGGTCTTGACAAGGTAAACTATGAGGTTTACAGCAAACTCCTCTCGGAGTACAAGAAGGTTTATGCGCTCAACGGCTTTATGCGCCAGAATTACAGCTACAACTACCAGCACGAGAAGACCCCTCAGCAGCTCAAGCACCTCTCGAATGTTGAGGTTATCAGCGTAGCTCGTTGTATCGGTCAGCCACACCTCAACCGTGACCTCACAAATGACGGTACACCTAACGGATATATGGTTGCAGAGGTTGATGGCGACAAGATGGAGTGGTACTACAAAACCCTCGGCCACGACCGTAGCCACCAGATGCGTGCATATACCCCTGCCGAGAATAAGGGTGGCTGGGTGAAGGTTACCATCTGGAACCACTCGCCAGAGAACTGGACTACTCCGGAGTGGTGGGAGAATGGCGTAAAGGTTGCAGATATGGCTCGTGTAGAGGAGAGAGATATCGCCTATATGAAGATTTACAATGAGCATAAGAAGCAGAAGTTGGTCAAGTGGCCTGCTCACTACTCGCACCCTGTAAATGCTCCGTTCATCTTCCGTGTTAAGCCTACCGATGGTGTTACTTCGGGTGAGATTCGTGTAACCGACAACTTCGGTGTTACTTACACACAGGAGGTTAAGTGGTAAAAACCGATTAGGGATAAAAGTTATTTTAGATGAGCAATTTTTCGGAACTTAAAACAATAGTCGAGCAGGCGTGGGAAAACCGTGCCTTGCTCGACCAAGAGGATACCAAAGCGGCTATTCGTGCCGTTGTGGAGGCTGTCGACAAGGGCGAACTGCGCACCGCCGAGCCTCTCGACTTGGAGAAGAGCGAGTGGCAGGTAACCGAGTGGGTGAAGAAGGCAATTATTATGTACTTCCCAATCCAGAAGATGCGCACAATGCGTGCAGGCGAGTTGGAGTGGTACGACAAGATCGACTTGAAGCACGACTACGAGCAACTTGGTGTTCGTGTTGTACCTCACGCAATGGCTCGCTACGGTGCATATATCGCTCCGGGCGCAGTATTGATGCCGTCGTATGTAAATATCGGCGCATATGTCGATACAGGCACTATGGTCGATACTTGGGCAACCGTAGGCTCGTGTGCGCAGATCGGAAAGAATGTTCACCTCTCGGGTGGTGTCGGCATTGGTGGCGTGTTGGAGCCTGTGCAGGCTGCTCCCGTAATTGTGGAGGACAACTGCTTCATCGGCTCTCGTGCAATCATCGTAGAGGGCGCACACATCTGCCGTGAGGCTGTTATCGGCTCGAATACCGTAATCACCGGCTCAACCCATATCATCGATGTTACCGGCGAAGAGCCCGTAACCTATAAGGGTTATGTTCCGGCTCGTTCGGTGGTTATTCCCGGCACTTATGCCAAGAAGTTCCCTGCGGGCGAGTACAATGTAGCGTGTGCGTTGATTATCGGCAAACGCAAGGAGTCTACCGATAAGAAGACGACTTTGAATGATGCACTCCGAGATTTCGGAGTACAAGCGTAAATGATTTATCATTTAGATATAACCGCCTCGACCAACGACGATGCTCGTGATGAGAAGTATCACGAGGGCGATGTCGTATGGGCCGATTTCCAGACTGCGGGGCGTGGCCAGCGAGGCCACGAGTGGCACAGCCGCAAGGGGGAAAATTTAACCTTCTCGGTGGTACTCGAACCGTCGTTTGTGGCTATTGCCGAGCAGTTCTCGGTATCGGAGGTTGTGGCGCTGTCGCTGGTGGATATGCTCTCGGAATATGGCATCGAAGCGAAGATTAAGTGGACCAACGACATCTATGTCGGCGACAAGAAGTTAGTGGGCATACTTATCGAGCACTCGCTTACTCCAAAGAGTTTGCGCCGCACCATTGCAGGCATTGGCATAAATGTAAATCAGACCGAGTTTGACAGTACATTGCCCAATCCCGTGTCAATGGCGCAGTTATTGGGTAGAGAGCTCGATGCAGAGGAGGTTCTGAAATGCTTCCTGCAACATCTGCAACGCAACTACGAGATGTTGCGTAAGGGAGCAAAAGAGATGCTGCACGAACGATATAACTCGTTGCTCTATCGCAAAGACGAATGGCACACTTACGCCTTGCCAAGTGGCGAGAGATTTAAGGGCTCGATACGAGGTACAGCACCTTCGGGCGCACTATGTATCGAAGAGGAGCGAGGTGCAACAAAAGATTATCTCTTCAAAGAGGTCGAATTTGTGATTTTTTAACTATATTTGTGAACAAGCAAACCGAAATTTAACAACTAAAAACTATTATAATTATGGCAAACATTCCTGCTGAATTGAAGTATTCGAACGACCACGAGTGGTGTCGAGTAGAGGGCGAGTACGCCTATGTTGGTATCACTGACTTCGCTCAGAGCGAGTTGGGAGATATTGTATTTGTTGATGTGCAGACCGAGGGCGAGAACTTGGCAGCCGGTGATCTTTTTGGTACTATCGAGGCCGTAAAGACCGTTTCTGACGCATTTACTCCTGTTTCGGGCGAAGTTGTAGAGGTAAACCCTGCAATCGACGCAGACCCTGCACTCGTAAACAAAGATCCATACGGCGAGGGCTGGATGATTAAGGTTAAGATGTCGGCTCCTGAGGAGGTTGAGTCGCTCCTCTCGGCTGATGAGTATGCCGCTTTCATCGAGAAGTAGAAGTATATATATAATAGGTAACCGAGTCCGCAGCCGCAGACTCGGTTTTTTTATTGAACAAAACAACAATAGCAACCTAAAATTGAATATGATTGAGGAAAAATAAAGGGGAGCAAAATGCTCCCCTCCCACAAATTAACCCTCTTTATGCCTCCGAACGAAGGACCGTATGTAAGAACGAGTCCAAATAGAGTAGTTCTGCATCTCCGCAAATCACTTGCGAAAGAAATAGGTCCTCCTCGCAGACATGGTGTAATACTCGATTGTCGATATTCTCCATAGGCAAGAATTTTAATGAACTTCACCTATACAACGACAAAGTTGAGTATTTTATTGTCAATAAGTTCAACAAAGAACCAAATTTTTCTCTTTTATCATCTGTCGCATATTGATCAGGGCATATCTCATTCTACCAAGTGCGGTATTGATGCTCACGCCTGTATGCTCAGCGATCTCTTTGAAACTAAGCCCCTCGTAGTAGCGCATACGGACAACCTCCTGCTGCTCCTCGGGTAACTTTGCTATCAACGAGCGTACCTCCTCTGCCTGCTGCTCCGATATTATATGGTCCTCTATCGAAGGCTCTGCAAACTTCTTACTGCCCAAAACATCAAATCCTGCACTCGACTCATTCACGGTCTTAACCTGCTTCTGTGCTCGGAAGTGGTCTAACACTCTGTTGTGCGCAATACGCAACAACCAAGGTTGAAATCGACCTGTGTCTGTATAGCGTCCCTCATCAATCACCTTCACGACCTTTATCAGTATCTCCTGCATCAAGTCGTCCGCCACATCGTTATCCTTGACCATCATACGGACATAATCTCGTAATCGGCGTGTGTGACGCTCCAAAAGTCGGGAAAGGGCCTCGCTATCGCCCTGCTGATACATTTCAAGCAGAGCCTGGTCGCTTAACATTCCACTATTCATACTCTTCTCCTTTTAAAATGGTTTTAAGAGTAGATGTTTTTCGATAGGCAATACAATTTTTCAGTTAAACTTCTCGTTATCTATATATGCAAGGGTGCAAAATACATCACCTTTGCGACTGCAAGGTAGATATTTTTTGTCAAAGCGCCAAATCAGTACAACTACTCCATATTACGACATATTGGAGAGAAATAGACAAAAATAGTGCCGTAAACGCATTGTAACGGCACTTTTTGAATTTATATATTTATATTCACTTTGGTGAATCGCCCAAATCGACGGGTGAATTTACGCCTTTTAGAACATTTTAGGCAACTATTTTAACGGTTCAATATGGATGGCAACAGCCGTATTTTCACCAAATCGAGCACGCAGAGCCTGCTCTATATCACGAGATATTTCGTGTGAATCCTGCACCGTCATCGAGCCATCGACACGGATATGCACCTCGATAGCGATATTTGAACCTATGCGTCGAGTGCGAAGATTGTGGGGCTTATAGACACTTGGCGTAGCCGATATAATCTCCAAAATCTCACTCTCCACCTCGTGCGGGAGGCTCTTTTCGAGGAGTTCGGCAAGGGCGGTACGACAGAGATCTATGGCAACCTTTATAATAAGAGCCGCCACAACAATCGCCGCTATCGGGTCAGCAATGCGCCACTTCTCACCCAAGAAGTAGGCTGCGCCAACACCCAGCAATGCTCCAATCGAAGAGAGGGCGTCGCTGCGATGATGCCACGCATTTGCCACCACCGACGGACTATCCAACTTCTTGCCCCTACGCACGGTGTATTGGTACAATACCTCCTTTACAACAATCGAAATTGCCGCTGCAACTATGGCTATAACTCCGGGACGAGGTAGCACCTCTCCACCTGCCACAGCCTTAATTTTCTCGGCACTATCGAGCAGAATATCGACTCCCACAGCAAACAATGCCACGCCGATAATCAGCGAAGCGAGGGTTTCGTACTTGCCGTGTCCCCACTTATGGTCGTCGTCACGAGGTTTTGAGCTGATGCGCACAAAGGCCAACACCACAATATCGGTGGCAAAGTCCGAAGCCGAGTGGACAGCATCTGCAATCATCGCTCCACTTCGTCCAACAATGCCCGCAACCAATTTGAAGACAAAGAGTAGCATATTGACAAACATACCGAGTATGGTTACTCGGTATATCTGTTTTGTTCGTATGTCGGTTGTGCCGTTTAGCATACTATAATTAATAACTCTTAGCGAAGAGAACTCGGTATGGCGAAGGTTTGCCTGTGAAGATACACTTACCCTCCTCAGGCTCAACATCCAAAGGAATACAACGGATAGTTGCCTTTGTAGCCTCCTTGATAGCCTGCTCGGTCTCAGGTGTACCATCCCAGTGCGCCGAGATGAAGCCACCCTTGTTGTTCAATACCTCTACAAACTCATCCCAAGTATCAACCTTGGTAATCATCGAGTTACGATAGTCGAGAGCCTTCTGGAAGATATTCTTCTGCTGCTCGTCGAGCAAGTTTACGATATAGTCGATAAGTCCCTCCTGCGAAACGGTCTCCTTGGTCAAGGTATCACGACGAGCCAACTCGATAGTACCGTTTGCGAGATCACGCTGACCGAGTGCAAGGCGTACAGGTACACCCTTCAACTCGTACTCTGCGAACTTGAAGCCTGCACGAACATTATCACGGTCATCAACCTTAACACGCACGCCCTTAGCCTTCAACGCATCGGCAATCTCGTTCATCTTTACACGAGCCGCCTCCAACTGCTCCTCTCCCTTGTAGATAGGAACGATTACAACCTGTGTCGGAGCCAACTTCGGAGGCAATACCAAACCGTTATTGTCCGAGTGAGCCATAATCAAAGCACCCATCAAACGAGTAGATACACCCCACGATGTTGCCCATACATACTCCAACTTGCCCTCACGGTTAGCATACTTCACATCGAATGCCTTTGCAAAGTTCTGACCAAGGAAGTGCGAAGTACCACTCTGCAACGCCTTACCATCCTGCATCAACGCCTCGATGGTGAGAGTATCCTCAGCGCCGGCAAAGCGCTCATTTGGCGACTTATGACCAACGATTACAGGCAAGCAAAGCCACTCCTCAGCGAACTTCTGATATACCTTAATCATCTGCAATGCCTCTGCCTCTGCCTCCTTACGAGTTTCGTGTGCGGTGTGTCCCTCCTGCCACAAGAACTCTGCGGTACGCAAGAATAAACGGGTACGCATCTCCCAACGAACAACATTTGCCCATTGGTTGCAGAGAATTGGAAGATCACGATATGAGTTTATCCAACCCTTGTATGTGTTCCAGATGATAGTCTCCGATGTCGGGCGAACTATCAACTCCTCCTCCAAGCGAGCCGCAGGATCAACCACAATACCCTTGCCATTCTCGTCATTCTTCAAACGGTAGTGGGTAACCACAGCGCACTCCTTTGCGAAGCCCTCAACATGGTTTGCCTCCTTCGAGAAGAACGATTTAGGGATAAAGAGTGGGAAGTAAGCATTCTGCACGCCTGTCTCCTTGAACATTCCGTCGAGTACCTCGTGCATCTTCTCCCAAATAGCGTATCCGTAAGGCTTAATAACCATACAGCCACGCACAGCCGAGTTCTCGGCCAATCCCGCCTTTACTACGAGGTCGTTGTACCATTGCGAATAGTTCTCATCGCTCTTGGTCAAATCTTTCAATTCTACTGCCATATCTTTTAATTTTTTTACATTTTCAGCCCATAGCTACTGGCTTTTAGCCATTAGCTTTTTTCATACGATGCGCAAAGATAGGTATTTTTTGTGATAATTCCGATAAATTATCGTTTTTTGCGAACTACCACCCTCTGCAACGGCTCGTTCGACACTCGAACCGGAGAGTTCTCTTTGAAGTATTCAACATCGAGATCAAGCACCAAAAGTGGTGTTCGCACCTCCTCCTCGCACTCTAAATTTTTGTAGTTTCGAGCCACATAATCGGCCATTGCAATGCGATATTTTCTATCCTCTCGCAACAGCGGAAAACGCACATCGAAAGCCTCATCGTTTTCATCCACCAAAATTCTGTAAGGTGTTGTAGCATAGAGGTCTATACAATGCGACTCCTTCATATTCTGGGTGTCGTTATACTTCGAAATTATCAACTTTCGGAGTTGCGCAGGGGTCATCACCATAGTGTGAACCTGCGAAAAAAACGGCTCATTGTCGAAGAGTGTTTTAATCGTAACAAAACCCTCCGGCAAACCATCCGAAAGACGCACTCCGCCACGGTGATATATGCCAATTTCAGCATCTGTCGCCTCCTTGATAATTTCAGTCTGCAAATTACACAAACCGGTATGATTGACTGCTCTTGCCACCGAGCCGACTACCACCTTTAACGCCGGATTTGACTCTATATCGGCAATTATGCGCTCGATATTAGCATCCTTGGCATACCCCTTCAACGGGATATTTTCGTAGTGAACACTCACTACCCTACGACCTCGCATCTGCACCTTTGTTGCACCAACATATCGCAATTTACGACCCGTTTGAGCAACTGTCGTACCCTTCACAAGGGTATCCAAAACGGCGTGTGTATGACCTCCGATAATCACATCGTAGCCCCCATATCGAGAAGCCAACTCCATATCTCGGTCGTCGCCCATATGCGATAAAAGTACCTTGACCTTGCCCTCCAACGCCTCACATTCACGCTCGGCAACGGCCTGCGGGTCTTCGAATTTCAACCCTTTGAATGAGGAATCATTTCCGTCGGGATGGCCGTTGGCATAACTTGTAACAACACCTACAAAATCGACCGTAATACCCTCCGGTGTAGTTATTTGCTCACTCTTATTCACATCGTCGAGCAACGCAGTCGTGGAGGTCATATTGGCACATACGACATCGAAATCGGCCTTATCGATCGCACTGTCAAGTACCTCCTGCCCTGCATCAAAATCGTGATTGCCGAGCGTTACCACATCGTAACCGATAGCATTCATCAGGCGGATAATCGGCAGTCGTCCCTCTGCCAAATCGACATAGGCATTACCGGTCCATCTATCACCCGCATCGACCACAATCGTAAAGATGGTGTCTCGACACTCCTTGACTGCCGTAGCTAAGCGTGCCATATTTTCGAGTGAGGCGTGCATATCGTTGGTCGAGAGAATTACAAATTCGCTCCTGCGAAAGGTTACTCGATATGCAGCAAGCAACGCCACAACCAACACCAATATCCACCAAAATTTTTTCATACCCTTTTTAGCAAAAAGTGGTTGACTAAAAAGTATTTAGCCAACCATATTTAATACAAGCTCTATCGTAAGGGATAAAAAACCTACAATGTAGCCAAGAACTCTGTAACATTCTTTGCGATGCGTGCCTCAACATCGTCGCACTCAGCCTTCTCAAACTTCTCGCCTACGATGTTCTCGTACAACTCGATGTAGCGCTCGGTGATGCTCGATACAATTTCAGGAGTCATCTCCGGAACCTGCTGGCCATCCTGTCCCTGGAAGCCGTTTGCCATAAGCCACTCACGAACAAACTCCTTCGAGAGTTGCTTCTGCTTCTCACCTGCTGCAAGACGCTCCTCGTAGCCCTCTGCATAGAAGTAACGAGAAGAGTCAGGAGTGTGAATCTCATCCATCAAGTAGATTACGCCATTCTTCTTACCGAACTCATACTTGGTATCAACCAAAATCAAGCCCATCTTTGCAGCAATCTCTGTACCACGCTGGAAGATTGCGTGAGTGTACTTCTCCAACTGCTCGTAATCCTCACGAGAAACGATACCCTGAGCGATAATCTCCTCCTTCGAAATATCCTCGTCATGTCCCTCGGCAGCCTTGGTTGTAGGGGTGATGATCGGAGTTGGGAACTTCTGATTCTCAACCATTCCCTCCGGCATCTCCACGCCGCAAAGAACTCGCTTACCCGCCTTGTACTCACGCCAAGCGTGTCCCGAAAGGTAACCACGAATAACCATCTCAACCTTGAAAGGCTCGCACTTATGACCTACTGTAACCATTGGATCGGGGGTAGCGATTTTCCAGTTTGGAAGGATGTCGGTTGTTGCATCGAGGAACTTCGCTGCAATCTGATTGAGCACCTGTCCCTTGAAAGGAATACCCTTTGGCAATACAACATCAAATGCCGAAATACGGTCCGAAACAACCATTACAAGATAGTCGCCCTCAACACTGTAAACATCACGAACCTTACCTACATAGTGGTCGGTCTGACCAGGCAACTGCAAATTAGTTTTTACTACTGCTTCCATATCACTTTTTAGTTTGTTGTTATCTCTTAATTGGTGCAAATATACAAAACAAAACGGAAAACAGAAAGCGGAAAGCGGAAAACTTTATAAGTTTTTGCAGGGAGCGAAGATTCAAGCACAAAAAGCAACTTTTAACCCCATAATTCACCCTTTCATTCGGCGATTTCATAATTTGCATTTTTATGCAGATATTCAAACAATTTATCGGATTACACTCTATAACTCCCTGCGTAGCCATTTTATCGAAAAAAGAGATAAAGGAGGGAGAGTAATGCGAGGCTACAAAGCGACGCTATTATTAAAATTTTTACATATCATTTTAGCCTCTATTAAGTGCTGATTACTTTCGAATTATAAGTAATTTGCGCAAGTCTGCTTTCAAATCGTAAAAACCACGCATTTTTATTCGAAATAAATTTGATGGTTTTATATTTTATTTCTATCTTTGCAGCTTGGAATACATATATTTAATTAAATACAAACTCAAATGCTTATGGTTAAAAAAATTATGCTATCAATCGCTGCTATTCTGTTTGCGAGCATCTCGGTGTTTGCACAGAACAAGCAGGTATCGGGTAGCGTTACCGGCACGGATGGATATCCGGTTGTCGGTGCTACCGTAGTGGTAGATGGAACCACTATCGGTACTTCGACCGATTTGCAGGGTAATTACACGCTCTCCGCTCCAACGAACGGAACGCTTGTATTCTCGTTTATCGGCTATGAAGATACCAAGGTCGAAATCAACGGCAAGACCGCTATCAATGTGGTTTTGAAGGAGGCTTCGAAGACTATTGACGATGTTATCGTCATCGCCTTCGGTGAGGCGAAGAAAGATGCCTTCACCGGTTCGGCTAAGGTCGTTTCGGCAGACGATTTGAGCAAGACTCAATCGACAAACATCTCTGATGCGTTGGTTGGTAAGGTTGCAGGTATGCAGACCACCTCTTCATCAGGTCGTCCGGGTTCAAGTCAGAGCATCTCTATTCGTGGTATCGGTTCGGTGAATGCCGGTACTGCTCCGCTCTGGGTTGTCGACGGTATGATCTATGAGGGTGATATCAACAACATCAACCCTGCCGACATCGAGTCTATCACCGTGCAGAAGGATGCTGCATCTAACGCATTGTATGGTGCTCGTGGTGCAAACGGTGTTATCATGGTTACAACCAAGCGTGCTCGAATTGGCGACGCTACCATCACCTTTGATGGCAAGTGGGGCTTGAACACTCGTGCATTGCAGACCTACGACTATGTAGACAATGCAAGCGAGTACTACGAGTTACACTATCGTGCCCTCTACAACAAGTTCTATGGCGCAGAGAAGGATCACCTCAAAGCCCACAAGCAGGCTAACGAGTTGCTCACATCGAACAATCCCGGCGGTTTGGGTTACAATGTAATGACTGTTCCTGCCGGTCAGTACCTCATCGGTACAAACGGCAAGATGAACCCTAACGCTACTGAGGGTCGCAAGGTAACCTACAAGGGCAAGGATTATTGGTTGCAGCCTGACGATTGGATGAACGCACTCTACAAGCCTTCGTTCCGTCAGGAGTACAATGTAAATGTTGCAGCTGCAAACGATAAGGGTAGTTTCTTCGCTTCGTTCGGTTACTTGGATAACGACGGTATCATCGACGGTTCGCACAACGAGCGTTACACTACTCGTTTGCGTGCAGACTATCAGGCAAAGAAGTGGTTGAAGGTTGGAGGTAACTTCTCTTACACCAACTTTACCTGGGAGAGTGGTGATGATGTAGATTATGAGGGTTCAAGCGATGCGAATGTATTTGCTACCGCAGTAAATACCGCTCCTATCTACCCTATCTACATACGTGACGGCAAGGGCAACCACACCTACGACCAGTGGGGTTTCAAGGTTTACGATATCGGTAACGGAGCAAATGCAGGTTCGATGCGTACCACCGGCGGTATGTCGAACGAGTTGCAGGATATCCAGCTCAACCGCTATGTCAGCGAGGGTAACTCATTCTCGGCTAAGGGTTTTGCGGAGATTCGTTTCTATCGTGATTTGAAGTTCCGCTTCAATGCAGGTAGCGATGTTGATGAGACTCGCCACTCTACATTGCTCAACCCATACTACGGACAGTTCGCAACTGAGGGCGGTATCGTATCAAAGGAGCACCAGCGCATTATTACCTACAACTTGGAGCAGTTGCTCAACTATACCCACACATTCGACAATATGCACAACATCGACATCTTGGCAGGTCACGTTTCGTATGACTATAAGGGTTATTCGTTGGGTGCAACCAAGGCTAAGATGTACTCTTACGAGTATGACGAGTTGAATGGTTTGGTTGTAGATAAGCAGAGTGCTAATTCGTATCGTTCACACTACAACACCGAGGGTTACCTCTTCCGTGCGCAGTACGACTTCGACCAGCGAGTACACGCTATGGTATCGTATCGTCGTGATGCATCGTCGAACTTCCACCCGGATCACCGTTGGGGTAACTTCTGGGCTATCTCGGCAGGTTGGTTGATCAACCGTGAGCACTGGTTCAAGGCTTCATTCGTAGATATGTTGAAGGTTAAGGCTTCGTATGGTGTTCAGGGTAACGATAACATCCCTTCATACCTCTATGTTGACCAGTACACTATCTCGAATGATGGTCAGGATGGTATCTCGACTATTTTCGGTGTAAAGGGTAATCCAAATATCACTTGGGAGACCAACGGCAACCTCAACATCGGAGTTGAGTTCAGTTTGTGGGGCGGTCGCCTCTATGGAGGTCTTGACTACTTCAACCGCAAGACTACCGATATGTTGTTCTCGTTGTCGGTTGCTCCATCACTCGGTTATACATCATACTACACCAACATCGGTGATATGGTGAATAATGGTTTCGAGTTGGAGTTGGGTGCCGACATCTTCCGCAAGAAGAACTTCGTTTGGAATGTAAGTCTTAATATGGCTCACTACTCGAACAAGGTTACTCGCTTGCCTGAGGAGTACCGCAGCCACACTACTACCGATGGTAAGGTTGCAGGTTACGACAACGGCTCGTACTTCCTCGCAGAGGGTTACTCTCGTTGGACTTGGTACTTGCCTACCTACGCAGGTGTAAGTGAGAATGGTGAATCTTTGTGGTGGTACTACGACCCAATGGACAACAACAAGCGCAAGACAACTAACGAGTACTCGTTGGCAAGCAGTTATGGTCGTGAGTTGCAGGGCGATGCTACACCAGATTTGTATGGTGGTATCAACACCTCGATGCAGTTCTACGGTGTAGATTTCTCGGCTAACTTCACCTATCAGATTGGTGGTTTGGCATACGACTCGGGTTACGCATCTATGATGGGTTCTCCTATGCAGACTTCGACAGGTTTCGCATTCCACCGTGATTTGTGGGATGCTTGGACCTATGACAAGCCTTCGAACTCGCCTCGTTTGCAGTACGATGACTACTACACATCGGCATCTTCGAGCCGTTTCTTGACAAGTGCATCGTACTTCAACATCCAGAACATCACCTTGGGATATACCGTTCCTGCGAACATCACTCGCAAGTTTATGGTTCACAAGTTGCGTGTATATGTATCGTGCGACAATGTTTGGTACTTCTCGAAGCGTCAAGGTTTCGATCCTCGTCAGTCAATCTCGGGTAGCACCACACCTTATAACTACTCTCCTATCCGTACATTCTCGGGAGGTGTAACTATCACATTCTAATAATGCAAGAAAGGAGATCAAGATATGAAAATGAATAATATATACAGAATAGCAGTTTTGATGCTCGGCGCAACAATGTTGGCTACGAGCTGTATTCAGGAGCCTATTCCTTTGAATGGTATTGCCACTCAGGATAGAATCGAGAATGACCCTGAAAGCGAGATTGAACACAAGAGCAACAGTATGCACACCATTCTTATCAAGAATACGGTGACAGGCGAGGACTTCGACTTCGGTCTTCCATCGTTGTATGCTGCATTTGACCGTTCAATCGGTGAGGTGTTGCCTTCGAACGCATATAGCGGAGGTAACCCATACTACGACCGTTTCCAGTACTACGCATACCAGTTCGGTATCGGCCCTGGTGGAGCTTGCGTATTGGTATGGCACAACTACTACCAGTTTATTAAGGCGACCAACGATGTACTCAAACTCATTGGCGACGACGAGAAGTACACCGAGTTGCGAGGCCGTGCAAAGGCTTTCCGTGCTCACCACTACCTCGATTTATCTCGCTATTGCGATGCTCTCTACGCAGAGTCGGAGTATGCGGACTACATTCCTGCATTGGTGAAGGTTGATGGCTTGACAGTACCTATCGTAACCGAGGATGCTACCGAGGCTTCGACTCGTAACAACCCTCGTGCAAGGCGTGAGGTTATGTTCCAGTTCATCTTTGATGACTTGAACGAGGCAGAGGAGTGCTTGAAGGGAGCAACTGCTACCGAGAAGAACTTGCCGTCGTTGGCAGTAGTTTATGGTTTGAAGGCTCGTGCATACCTCTGGTTGGGAGGTTTCAAGCCTGGCGTTTACGACACAACCAAGTATCCTGATGTAGTTACCGGTAACGATGCTTACAAGAAGGCTGCCGAGTATGCTCGCAAGGCTATTGACGAGTCGGGTTGTACCCCGCTTACCGAGAGCCAGTACTGCGATCCTATCACCGGCTTCAACAAGATTAACAACGCTTGGATGTGGGGTATGATTCAGTCGAGCAAGACTGTTCTCTCGAACCTCCACTCGTGGGCTACCCATATGAGTTGTATGGCAGGTTGGGCTTATGGATCAGGTACACAGCCGGGTGTTCGTAAGGCTACCTACGATCGTATGTCAAATTCGGACTTCCGCAAGAAGATTATCGTTGGCCCTGACACTTCGTATGCAAACTACAAGAAGGTTACCAACTTCACCGAGAACGAGTGGTACACCTTTGGTATGGAGGGTGCGGGTATGCGTACCTACGCACATATGAAGTTCCGCACCGGTAACGGCGAGAAGGTAAATAGTTCGGTTGGTAGCGTTGTAGATATTCCTATGATGCGTGTCGAGGAGATGTACTTCATCGAGGCTGAGGCTACTGCACACTTCAACGAGAATGGCGGTAAGCAACTCATCATCGACTTTATGACCAAGCACCGTGATCCGAAGTACACAATCACCTACACCGCAGACCTCGTAGAGGAGATTATCTTCCAGAAGCGTGTTGAGTTGTGGGGCGAGGGTGTTCTCTTCTTCGACTTCAAGCGTTTGAATATGGGTATCGACAATGCATACTCGGGTACAAACGCTCCGGCAGGTCTTAAATTCGAGACTTACGGTCGTTGTCCTGCTTGGAACATCTGTATTCCTTCGTCTGAGGAGCAGCAGAATGTTGCAATCAAGGGCTTCAACAACCCTGACCCATCGCAGTCTATTACATCACATTAATAGGGGCGTATAACGGATATTGTAGAACATAAACAAGACAATATATAGTATGAAAAATATCAAGATGTTATTTATCGCCCTCTTGGCGTTGGTTGCAGGAGTATTTGCTTCGTGCGTTACCGACCCATACACTCCGGGCGAGCCTGTTAGTGGCCCACAGGTATTTTTCCCAAAGAACAACCCTACTACGATAGGATTCTTGGAGGAGAGTGGCAAAGGCAAGTTTGAACTCACACTCAAACGAGTTGCCACCGAGAAGCCTCTTTGGGTATATATTATGATTGAGCCGCACGACAATATGGACAAGGAGTCTATCAAGGAGTTCAATATGCCGGATGAGGTTGATGCATACTTCGAGGCTGGTAGCGATACCGCAATCATCGAGATTGAGGTACCTGAGCTCTCGAACCTCTTTGCCTCAAAGACCTACACCTATAACTTCGTTATCGAGGAGACATTCACTACCCCTTATGGCGACAAGGAGTGGGTTGTAGAGTTCAGCATCGATCCTTGGTTGTTGGTTAAGGATGCAAATGGCAACGATGCAAAGGCGAAGCTTCGTGCAGGAACTATCCTTGCAGAGTTCTGGGGTGCAACAAGTTTGTTGGAGCTTGAGGTGGACCTCTACAAGCACAAGACCGACGAGCGTTATAAGATTAAGAACCCTTGGGCAAGCATCTTCGAGATTGCTTTTGGTTACAGCAAGGAGATTCTCTCGGATCCGACAGGTGGTGTATTTACATTCAACAATGCTGACTTGGTATTCGATTGCACAAATCCTGACAATGTATCTATCGAGTATCAGTCAACAGGCGTAAACGAGTTTTATAACGGCTATGGCGTTGCCTATGTCGAGGGACGAGGCGGTTCGTTGGAGGATGGCGTTATTACCTTCCCTAAGGGCGGACTCTACTTCGGACACGAGAAGATGATGGAGCTCTACAAGGACCAACTCACTTGGGCTGACTTCAAGTGCGACCTCGACGGTATGTTCCGACTCCTCTTCCCTGGCGTTAAGGCGAAGGACTACGACCTCGGCGTATCTTACGAAGGTATGGAGGTTGGCCTTGACCACGAGCAGGCTTATGCTAAATTTGCATTCGCTTATGGTGTAGATGTTGCTGCTATCAAGTATCTCATCGTAAATGGCGACATCGAGTATTACAGCAACGACATCGCTACCGCAGTTGCAACTCTGGTAGCAGGTACAGACGAGAATATCTGCACCGTAGAGAACTTTATCAAGGGCGATAACTTGCAGAATGTTAAACTCGCTTTGGAGCACGGCCTCTACACTATGGTTGCTGTTCCGGTAGATGACACGGGTAAGGTTCGCACGAAGGATGTTGCCGTAACTCCGTTCTACTTCGTAGGACTTGGTGCTACACAGGATCTCTCGTGCCAACTCGATGTAACACTCAAAGATGTAGGTACAACAGATTATAGCAAACTTACAACGCACCCTGATTATGTATCAATGGCACTTGTCGTTAAAGGTGAGTTGTTGAAGTCGGCTCAGTACTTCTTTGTTGAGACCGCCGAGTTGAAGACATTCGTTAAGACTCAGATTGAGGAGAGTGTATTCGCTACCGAAGCGGAGGTATATGACTATTTACTCGAAGTTAGTGGTAACACTGTTCCGCAGGATAAACTCCTCGAAACACACCACTCGGGTGAGATGAGAAGTTTCTTTGGTGGTATCAACCCAGAGTATCAGTTGAAGCCTGAGACAAATTATAGCGTTCTCTTCAAGGCGAAGAACTCTTACGATAAGGAGGCATTCACAATCAAGGAGTTCTCGACTTCGAAAGCACCTTTGTACACCGGTGAGGTAAAACTTGGCGACTACCTGATGGCTAACACCTACATATTTAATGACGAAGCAGGCAAGGTTCAGAAGGCCGAGTTCGATAATGTATTTACACTCACTAATATCGTAGGCTTCAATGACCAGTTCTATGTAACCAACCTGGGTATCGAGGATGGTTATTCGTGGTATGCTAAATACGACTCTGCAACCAAGTTACTCACATTGAATGGTACTGTTAAGGGTATGTTGGCGTATGGTAACATCTTCAACTATATGCAGATTGGCTTGGCTGCTGACGAGTATGGTAATATGGTGGCTTGTACTACATATTGGACTATCAACCCTGACAACAAGGATAGCGAGTATAACGATCCTCTCATCATCACGGTTGATGAAACAACAAATCAGCCTAAGGGCTTGAAGACCGAGTTGCGCTTGCCATATATCGTATTTGAGAGTATGGACGATTATGAGCTTCTCGGCTGGCTCAAAGTATTCGAGGCTAATAAGACCACTATTACCCCTTATGTTCCAAGCGAGGAGGAGAGTGACGAGAACACTACTACCCCTGAGGTTGGTGGCAACGAGAATGGCGGTAACAATGATGGCAACATCGTATATAAGAGTTCGAGAAGTGTGGCTATCCCATTCTGCAGCAAGGGTGTTCTCAAAGCATTGCAGCCATACGGCAAACTTCGTTCGCTTGCAATCAGCGAGTTTGCGGAGTCAACTCAGCCTAAGTTGCGTTTTGTAAAACCTGCATCGGCAGGTACTTACACTCCGGAGGCGAAGGAACTTCGCTCTTTGAAGTTCAACGCACGCTAATTTGGCGAAATAGCACCATTAGGCCGACCGCACTGTAACGGTCGGCTTATGGTGTCTAAAAAGAGGATATATAATTATAGGTATAATTTAGTTTAACAGATGTATCGACTTATTAGAAGTTTATGCGCAATGGGTGCGTTGGCTATAACATTAGTACAATGTACTCAGATGCCTAACGATGAGGTTTTAGTGAACGGAGGAAGTAATCCGCTCGCTGCAAAGATTATTCACAACTCGGAGGGTGCTTCGAATGGAATGTTGCTCGTAAAGTTCAACGAGAACACTACCCTTGCAATCGAGAGTGCATCACGCAGTGGAGAGGTTACCCGCACCAACAGCGAGAAGTTGAACGGCGTATTGGATAATATCGGCGCAGAGTCGATTGTTCGACTCTTCCCTATTGATGAGCGTCACGAGGAGCGTACCCGTAAGGCAGGTTTGCACCGCTGGTACATCATCAACTTCGATAAGCAGCAGTCGCTCGATGATGCGGCAACCCGCCTTTCGGAGATTGATGCCATAGAGAAGGTGCAATTCAACACCCGTGTCACTCTACCACAGCCTCAACGAGTCGCTAACGCCCCGACAGTAGCAACTACGACCACTCGTCTTTCGACTCCGCAGTTCAACGACCCAATGGCACATTTGCAGTGGGATTTCAAGAACAATGGCGATTACAAATATAACGATGAGATTGTTGGTGTAGCAGGTATGGATATCAATGTTCACGAGGCGTGGAAGTACACCACAGGCGACCGCTCGATTGTCGTAGCGGTAATGGACCAGGGTATTGACTACACTCACGAGGACTTGGCTGCCAATATGTGGGTAAACGAGGGCGAAATACCGGGCGATGGCATCGACAACGACAAGAACGGATATGTCGATGATATTCACGGCTTCAACTTCGTTACAGCTATCTACAAGAATGGCAAGTATACAAACGGCGATATAGACTGGAATATGGGCGGAGATGACTGCGGTCACGGAACTCACTGCGCAGGAACTATCGCAGCCGTAAACAACAACGGCATAGGCATAAACGGCGTTGCAGGCGGCAATGGCTCAGGCACTGGTGTACGCTTGATGTCGTCGCAGATATTCGGTGGTAGCGAGGAGAATAGTGGCAACAGTTCGGTCGTGGCTCAGGCGTTCAAATATGCGGCTGATAATGGCGCTGTAATATCGAATAATTCGTGGGGTATGCCACCACGAGAAGGACAGGATGACGGTTGGTTCGAATACCTCGATGGAGGTGCCGAGTTCGAGGCAATAAAGTACTTCACAAAGGTACAAAACCACGATACACTCAAAGGAGGCCTTGTGATTTTTGCCGCAGGAAACAACGGTATGGATCGTGTAAGTTATCCTGGTTCATATCGTGACTTTATCTGCGTATCTTCGTTTGGAGTTGACGGTATGCCGGCAGGCTACTCCAACCACGGTCCGGGCGTAAATATCGCTGCTCCTGGTGGAGATCAGGATCGTCACGGCAATGCGGGCGGAATTCTCTCTACCGCATCGGAGGGATACTACGGTGTAGAGTTGGTGGATGGAAAACCATACACTTTCTTCCAGGGTACCTCTATGGCGTGTCCGCACGTAACCGGTGTGGCTGCGCTCGGTTTATCGTATGCGAATGCTCTCAACAAGAGTTTCTCGTTGGATGAGTTCAAATCGAAGATTTTGCTCTCGGTAAATGATATTGATGGCGACTTAATGCATCCTAACTTCTCCAAATATCTCGGTAAGATGGGTACAGGTCGTATTGACGCATTCCGTATGTTGATGAATGTGGAGGGCATCACCTGTATTCCTGTCCAGAAGGGCACGGAGCGCTTCAAAATTGAGATGAGCAATTATTTGGCCAATGGTGAAGCGAAACTCAAAGTAACCGACTTTATTATCAGCGACAAGGACAAGAAGAAGTTGGGTATAACCTTTACTCGTATTGGCTCGAACAATCTGATTACAATCACTTGCAACAATGTAGGCTCGGCTATTGTGAGCGTAAAAATGATTGCCGGTGGCGATAAGGTTGGTACAAACGACAACCCTGGCGGTATGGAGATTACCAAGCAGTTTGCATTGATTGTGCGTGATGGCTTCACCACAAATGGAGGTTGGATGTAGAATCTAAAATATGAAGAGTATGAAATTTTCGAAGATATTTTTAGTAGTAGCAATCGCTCTCTTTGCTGTTGTTGGTTGTGGAAATCCTGACAATGGCGGTAATGGCGGAGATGTAGATACCACCAAGTGGGAGAACGAAGGCACACTCGTTGGCGAGTGGGAACTCACTTCGTGGAGTGGCAACAACGAGGCAAAACCTCTCATCTACCTCATTCTTAACGAGGATGGCTCATTCGATATGTACCAGAAGATCTACGCATACAAATGGGTTCACTACGATGGTAGTTTCACCGTATTGGAGGATAATATCCTTACGGGCGAGTATTCGGATGGCGAGAAGTGGCACGGTGCCTACACCATCCACTATGCCGAGGATCCAACTCGTATCCGTCTTACAAATGTTAATGAAGAGAAAGAGGTGCTTATCTACACCGAGAGCGTAGTTCCTGCATCGGTACTCGAAGAGGCTCAGGGTGCATCGCAACCCGAGGCTGTTCGCTCGGTTACCGTTGAGAGATTTCTCTAAAATCGAGGAATACCTTATATAAATAATAGGGGCGAGAGTTTTCTCGCCCCTATTATTTATGTGTAGCCTTTTTTAGAATGGCAAATCATCATCTTGATTTGAATGTGGAATGGTAGGCTGTGCTACAACAGGCTGCGGCTCTTCCATTGGTGGGACAACCGGCTGCGCAGGTGCCTGATATACAGGCTGCGCAGGCTGCATTGGCTGCGCATAGTCCTGAACTACGCCGGGAGCCGACTGCGGAGCATCAATACGACGACCAAGCAACTTCATCTCGGTTGCCACAATCTCGGTAGTGTAGCGCTTCTGGTTATCCTTATCGGTCCACTCACGGGTACGCAACGAACCCTCAACATAGAGTTGGCTACCCTTATGTACATATTTATCAACTACATCTGCCAAACCACGCCACAAGGTTACGGTGTGCCACTCGGTCAACTCCTTTGCCTCGTTGGTCTGCTTATCGAAATAGCGCTCGGTTGTTGCCAAACGAATACGAGCAACCTTTACACCCGACTCCAAAGCACGCACCTCAGGGTCAAGACCTACATTTCCTACTAAAATAACTTTGTTTATCATATCCTTCTGTTTTTATAACTCTCTGATTAACTCTGTGAACAAGCGAGCCATACGCTCACCCGCCTTTTTACCCTGCAACTGCACATCCTCGTGGTCGCCCTTCTCGTCGCTCAAACCACAGTTTGTAATAACCGATACACCAAAGCACGGAACACTCATATGGCGTGCCACAATAACCTCCGGTACGGTGGACATACCTACGGCATCGCCACCAATCGCCTTAAAGTAACGATACTCGGCCTGAGTCTCGAAGGTCGGACCCGTAGTGCCGACATAGACACCATACTGCAACTTGATATGCTCACGATCGGCAATTGCAGTTGCCTTGTTGCGAATGGCGTGGCTGTAACAATCGTGCATATCAGGGAATCGAGGTCCAAACTCTGCCATATTTGGGCCGATAAGCGGATTTGGCAAGAGGTTGATATGGTCGGTAATAATCATCAAATCGCCCACACAGAACGATGTATTGATACCTCCCGCCGCATTCGACACAAAGAGGCACTTAATACCGAGCAACGCCATCACACGCACAGGGAATGTAACCTGCTTCATCGCATAACCCTCGTAGTAGTGGAAGCGGCCCTGCATAGCAACAACCTTTTTGCCACCCACAGTACCGAAGATAAGGCAACCCTTATGTCCCTCAACGGTAGATACCGGCATATTCGGAATATCCTTATACTCCAAGCGGTACTCCACATCAATACTATCGACAAAACCTCCCAAACCTGTGCCGAGGATTATACCCACCTCCGGTTGGAAGTTGTTTGTAGCCTTTTGAATTGCTTTACAAGCCTCTAATATATGCTCCATTGTCCTTATTTTTTATATCGTTATCAATTCTTGCAAACAGTTCTGCTCTACTACCTCCCGCAAAGCGCAAAGAGATCTTCTCGTAGAACATCTTGTGGCGCATAGAGCCCGGAATAGCCGTGCTATGCATCAACTTTACCGCATCCTTTTCGGTTGTCATCACAACCGCATTAGGATATTTGACAAGAAGTTCAGATATATGCTTCAAATCACTCATACGATAGGAGTGATGGTCGTCCAAACTGATTGAATCCACAACCTTATATCGTTGTTTCAGCCCTCTATTGAACGCCTCGTTATCTCCGATACCCGACATAGCAATAACTTCCGCCCCAGGCTCCACCGTATCGTTTACATCTGCAAAAATCGGGCAAGGAGGCATCACCGTCATTCGAGAGAAGAACATTGCCTGCGAAGGCTTCTCGATAAGCCACATACGCTCACGCATGTTGATAGGCTTCATCATCTCGGGGCACTTGGTAACAATAAAGTAGTGAGCCCTATACAACGACGCCTTCGTATCACGCAACTGTCCGTATGGGAGCAGATGATCACGCTCAACGGGACGATTGTAGTCGATAAGCACGATATTTATGAGTGGCTCCACATAGCGGTGCTGGAAGCCATCATCCATAATAATCATATTAACCTCGGGGAACTCCTCACGGATGCGATGAATGGCAAAAGCACGCTTCTCGCACACCACAACCGTAGCATTCGGAAATTTGCGCTTCATCTGCAACGGCTCATCGCCAACATCCCGATAGTTATCCTCGGTTGTAACTACACGATAGCCCTTGGTTAATCTGCCATAACCTCGTGAAAGAATAGCCACATTGTAGTTCTCGGAGTAGTGTTCCACGAGCATCTCTACGGTAGGTGTTTTACCAGTTCCGCCGACAGTGATATTGCCGACACATATAACCGGAATATCGAAGCGCTCGCTATGGAGTATATTCAAATCGAAGAGCAGATGGCGCAACTTAATTGCTACACCATAACATAGGGATGCTATTTTAAGAAAAAAACCTTTCACGCTCTGTTACAATATAATCCAATCAAAGATACGACAAATTATTTAATTGTGCCAAAATTTTGCACTATATTTTTCTAAAAATTGGAATTCTTGCTCTTTTTTTCTAATTTTGTCGTTATGAAACGATTTTCTTACATCATAATCACACTGCTTACCGCTTCGGCGGTAGTATCGTGCTCGTCAAAGGAGGCGAAGAAGCCCCACGAGCCACACATCGTATTTGGCATCAACGCCGACAACCACACTCTCGAACGCAAGACGGTCGAGAAGGGTGAGTCGTGGAGCAAGATTCTCGGCAGTTACGGTATCGGCACGCAGAAACTCCTGCGCCTCGACCAACTGACCAAGAACATCTGTCCTTTGCGAAACATTCGTGCCGGCAGCCACTACACCACATTCACACAGCAGGATTCAACCTCGGTACGCCTCGACTACCTCGTTTATGAAAAGACGCTTATCGACTATGTCGTATTCGCCTTTGTCGGCGACTCAATATCGGTACGAGAGGGACAGCGAGAGGTGGAGATTAAACGCCGAAAGAGCACAGCCACAATCAACTCGTCGCTTTGGGGTGCTATTATGGAGGCTAAACTCCCCTACTCACTCGCCTCGGAGATGGAGGATATATACCAGTGGACGGTCGATTTCTTCGCTATTCAGCAGGGCGATAGTTTTACCGTAGTCTATGATGAGAAGTTTATCGACACCCTCTCGGTAGGTATTGGTCGTGTTTGGGGCGCAAAATTTACCCATCGTGGCAAAGATATATACGCCATACCTTTCGAGCAAAACGGCAAGTTGCAGTATTGGGAGGCTGACGGAGGATCTCTGCGCAAGCAACTCTTGAAGGCACCTCTCAAATTTACCCGTATCTCCTCGAAGTTCTCGCACGCACGATTACACCCTGTAACACGCAAGGTGCGACCTCACCACGGTGTCGATTATGCTGCACCTATGGGCACACCTGTTCGTGCCGTTGCAGATGGTGTGGTAACCGTTAAGACTCGTAAAAAAGCGGATGGAAACATCCTTAAAATCAAGCACCCCGGCAACCTCTCATCGGGTTATCTCCACTTGAAGGGCTTTGCCAAGGGTATAAATGTCGGCTCACGAGTATCGCAAGGTCAGATTATCGGTTATGTCGGTAGCACAGGCTACTCTACCGGTCCACACCTCGACTTCCGCTTATGGAAGGGTTCAACACCTATCAACCCTTTGAATGTTCCACAAAAGCCTGCCGAGCCAATCGCAAAAAACAATCGTGAGAAGTTTGACAAGGTAAAGGAGCGAGTTATGGCCGAGTTGAATGGCGAAGTGCCTGATTCGATGAAGGTAACAAACCTCGAAATACTCTAAGAGAGAATGGTCGATAAGCGCATCATAGATTTCATAAAGCGACATCACGTGCTCACTCTCGCTACCGTATCGGGCTGCGGTGAGCCGTATTGTGCAGCCTGCTTTTACGCCTACGACAAGGAGCGCAACCGCCTGATTTTTACATCGGACAACGCTACCCGTCACGCACAAGAGATGTTGCAGAATGAGAAGGTTGCCATCGGCATAACACTCGAAACACGCATAGTCGGCAAGGTGCAAGGTGCTCAGATTTGCGGCACAGCCAAGCGAGGCGACGACCAGGATAAAGCGCTCTACATAAAGCGCTTCCCTTATACTGCCGTTGCACCATTGAACATCTGGGCAGTCGAACCATCGTTTATAAAATTGACCGACAACACACTCGGTTTTGGTAAGAAATTGATATGGAACAGCCAAGAGTAGGAGTCATCATCGTTGCCGGAGGTAGTGGCAAGCGAATGGGAGGAGCGCTCCCAAAGCAGTTCGCCTTAGTAGGCGGAGAGCCTATCCTTGCACGCACCATAAACGCCTTCCGCAAAGCTTTACCTACATCACGCATCGTAGTAGTATTGCCGGCAGAATATATCGAGTTTTGGAAGAATCTCTCGGCTCGTTTCGAGGTAGCTAAGCACTCCCTTGTCGAGGGTGGTGCAGAGCGCTTTCACTCGGTAAAGAATGGCATTGAGGCATTGAGTGATGCCGTAGATTTGATCGCCGTACAAGATGGTGTTCGCCCATTCGCATCGAAGGAGTTAATCCTCCGCACAGTGGCGTGTGCAGCCGAAAATGGCGCTGCCATACCTGTGGTAAAGGCGGTGGACTCATATCGTGTAGTCGAGGGCGAGGAGTCGCACATCATCGACCGCACCCCGCTCCGCATAGTTCAGACTCCGCAGATATTCTCGGCAGCAATTCTGCGTGCGGCTTACGACACTCCATTCCGAAAGGAGTTCACCGATGATGCATCGGTCGTAGAGTACTCGGGCGAGAAGATTACCCTTTGCGAAGGCGAGTACAACAACTTTAAGATAACCACCCCGAACGATATGATTCTGGGTGAGGCAATAGCAAAAGAGAAGGATGGAAAAGCTATATAAATATCGTCTTGGCAACCGAGTAACATACTCGTCGGCGCTATACATCACAGCCTTTGCGGGACTATCCGTCCTCTTCGCCTTTATCTACGAGGGCGGATATATCTCGGCGTGGTTTATCTCGCTTATTTTGGCGGTATTGGCACTGATGGTACTCTCCATTCCTCGCCGTGTGGTAGTTGATGAGGAGGGTATCGAAATTCAGTGCATAGCCGAAGATACAACCCTTCTGCACAGCGACATCGCCCATATCCGCAAGGTCGAGAAGCGAGAGATGAATGGTTGTATTCCGATATTTGGTGCGGTGGGATTTTTCGGTCACTATGGTCGTTTCCTAAACCTCCAAACTATGGAATTTATTCACATCTATGCCTCACGCTGGGGCAAGTTTGTGGAGATTACCGACAAGGATGGTAACAAGTACTACATCTCGTGCGAACAGCGTGATGATATTATACAACTTGTCGAGGGTTACATCAAACCGCACGACACACGAGAGAATATATAAAAAGGAGTTGAGAATCTCAACTCCTTTTTCTTTATCGGCCATTCTCGACAACCAGGCTCTGCAACTTTTCGTTAAACTCCGTTGCATCGAGCAACGCTTCGAGTGGCAGATGCATTCGATAGCGCCAATAGTGGCGAGGATTTGCCGGCACATTGATACGCTCACGCTCAACATCCTCGCTACGCAGCTCCGCCGAGAGCGATAACCAATCTTGCAGCGGCAAGATGGTGAGCATTGAAGGCGATGCGAGGTGGCGTGCAACAATCTTCTCGCACAACTCTGCCGTTGCCTCATCTGGCGCTTTACCCTCCAAGCCAAGCACCATCTTATAGTAGTACTCCTGCTCCGCCTCGTCACGCCACCACAAGCGCAATGGAGACATATCGTGTGTAGAGGTCGAACATACCGAGAGATACGGATTAGCCAACACATCACCCACATCCACACCATACGCCTTTGGCATACGCTCGATTTCGAGCGACAGTATCTGCTCCTCACGCATAACCTGCGGCACACACTTCGGAATCATACCCAAATCCTCACCACACGCCAACATCGAGGTCGAGGTGGTAAGTTCCGCCAATCGCTCCGCTCCCGTCATACCCCAGAAGGCGTTATGGCGGTAATAGTAGAAGTTATCGTGCAGGCGCACAAACGCCTCCTGCTGCAACTTTGACAACGCCTCAAATCGCTCGGTTGCAAAAGGCGAAATTCTCGGCACAAAGCCCTCGCCCGATGCCAACCAAAGCACATTGTCATCACTATAATCCTTTGCCACATCACTCTCATCGAACTCATAGCCCGCCGAGCGAATCTCCTCAACCGTATATGGCAACGATGGCGAGAAAGCACCAAGGAGCGCATTTTTAGCACCCTGCGGCACTGCCCAGATGCGGAAAAATCCGAGAATATGGTCTATACGATAGGCGTCGAAGTAGTCGGCCATCTTGGCAAAGCGAGCACGCCACCAAGCATAGTCATCCTCCTTCATCTTCTCCCAATTATAGAGTGGGAAGCCCCAATTTTGCCCCTCAACCGCAAAGTCATCTGGTGGTGCTCCTGCCGAAGATGTGCGAACAAAGAGCTCAGGATTTTGCCACACATCGACACTTGTAGGCGACACACCGATAGGAATATCACCCTTCAATACCACACCTCGTGAGTGGAGATAATCACGCACCTTACGCAACTGACGGTCAAGGTGATACTGCATATAGTAGTAGAAGCCAACCTCCTTCTCGTTGCGCTCGGCAAAGGCGGAACAACGCTTCTCGGCATACTTTGTAAAGGTCTTCCACTCCTCGAAATTTGCTGTTCCATATGTATCACGCAACACCGAGAACACCGCATACGGCATCAGCCAACTACGATTGCGCTTCTCGAAATCACGGAACGACTTACTATCCATACAGCGAGAGCCAAGTTGCTCGTACAACTTGCGCAGATACTTAATCTTCGCCTTTATGACACGCTCATAATCCATCTCCGGCAGAGCATTCAACTCCTCCTGCAACGACGCCATCTCGGCTCTATCCTCCTCACCACGCAGATAGCCCACATCGCTCAAACGGATGTAGAGAGGATGCAAAGCAAATGATGAAACGGTATTATAAGGATATGAGTCCGCCCAGGTCATCGACATTGAGGTGTCGTTTATAGGCAAAATCTGAATTACACGCTGTCCTGTTGCGTGGCACCAATCGCCCAGCAGTTGAAGGTCTGCAAACTCGCCCACGCCAAAACTCTGCTCCGAGCGCAATGAGAAGACCGGAACAGCAACTCCTGCACCTCTCCACTGCACCGCATCACGCAGGCGTAAGCCGAGTGTAAGGTGCAACTTATCGGCCGAATGGAGGGTGCGATTTGCTCCCTGCTCCCAGCGAATAAACTCGCCCTCCGGTGTTGTTATCACAAACTTATACTCTGCGTATGCGTGCGCACTTACGGCTACGCCCCAACGATAGTTGCCGAGATAGGTCATCGGCAACGCCTTTGCACTCTGCCACTCGCCCAACTCCTTGTAAGAGCCGACAAGAGCAAGATGCTCGGTCGGAAGGAGTGCCGCCTCGACCTCGACATAGTGAGTTGCACCCACAAGCGATGGCTGATGCGATGCCTCACGAGCAAATATCACCGAACGGAACATCGAGGAGTTGAGTGGTTTCGAGAGAGGTGCATCACACCAATGGTCCATCACCTCAACAGCCGGCACACCGGCAATCTCTGTAAGAGAGTGCCCCTCGCCCCACTCCTCACGGAGAGTTCGCCTACCCTCCACCACACGATAGCGGTAGTGATAAGGACGATCGGAGTGAAGTTCTATATTAACGCCCCAATATCCGCCCTCCTCGTGCCGCATATCGATAGGCTTGCCCTCAACGGGCACAATCTGCAATTTTGCACCCTCGGGTGCACAATAATGAAGTTTTAAGGTTGCTTTCATATATCAAATTTATGCAAAATTTTCGATATTTGCAACTTTTCATCGCCTTTTTATGCGTTTTGGTAGTTCAATATATTCTGCGTAAACAATGTGCGAGTGGGGATTTGACGAAACAATCTCTTGGCGTATGGCCTTTGTGCCGTAGCGCACAAACAGAAAGCGATGAGGTACTCGGTGAACGATTTGGTGTAGTGTATCTACACTCTCGACCCTGCACTCAACCTCCTCGCCACGAATTATGCCCTCGACCTTCACCCACTCATCACGCCACCTGAACAGCGACAGCGTATCACGAACAAGCACCGTATCGGTACGAGGGGCAACAAACTCCACCTTACTCTCTGTGGCCGAGCGAGCGACACTCTCCACCCATCTTAGTTGCAGTCCAAGAGCCTTTATCTGCTTCGCATCACGGGAGTGTTGCTCCTTGTACTCTTTGAGTTGGAGTTGCATCGCCACAACCGAAGCGGCAGAGTCGTCGCAGCGTGTTTTGTAGAGTTTTGTTTCGGAGGTGAGTGCCTCGTTATTGTTGCGAAGCCTTAATACCTCGCTGTGCGAATGGCGTAGAACAGCCACGCACACGATGAGCAGCAGTGTTGCCCCCATCGCATAGATGAGTAGAATTTTTTTCATATACAAAAGGGATTTTGGTGCAAATATAACACGCCAAAACCCCTTTTGTCAATATATATTTTTTAGAAAGATTGCTACTCCTCTTTTGCAATATACGAGGCAAGCAGTATTGCCGTCAAATCCATATAGTAGTGGCTCTCCCAACTATCAATGGCAGTAATACCTCTACAATCGACAAACAACAACTCCTTAACCCTGCCCAACTCCGAGAGCATAAGCGGAGCCTTCGCAACTCGCTTATAGTGCTTGGTTGCCACTCCATACAGCAGCTCGAACTCTACACCGCTGCCACACTCGGAAAATCTGATTTCATCCTCGAATACTGCAACTACGGGAGCACCATCAATAGCCACCACTTCATCCTGCTCGGTTACCCACATTGTCAAAGTGTTCGGATTGTCGAGGTTTCGGCTTCTGGCAAATTGCAACTCCATCACAGCATCCTTCACCGAACTGTTTTCAAGCAGCAACGACCCCTTGGCAACACGCTCCACAACACCGATAGTCGGGCGTATGGCTCGTACCGAAAAGTGGTTGTACAATATATCTCCCGTAACAATTTTCACATCCCCATCCGCATTGTAGCACACCTTTACCAGATGAGCCATATCCTTCGAATAGCCCTCATTGCGCAAAGTTTCGGCAATCTCCGCTCTTAATCTCTGGCTATCAAGTCCAAGCGGGGTTGCAAATAGACGGTGAGCCAACGCTTCGAGGTGAGCGTAGTGCTCCTCGAAGTGTAGCGGTTGAAAACCTTTGGTGCGGATATATTCGTAAATGTAAGCCATCCTCTACATCATAATTTTCAGGATAAACTCACGCAGCAACTCGCCATTCGAAGCGCCACCATCATCAATACCCTTGCTCTTGGCATCATACTCGGCACAGAGTCCGAGAATTTGGAACACCTTGGAGTTTGGCCACATCGGTGCACGACGAGATATATCCTTCAAGAAGTACGGATTATTGAGTCGCATTGCACGACACATCTCGCTCTGGTCAGGCATTGCCACACCTCTGCGGCGTGAATCCCAACTTATATAATTATAGGTAAAGAGTTGTCGGAACGAGTCGTACAGCACCTTCACGGTCAGCAACAGCGGATAGGCCTTCGGATTTTCGCCCATATATTGAGCAATGGTAAGTGCCTTTTCGAGTTGGCGGTCGAGTATGGCATTACTCAACTCGTAGTTGTTGAATTGGCGAGAGATACCGATATGGTTCTCTATATCCTCCGGCGTGATTGTAGTGCGATCCTTTGGCAACGACACAATCATCTTTTCGAGTTCGTTACTTATTTTCGAAATATCGACTCCAAGGTGTGCAACCAAAATTTTACCACTTGCCGAGTCAAGTTTCAGCCCCTTGGTCGCAGCAAATCCCGAAATCCACTTTTCCGCCTCGTAATCTCGTGGCGATATGGAGTCGAATACCACACCCTTCGCCTTGATACTCTTATAGAGAGGTGTTCGGCGATCCATAGCCTTACCCTTGTGACACAAAACAAGAATGGTCGAAGGCTGTGGCGATGCAGTATAGCCATTCAATAGCTCTATCTTGTCGAGTTGTTGTGCCTCCTTCACGATAATAGCCTCATACTCGCCCATCATTGGCAACTGACGGCAGTAACTTGCAACCGTACCACCATCGGTATCGTTACCATAGACCACAATCTGGTTAAAGGAGCGCATCTCCTCCGCCATAATGCCTTCGGTCAGGGCATCGCACAATGCATCGATAAAGTACAACTCCTCGCCCTGCAACAGGTAGATTGGAGCGAACTTTCGAGCCTTAATATCGCCCATCAAACGACGGAACTCTGCTTCGCACGATGCAAATGAAACCTTCTCTGCCATATAGTCGTTAAATCGTATATTTCGTAATTTTCAAGATACTCTCGGTGTTTGCGCCTATTCTGTATCGCTCATCTGTACGACGGCCTACAACCCAGACAATATCCTCGCCCGAAACGAGTACAAACTGTCGCTTACGCTCCACGATAGGCACTTTGTGGTCGGTGAGATAGTCGCCCACCTTCTTACGACCCGCCATACCAAACGGAATAAAGGTATCACCCTCACGCCAGCGACGCAATCGAAGCGGATATTGCAACTTCGACTCATCAAGCAGCGCCACATCGGCAGGCAACTGATACTCGCTGACATTGTCAATATCGGTATGTTCGTAGTAGAGCACCGAATTACCGCAGTAACTGCGCATATCATCACGCTCGACTACCACCTCGCAGTCATCCTCCTCCACGATCGGAGCAACCAAGATGTTACCTCTGTCGAGGTATGCCACATAATCACGAGAGTAGAAGCGACGGTCGGTAACACCTCGCTTCAATGCCTTATTCAACTCCTCCACCACATCGCCCTTAAAGCCATAGGTCGAGTTCAAAAGTTCGTAGATAACAAAATCACGAGGATACATCGCATCAATAGCCGACACCTCGATTGTATCGACTCCGTTCTCGCTATGCACGGCAGCCTCACGAATGCGGTCTATTGCCACATCGATAAATCGCTGTGCATCGCTCAAACGATAGAGATTACCTCGCATCAGCGGAGTAAATCGAGAATTTATCTCCTGCAACATCGGTAACAAACCGAGTCTTATTTTGTTACGCAAGTACTTAGTCGAACGGTTCGACGAATCCTCACGATATGGGATGTTGTTATGCACAGCATACTCCAAAATATCCTTGCGAGTAGCATAGAGCAGGGGTCTTACTACTCTACCATATTGGCGATTTATACCGGTCAGGCCTCGCAAACCTGTACCACGAAGCAAGTTTATAAAGAATGTTTCGATTGAATCATTGGCGTGATGAGCCACCGCAATTACAGCATACCCCTCGCTTTGACACAACTCGTAGAACCACTCATAGCGCTGACGGCGAGCCGTCATCTCCATAGAATCGCCCGTGCGAGCCATCTCACCCTCGGTATCGAAGCGCTTGCTGTGGCATACTACGCCCAACTTCTCGCACTCGCTCTGCACCATCTCCGTATCGGCATCGCTCTCCTCTCCTCGCAGTCCGAAATTGCAGTGCGCCACGCCGACATTATAGCCAAGTCGTACAAAGATTGAGAGCATAACCATCGAATCCACTCCACCCGATACGGTGAGCAGAATTTTATCTTCGTGCGAGAATAACTCGTGTCGCTCGACATATTTTTCAAATGCCTTTAATAACGCTTCGGTCTGCATAAATCACTCCTTATAACACATTAACCTCGGGCGATATTTCGATACCGAACTTCTCGTGTACCTTCGCTACCACCTTGTGGGCAAAGGCAATAACCTCGCCACCCGTAGCACCTCCGAGATTTACCAAGACCAATGCCTGACGCTCGTGAACACCGACATTACCCTCCTTGTAGCCCTTCAAGCCAGCCTTATCTATAAGCCAACCTGCGGCAAGTTTCACCTTGCCCTCCTCTTGTGTCGGATATGACGGCATATCGGGATACTCCGCACGCAACGCCTCTGCAACCTCGCCATCTACGATAGGGTTTTTGAAGAAGCTTCCGGCATTACCCAACACGGCTGTATCAGGTAACTTCGAGCGACGAATTGAGCATATTGCATCTCGGATATTTGCCAATGTAGCACCGCCACGAGCCTCGACCTCACGCACCACATCGCCATAACCAAGTCGAGGATTTGGGCTCTTTGACAGCTCTATTTCGATAGCGGTAATCACCACTCTACCCTTCAACGAGTGCTTAAATACGCTCTCACGATAGCCAAAATCGCAATGCTCGGCTGCAAGGGTGATGAAATTTCCACCCTCCACGAAGTACATCTCGACATTGCGGATAACATCCTTAACCTCCACTCCGTATGCGCCTATATTCTGTACGGGAGCAGCACCCGCCTTACCCGGAATAAGCGAGAGGTTTTCGACACCCCACAACTCGTGCTCGACAGCCCAAGCCACCAAGTCATCCCACTCAACGCCTGCGCCAACCTTTACTCGCACCTTATCGCCCTCGTAAGCAACCACCTCTATGCGGTCGTCGCAAGGGGTAACGAGTAACGACTCTACATCCTCGGTAAAAAGTACATTGTTGCCACCGCTGAGTACATACCAATCGGTCGTGCCATACTTGGCAAAGAGTTCCGGCAACTCCTCCGCACGGTCAAATTCGACAAGGCGCTTGGCCACTTGTCGCACGTGAAATGAGTTGCGAGAGGTAATATCAATATCTTCGTAAAAGCGTATCATAGTGCAAATATAATAAAAAGACGAGAGATTTTTTATTCTTGAATAAAAAAGTTCACTACAAAAACAAAAAAGAGTGGAGGAAAATCTCCACTCTTAACTCTCAACTCCACACTCGGAATTACTGTGCAGGAGTCTCTGCCGGAGCCTCAACCGGAGCCTCCTCAGTTACAGCAGGGGTAACCTCGATAAGCTCAACCTCGAACTCCAAAGCCTCGTTAGGACCAATATCACGACCTGCGCCACGACGACCGTATGCCAACTCAGCAGGGATATACAACTTAATCTTACCGCCAGGACCAACAAGTTTCATACCCTCGGTCCAACCCTTGATAACACGGTTGAGCGGGAACTCAATAGGCTTACTCTCCTCCAAGAGTTTACCCTTCTCGTCGAACATCTGAGGACGCTGTGCACGCATCATCTCCTGCTGCTCCTTCGAGCGGTTCTCGAAACGAGAAGCATCGAATACTGTACCATCCTGCAACTTACCTACATAGTGTACCTTTACTACATCCTCATCGCTTGTAGCAGCCTTGGTCATATCGCCGGCCTTAACAACCTTGTAAACCAAACCGCTCTCGGTGGTCTTAACGCCACAACCCTTAGCCTTCTTCTCCAACCACTTAGCCGAACGCTCAGCAGCCTCAGCAGGACGAGTTACAGTAAAGTAGGTCTGCAAGTAGCCCATAATGTGCTCGATAGACAACTCTGTGCTATCCTCCCAAGCATCACCAAAGCCCTTAACCAACCAGTAGTACTGAATAGGAAACTTGCTCTCACGAACATTGTTACCGATGTCCGAACCAAATGCATACGAAACGCTCTCGCACTCCTCCTCGTTAAGGAAGAACTGGAAAACTGCGGTCGAATCGCTCTTCTCAGCCTCAGCCTTTGCAGCACGACGCTCAGGCAATGTTGTAGTGAAGAAATCACGAAGAGTTGCAACTGCATCATCGTGCGAAACCTTTGACTTGTTAGTCACACCATCCTTGATTGCACCCTTTACAACCTCTACATCGAAAGGAATATCGCTAAGCTGATACTTGATGCTGCCACCAATGTTAGCACCGAGGCAGTAAGACAACGAGTCCAACTTACCCTTGTTTCCCTCAACAACATTCTGCACCTTGCTGCCGCAAGAGCAAACCAATGCAGCACAAGCAAGTGCCACAACGCTTAAAAATACTTTTTTCATATCTCTAATTTTATTTTAGTGTTTACAAAATTGCGCAAATATAACAATTATTGGGTAATAACGAATAATTATTTACCATATTTTATGTCGAGCACCTCTACATCGTAGTTCAGCAACGCATTCGGAGCGATGCCCAACTCCTTGTTTCCTGCCACATCGTAGGCCACCTTCGACGGCAACCAGGCATTGAAGTGCGAACCCTCGCCCGCCAATTTGATAACCTCCTGCAAACCCTTAACCAAATTGCGATACGAATCACGGATAGTATCGGCCTCGACCAATACATTACCCTGCTCATCGGTCAATTTGTAGGCAATTTTAACGGTATCTCGCACCGACATCGAGCCTTGACGGCTTTGGTCGCCGAGCTTATCAATCTTATAGGTTACACCACTTCGAGTGCGGGCATACTTACGATCACGCTTGCTCAAATCGGAGAGGTAACGCTCCTGATAAGCCTTTGCCTTCTCGTGAACGAAGTAGGTCTTCTCGGCGAGGTAGTAATCACGAGCCTCCTCCATAGTCATCATCTGAGTACCATTGTAGGTGTCACGAATAGCGGCACAAACAGCCTCAACATCGAGTTTCGGATCCATCTCCATAAGTGCGTGACCGACATTCAGGCCCACAACATAGGAGAGAGTGTCGGTCTGCGAGTTCGACTTCGAGCCACGAGTTCCGCACGAAAAGAGGATTGTGCCAAAGAGGGCAACCACCACTATATAGTTCAAATATCGCATCATCTTCTGTTTCAATTAAGAGTTCAAGCGACAAAAATACAAAATTATTGTTAAAAAACATACAACCTTAATGCAAACCGACTATATTTGTGCTAAATTTGCAACAATAGTCCGTTTTAGAGCAGTATGAAAGTAGTTATCGACAGAGCAATTCCGTTTTTGCATAGGGTTTTAGAGCCCTTTGCCGAGGTGGAATATCTTGATGGCAATCGCTTTACGCCCGAAGTGGTAAAGAGCGCCGATGCCCTCATTATTCGCACTCGTACCCGCTGCGACCAAGCACTGCTCGAAGGCTCAAAGGTGCAATTTATAGCCACCGCAACCATCGGTTTCGACCATATCGATCTCGACTATTGCCGAGCACACAATATCGCCGTTGCCACCTCGGCAGGTTGTAATGCACGAGGTGTTTTGCAGTGGGTAGCAGCCGCTTTGGCAGCACTTGCAAAGCGTGAATACTTCCGCCCCGAGGAACGCACTTTGGGTATTGTCGGCGTCGGAAATGTCGGACGACTTGTCAAGGAGTATGCCGAGGCGTGGGGCTTCCGCACAATATGTTGCGACCCACCTCGTCAGGAGCGAGAAAATCTCGACTTTGTCGGCCTCGATGAAGTGCTGCAAAAGGCTGATATTGTAACACTTCACACACCGCTCAACCACACGACACACCACCTTATAAATAGCGATAACATCTCGTTTTTGCACTCGGGAGCAACCCTTATAAACGCATCCCGAGGGGAGTGTGTATCCACCGCAGCAACCAAACGCAACGATTTGACCTACATAACCGATGTATGGGAGAATGAACCACATATCGACAGCGAATATCTTGCAAAATCGTTCATTGCGACACCCCATATTGCCGGCTACTCGGCTCAGGGCAAAGCAAACGCCTCGGCTATGGCCGTGCAGGCGTTGGCCCGCCATTTTGCTCTACCTTTAATCGATTGGCGACCAAGCGAGGTGAAAGTCGTAGAACCAAAACTCATCTCGTGGGAGGATATGTGCGCCTCAATACCGCACTACTGCAACCTTTCGAGCGAGAGTGAACAACTGCGCAACGCCCCCGAGCAATTCGAGCATTTGCGCAATAACTACCACTATCGAGAGGAGTATTTCTAAAAAATTATTACCTTTGCAACGCTATGACGAAATTTTTGCGCCTCATATCATCACTTTTTGGAGCGGAGCGAGCACACTCGTTCTCGGTCCTGATGCTCCGCATTGCAGACAAAATTCCTGCCTGCAAGTGGTTCTTACGCAAAATTTACGCAACCGAGGATAAGTCATTGGAGCGTGAGGTCTTTGGCATTCACTTTCGCAACCCTATCGGTTTGGCGGCCGGTTATGACCGCAATGGCGAAATCTATCAGCCACTCTCGGCACTCGGATTCGGCTTTATCGAGATTGGAACGGTAACCCCTCGCCCACAGCAGGGAAATCCTAAACCTCGTGTCTTTACATTGCCCGAGGATTGCGCCATACTCAACCGCATAGGCCTTGCATCGAAAGGCTTAGAGGAGGTATTGAAGAATGTTCGTAAGGAGCACGACGGCATAGTTCTCGGCTGCAACATCGGCAAGAACTCCGTAACACCGCCCGAGGAGGCTCCGATGGACTACCTGCGTGTATTCCGAAACCTCTATCAGTATATCGACTACTTCGCTGTAAATGTGAGTTATAACACCACTCACAAACAATATGTGCCTCGCACCCGTGAGAGTATAATGAGTATCCTCGAACCTCTTTTCGACTTCCGTCGAGGACAAAATCAGTATCGCCCGATATTACTAAAAATATCGCCCGATTTGACCAACGATGAGATATATTTGATGACCGATATTATGGTCGATACTCCGCTTGACGGCATCATCGCTACTAACGCCACAACCCACCCTGAGGGGCTTAAAACTCCGCAGGAGGTGTTGCGCAAGGATGGTGCAGGCGCAGTCAGCGGTGCACCTCTCACCGAGCGTGCCATCGAAGTCGTACGCCGAGTTTACGAGCGATGCAACGGCACCTACCCTATCATTGGCGTAGGCGGTTTGATGACGGGAGAGGATGTTAAGCGAATGATGGAGGCAGGAGCTACGCTCGTGCAGGTCTATACGGGATTTGTCTACAATGGCGCAGGCTTCGCAGGCAACTTGTGCAAGAGTCTTCTCGCTCCCAACGAGGAGAAGGTGGCAGACTCCACCCAACAAACCGACAATCAATAGGCAATGAAAGCAACAATTATAACTATCGGTGACGAGATTTTGATTGGTCAGATTCTCGACACCAACTCTCGTTACATCTCTCGTGCATTGAACGCACACGGCATTGTCGTTGCCGAGCGCACCTCGATAGGCGACAACCGCAGCCAAATAGTCGAGACTCTCGACCGTGCTTTGGCACAGAGCGAAGTGGTGATAATTACGGGTGGTTTAGGCCCTACCAAGGATGATATAACTAAACACACCTTATGTGACTACTTCGGCTCGACACTCCGTTATGACGAGCACGAGGCGGAGCATATCCGCACAATGTTGGAGGCTCGCAACATCGCCTTCAACGAACTAAATCGAGGTCAGGCAATGGTGCCCGAGTGCTGCACCGTACTACACAACGCCCACGGCACTGCTCCGGGTATGTGGTTCGAGCGAGAGGGGCGAGTGGTAATCTCACTTCCGGGTGTTCCATTCGAAATGCAACACCTTATCGACGAGGAGGTTATGCCACGCCTTTGCGAGAGGTTCGAGTTGCGTGAGATTATCCATCGCACGATGATTACCTTCGGTATCGCCGAGTCTATTTTGGCCGAGAAAATCGAGGCGTGGGAGGAGGCTCTGCCCGACTATCTTCACCTCGCCTATCTCCCTGCACCAAATGTGGTGCGATTGCGCCTTTCAGCCTACGAAGTCGAGGGCAAGGAGGTACGCCAAGAGATCGAGAGAGAGTTTGATAAGTTGCGCTCGATTATTCCAAACAATATCGCAGGATTCGAGGAGGCTTCGGTCGAAGAATTGGTGCACAACATCCTTATCGAGCGTGGCGAGAGCCTTGCCGTAGCCGAGAGTTGCACGGGAGGAGCAATAGCCTCGAAGTTTACGGCACAAGCAGGGGCATCGGCCTACTTTATGTGTGGCGTAGTGTCATACAGCAACCACTCGAAGTGCAATGTCTTGGGTGTTCCTGCATCCGACATCGAACAATATGGCGCTGTATCGGAGCAGGTAGCGATAGCAATGGCGCAGGGTGCAAAGGTCGTTTCAGGGGCAAATTTTGCCATTTCAACCACCGGCATTGCCGGCCCGACCGGAGGCTCAAAAGATAAGCCCGTGGGTACGGTATGGATTGGCGTTGCAACACCAAAAAAATGCTATGCGGTGCTAAAAAACTGTGGTACAGACCGTTCGCAAATCATATCTCGTGCTACGGCCTACGCCATAGCAATGTTATACGAGGAGTTGAAGTAGAAAAGTACCGAACAAAAAAAGATTAGGGGTAATGTTATATAACATTGCCCCTTTGTTGTATTTTCTCTCTTTTTTTACTAACTTTGCGCATCTTTTTAAGCACGCATATTCACTAAAACCAAAAACAATATGACTAAAAATTTACTTCTCGGTCTGATGCTCGTATGCACCCTCTTTACAGTTGGTTGCGAGGAGGAGAAGACCACAACAAAGCGTACTCGTGAGTACAATGCGATGATTCTCACCACCGCATCACGCAAACTCAGTTCGACCTACTCGGCTACAATCCGAGGAAAGCAGGATGTCGACATTCGTCCGAAGGTTCAGGGCTACATCACCGACATCAGAGTTAAGGAGGGTTCGATTGTTCGCAAGGACCAAACTCTCTTCGTAATCGATCAGGTGCCTTATCAGGCGGCTCTCGCTACTGCCGAGGCAAATGTGGATGTAGCAAAGGCACAAGTGGATGCGGCAGAGCTCTCAGCAAAGAGTAAGGAGATGTTGTTCGAGGAGAACATTATCTCGGACTTCGACCTCCGTATGGCTCGCACAACTTTGGCAAGTGCCAAGGCACAACTCGCTCAGGCTCGTGCAAACGAGCTCACTGCCAGCAACAACCTCTCTTACACTCTCGTAAAGAGCCCTGTGGATGGTGTTGTTGGAACACTTCCATTCCGTGTTGGTACTCTCGTAAGCCCGTCTGACGCAACTCCGATGACTTCGGTATCGGACAACTCCGAGATGTATGTATATTTCTCTATGTCGGAGAGCCAGGTATTGTCGCTCAAACGCCAGCACGGTGCGCTCGAAAACGCATTGCAGGAGTTACCAATGGTGGAGTTGCAACTCAGTGACGGTACAATCTACGCCGAGAAGGGCCGTATCGAGGCTATCTCGGGTATCATCGACCCTACAACCGGTTCGGTAACCCTTCGTGCCAAGTTCCCTAACCACAAGCGACTTCTTATCTCGGGAGGTTCGGGTACAATTATCCTCCCTCATCGTCAGGATGGCTGTGTGGTTATTCCACAGCACGCAACCTACGAGGTACAGGATAAGGTCTACGCCTACAAGGTTGAGAATGGCGTTGCAAAGGCTAAAATCATCGGTGTATTCGAGATTAGCAACGGTAAGGAGTACATCGTGGAGAGCGGTTTGATGGAGGGCGACACCATTATCGTTGATGGTATCGGTTTGTTGCGTGACGACACCCCTGTAAACATCAAGGAGTTTGTTACTGCCAAGAAAAAGAAGTAAGAGGATTTCTTAATTAGAAGGAGAAACAAAGATGAATATAAAAACATTTATCGACCGTCCGATTCTCTCGTCCGTAATCTCGATTATCGTTATAATCGGCGGACTTATCGGTCTGGCAGTACTCCCTATCGAGCGATACCCAAATATCGCTCCGCCGACAATCAGCGTGTCGGTGTCGTATCCGGGAGCGGGTGCAGAGACCGTGCAGAAGAGTGTCCTTGTACCTCTCGAAGAGGCCATTAATGGTGTTGAGAATATGACCTATATGTCCTCGGCGGCAAACAACAACGGTGGTGGTAGCGTTACCATCTACTTCAAGCAGGGAGTAAATGCCGATATGGCAGCCGTGAATGTACAGAACTGCGTACAGCGTGCTACCCGACAACTCCCTACCGAGGTTGTAGAGGCAGGTATCACCGTTAAGAAGCGACAGACAAGTATTTTGGAGCGTGTGGCTCTGTATAGCCCGAATGGCTCATACGATAGAACCTTTATCGTAAACTACATCAAGATTAACCTCGTGCCTGCAATCTCTCGTATTCCGGGCGTAGGTGATATTGAGGTGCGTGGTTCGGACTACTCGATGCGTATTTGGATGAAGCCTGATGTTATGGCGCAGTACAAACTCGTACCTGCCGACATCTCGGCTGCTCTCGGCGAGCAGAATATCGAGGCAGCAACTGGTTCGTTTGGAGAGAACGCCGAAAATCAGACCTTCCAATATGCAATGCGTTACAAAGGTCGTTTGGAGAATATCAGCGAGTTCGAGAACATTGTCATTCGTGCTCTTCCAAATGGCGAGGTGTTGCGCTTGAAGGATATTGCCGATATTGAGTTGGGAACACAGACCTATCAGTATCAGTGCGAGATTAACAACTCTCCGGGCACCGAGTTTGTCATCTATCAGACACCTGACTCGAATGCTACCGAGGTCATCAAGAAGATTGATGCCTTCTTGGAGCAGGCTCGTCAGGACTTCCCAGTCGATTTGGATATGGTGATTTTGGAGAGTACAAACGACTTCCTCTTCGCCTCTATCTACAATGTAATCCGCACCCTTTTGGAGGCTATCGTCTTGGTAACCCTCGTGGTGTTTATCTTCTTGCGTGACTTCCGCTCGACTATGATTCCGCTTATCTGTACCATCGTGTCGATTATCGGAACATTCCTCTTCCTCTTTATGTTTGGTTTCAGTATCAACCTCCTCACCTTGTTTGCATTGGTGCTCTCTATTGGTGTGGTTGTGGATGATGCCATCATTGTGGTTGAAGCGGTGCACTCCAAGTTGGACTTGGGTTACAAGTCAGTCTATAAGGCTACGGTGGATGCAATGGAGGGTATCACCACTGCGATTATCACTTGTACGCTCGTATTTATGGCGGTGTTTATCCCTACATCGTTTATGGGCGGTACTTCGGGTATCTTCTATACACAGTTCGGTATCACAATGGCCGTGGCGGTGGCTATCTCGGCGCTTAACGCCTTGACCTTCTCGCCTGCTTTGTGTGCAATGTTACTCAAACCAAAGGATGAGCACGGCAACCCTGTGAAGATGTCGTTTGGCAAGCGTCTAAATATCGCATTCGACAACTCGTTCAACGCCATCTGCAAGCGCTACTTGAAGGGAGTAACATTCTTCCTCCGTCATCGTTGGTTGAGTGGCGTACTCTTTGTTGCAGCGTGCGGTTTGTTGCTCTACTTTATGAATACAACCAAGACAGGCCTTGTTCCTCGTGAGGACTTGGGTACTTTGCGAGTTGATATTTCGACTCCTCCGGGTACTTCACTTACACAGACCAAACACGTATTGGACCGCTTCGATGCAGACCTTATCCGCTACATCGACGAGACTCACGCAGTCAGCAAGATGGCAGGTTACTCACAGGCCGGTGGTGCAGGTTCATCGCAGGGTAGCTTCCTCCTTCGTCTTAAACACTGGAATCTCCGTAAGGGCGAGGAGCATAGTGTTGGCGCAGTACAAAAACGAGTAAAGGAGTATGCCGATGCATTTAACGACGCTACGGTCTTCACCTCTACCCCTGCAATGATTCCGGGCTTTGGTGCTGCGGGAGGTTTCAACCTATATGTTCAGGATAGAAAGGGTGGCGACATCGAGGAGTTGGCAGAGATTACTTTCGACTTCATCAACGCCTTGAAGGAGCGTCCGGAGATTGGCTCGGCTCACACCTCGTTTAACCCTCGCTTCCCTCAATACCAGATTGATGTCGATGCGGTGAAGTGTAAGCGTGCCGGCACATCGCCTAAGGATGTATTGAATGTGTTGAACGGTTACTATGGCGGTATGATGTCTACCCGATTTAACAAATTCACCAAGCTCTATCAGGTGCGTATTCAGGCACACCCTAAGTATCGTGCCGACAAGCAGACCTTGAACAATATCTTCGTGCGCATCGGCGATGAGATGGCTCCTATCAGCCAGTTCGTAACGCTCGAAAAAATCTACGCACCGGAGAACCTTGCCCGCTTTAATATGTTCCCTGCCATCAGCGTAAATGGCCGTGCAGCCGAGGGTTACTCTTCGGGTGATGCAATCAAGGCGGTACAGGCTGTGGCAAAGGAGTATCTCCCTGTGGGTTATGGCTACGACTTCTCGGGTATTGCTCGTGAGGAGGCAGAGAGTACAAGCAATACGGCGATTATCTTCGTCATCTGTATCGTGCTTATCTTCCTTATCCTCTCGGCACTCTACGAGAGTTTCATCATCCCATTGGCAGTTATCTGCTCTGTACCATTCGGCTTGATGGGTTCGTTCCTCTTTGCTCAGATGATGGGTGTGGAGAATAACATCTATCTCCAAACCGGTTTGATTATGCTCATCGGCTTGTTGTCGAAGACCGCAATTCTTATTACCGAGTTTGCAGGTGAGAACCGTGCAAAGGGTATGTCTATCGCCCGTGCAACCTATGTTGCAACACGAGAGCGTTTCCGTCCAATCCTGATGACCGTATTGACAATGGTTATCGGTATGATTCCGTTGATGTTCTCGACCGGTGTAGGTGCAAATGGTAACACCACAATCGGTACCGGCGTTGTTGGAGGTATGGTAATCGGAACATTGGCACTCTTGTTTGTATTGCCTGTATTCTTCGCCTTCTTCCAATGGTTGCAGGAGAAGGTTAAACCTATTAAAACTAACGAGGAGGAGTAATGAAAAAGTTGATTTTAATCGTGAGCGTTGCAGCGATGTTTGCAAGTTGCTCCATCTATAAAAAATATAGTCGTCCAGAGGAGATTTCGACTGCCAACCTCTATGGCAATATCGAAAAGGCCGACACCACCACTATGGCGGATATTTCGTGGCGAGAGTTCTTCACCGATAAGCACTTGCAGGGTTATATCGAGCAGGGCTTGAAGAACAATATCGATATGCAGATTGCCGCAGAGCGCATCTCGCAGGCAGAGTTGTCGCTCCAAACCGCAAAGTTGGCATTTATTCCGTCGTTCAACTTCTCGCCATCGTTCCGTGTCGAGTCGAGTGCCTTTGCCTACTCGTTGCCTGTAGCTGCAAGCTGGGAAATTGACATTATGGCCCGCAACATCAACGCAAAGCGCCGTGCTGAGGTTTCGTTGGAGCAGGCTCGTCTATATCGTCGTAGTGTGCAGACAGCGTTAGTAGCCGCTATTGCGAACAACTACTACACACTGTTGATGCTCGATGCGCAGCTTCGCATCTCTCGCTCAACCTCGGCTTCGTGGAAGGAGAATGTCCGTATTATGAAGGCTATGAAGCAGGCGGGTATGACCAACGCAGCATCTATCTCGCAGACCGAGGCTAATAGTTGCTCGATTGATGCATCGTTGCACGACTTGGAGTACAAGTTGGTGCAGGCTAAGAACTCATTCGCTCTGCTTCTTGGTGTTACTCCGCAGGAGTTCCCTCGTGGAGAGTTGAATGGTGTGGATTTCAAGCAGGAGTTGTTCGTAGGTGTTCCTGCGCAGTTGCTCTCTCGTCGTCCCGATGTTCAGCAGGCGGAGCGCAGTTTGCAGATTGCATTCTACAACACCAACATCGCACACGCAGGCCTCTACCCTTCGCTTACTCTCACCGGAGAGGGTGGTTGGGAGAAGGCTTTGACCTCTCCTGCATCGTTCTTCTTCTCGTTCATCGGCAAATTGACACAGCCAATCTTCAACGCAGGTCGCAACCGTGCAAACTTCAAAATTGCCGAGTCGCAACAGCGTGAGGCGTTGTTGAGTTTCCACCACAAGTTATTGGAGGCAGGTAGCGAGGTAAATACCGCACTTGCGCAGTGCCGTTCGGCTCGCAGCAAGACCAATCTTCGTATTCGTCAAATCCAGACCTTGGAGAGCGCCGTTTACAGCACTCGCCAGTTGATGAGCCACTCGGAGGCTACCTACTTGGAGGTCCTGACCGCCCAGCAGTCGCTCCTCTCGGCTCGTCTGTTGCAGGTATCGGATAGATTTGAAGGTATTCAGGGCGTAATCAACCTCTACCGTGCTTTGGGTGGCGGTGTTGATACAAGTGTCGAGCCTGCGGTTGAAAAGAACCCTATCTTCAAGTGCAAGAGAAAGAAGTAGCAGAGTCTATCTCATAAAATAATATAGGCGACCGCTTGGTCGCCTATATTTATATCTGCTATTCTGAATTATATATACCTGTTTATCTTGCGCATCTGCCATACAAATAACGCTGTGGCCAAAACAATAGATGCGGTATCTGCAATAGGCATCGAAATCCACACTCCGTAGGCACCGAGTTGGCGAGGGAGAATCCACAAGAGCGGAATGAGGAAGAGGAGTTGTCGGGTGAGCGAAATAAATATCGCAAGCGGTGCTTTGCCGATATATTGGAAGAAACCTCCCACAACAATCTGGAAGCCTACGAGAGGGAACATAGTCAAGACAAGGCGCAAACCTTGCGATGCCACTCGAACAAGCAACTCCTCATCGCCACCCTTTGATGAATCGACAAATCCACGAGCAATCATATCGGGCATTGTTTCGCCCAAGAGGAAGCCGAGTGAAGCAATTACCACACCGCAACCGATAGTCATATAGACCGCTTTGCGCACACGAGCAAAGTTCTTAGCGCCATAGTTGTAGCCCACGATAGGCTGCATTCCCTGATTGAGTCCCTGCACCACCATAATAAAGAGCAGAGCCACACGATTGACAATTCCGTAAGCACCGACATACAAATCGGCAGCGCCCTGATCACGAGGTACAATATCGTGCACACCCATACCGCCATAGTGCAACATTGCCGAGTTTACAAATGCCGCCACGGTCGAGGCGCAGATATTCATAAGGAATGGCGCAAGGCCTATCGAGAGGATGTTTCCCACGATTTTCCAATCGAAGTGGAACGCCTCACGCTTGAAGCGAAGGAACGACTTCTTGGAGCAGAAGTGCGACAAGGCAATCAAAAATGCCACAAACTGCGAGATGACGGTTGCCGTTGCCGAGCCCTGAATACCCCAGCCAAACTTAAAGATAAAGAGCGGATTGAGCGCCAAGTTTATCGCCACCGAGGTGAGCATTATTGCCATCGACTTGCGAGGATTACCCGATGCACGAATCATATCGTTCATACCGAGGTAGAGGTGCATCGTAACATTTCCCAAGAGGATAATGCGCATAAAATCACGAGCATACTGCAAAGTCTCGGCCGAAGCACGACCACCACTGAACAACAACAGAATATCATCCAAGAAGAGCAACATCAACGCCATTATCGCAAAACCGATAATGATGTTGAGGATTACGGCATTGCACAAGGTCTTCTCGGCAGCCGCCTTGTTACCCTCGCCCAAGCGCAACGAGATGCGTGCGCCTGCACCCACACCAACCATCGCACCAAAGGCTGCGCCGATATTCATAATCGGCATTGTGATTGCCATACCTGCAATGGCAGCGCCACCTACACCGTGTCCCACAAAGGCGCTATCGATAAGGTGATACAACGATGACGACGCCATAGCGATAATCGCTGGCGTAGCATAGTTGAACAGCAACTTGCCGATATTGTCCGTTCCGAGTGATAGTGTTGCCGGTTTGCTCATAGCGAGTGCAAAGATACAAATTCTATCGCTTTCTCATCGTCTATTTCGTAACTTTTTTACCTATATATAGATATAGCAAGGAGTCGCACCATCTCGGCACGACTCCTCGGCTATTCACTTTTTTATCGTTACACCCCGAAAATCGAAGATGATTTACTAATTAGAACGATTCTATCCTCCAAAAAATCGGAGATGATTAGGCTATTTTTGTGCAAGGCAAGGTGGCAAGAGCGCAGCATAGTAAACCTATGTGAGCATCTTGTTATCCGCCGACTTGTGCAAAAAGAGTCAATTAGAACGATTTTTCTAGAATTCTAATTTAGCACGACGCACATAACTTGCATAACGCCACTTAGCATTCTCCTCCGCTGCTGCATACAACTCCTCTGCCTCCTGCGGGAAGGTCTTTTGGAGTGAGGTATAGCGTACCTCCTTCAAGAGGAAATCTCGGAATTTGCTCCAATCCGGCTCCTTCGAGTCGAGCACGAATGGATTCTTGCCCTCCTCTTCGAGAAGTGGATTGTAGTGCCAGAGGTGCCAGTAACCGCACTCTACGGCCTGCTTGCCGATAGTCTGTGTGCGAGTCATACCTCCCTTGATACCGTGGTTGATACAAGGTGCGTATGCGATGATGAGCGATGGTCCAGGATAAGCCTCAGCCTCCTTCAATACATTGAAGAGTTGAGCCTGTGATGCACCAATCGACACCTGCGCAACATATACATAGCCGTATGTCATTGCGATAGCGCCCAAATCCTTCTTGCGGATGCGCTTACCCATCGAAGCAAACTTCGCAACAGCACCCACTGGGGTAGATTTCGATGACTGACCGCCGGTATTCGAGTAAACCTCGGTATCGACAACGAGGATATTTACATCCTCACCCGAAGCCAATACATGATCTACACCACCGAAGCCGATATCGTAGCCCCAACCGTCGCCACCGATGATCCACTGCGACTTCTTAACGAGGAACTTCTTGTACTCGAGAATCTTAAGTCGGATCGTAGCCATGTCGTTCTGTGAGCCAA
>JAZONG010000115.1:0-3343 GCA_045654385.1 Alistipes sp.
ACGCTCAACGACCAATGAGGATGGTATCAACAATTACACAATCATTGTGGACACCTTCGGCAAAGGTATCCTGCGACCAAAGGTAAAACTTCTCCGCAAACAGCCGCCACAGGTTACTCGATGCGAGTTTGTCAATGAGGTTTTCGATGGCTACAATGGTTGGGAGATTCAGATAGACATTAAGTGTCGCAAACTCACTCAGGATCTTATCTACCAGCTCCGCAATGAAGATGGCACAAAGAGTAAGCAGAAGACCACAGACCCCAAAACAGGCGTAAAATATGAGCGATATGGACACCTATCCGATTGCCTCGATTACTTGCTCTGCTACTATCTGCGTGATAGCTGGTACAAATACAAGAGCGGTGGCGATGGCAACGGATATGTGGTATCGACATCGGTAATAAGTGAAGGATTTAACTACTAAACGGAACTGATATGTACAGACGATTTCTAAATAATAGCGACTACTTGGGTATCATCACTCAGGAGGCCTTGCAGCAACTCACTCGTGGCAATGATGAACGCTTTATCCAGGCCGAGCAGTCGGCAGAGATGAGCATTGTAGAATATCTCTCGGAGAACTACGAGGTGGAGAAGGAATTAGCGAAGGGAAAGTATATCGCCGACTACGATAGGCGCATCACTTACCCCGTAGGTGTACATATCTACTACTATGGGCAGATACACGAGGTTATCCGCTCCATCAGTGGATACCGCAAGCCTGCGACAGTGGTTTATTGGGAGGAGTCAACAGATATCAATATCGATGCTTCGCAAGTTCCTGCCTACTCGCAGTTCAATACCTATTATCCGGGCGACAAGGTAAACTACAATGGCGTGGTCTATCTCTGTCTATCGGAGAATGGCTATAAGTTCGATGATATCCGTATCCCTATGGTTGGTGGTTGGATTGAGGCAGAGACAACGCTGTGGCAGCCTATCGACTATCCTTTGTGGGCTGTCGTAGAGTACGAAGGTGCCTTCTATACATTGATGACGCTTGATGGCTTTGATAACAACATCGACCCGCTAACATCGGACTGCTGGGGTGCTATTGCTGACTATGACTCGGCATACAACGACTATGAACTGTCGGACCACGAATATGTGGTCTATGGTGGTTGTGTCTTCTACCCAGAGACAGATGTGAATGCCGATGTACCGGAACTTGGCAACAACCTCTCGCTGCACGAGCCTCGCAACTACAATCTCAAAAAGCATATGGTGCGCTTGGCAGTTTACGAACTCACGAAACTCATCGCTCCAAATAATGTGAGTGCAGTGCGTATGCGTGATTATGAGGACTCGATGAAGTGGCTTAACGATGCGGCCAAACTACGACTCAACCCGCAAATCCCCCGCAAGGTCGATGAAACAAAGAAGCCAGTCACTGATTGGCAACTGGCTACATTCCAGAACGACTACGACCCATACCGAAATCCGTGGATGGTGTAGTTATTTCACCGTTACATTAGGGATATCACTCCACAGCGTAGTGTAGTGTGGAGATTGGCTCTCGCTCGACGTCTTTATCTTTCCGCTTCCCTGAACTGCCAACTTGATTGTCCCTTTTCCAAAGGTCGAGTTTATGGCATCTAATGCAGAGGTTATCTTGTGTTCTCGCTCGATAGCCTCTGTATCTTCAAACAGGGAGTGCATTACATTCCTCTCATCGATAATCTTGGTAGCGATAACGCCTGCTTTCTTATAACCATAACCACTCTTGAATGACTTCTTCATAGCGTGCACGGCCTCAGTGATTATCGTTCGCTGGTCGGCAGTTGGTGTTACAAACGATACCAAAGCATTGGCGTATGTCTGCGGTGCGTCCTCCTTGAAACGATTGGTGTAGGCAAAGACTACAATTTCCGATGTTACGGAGTGTTGTTTGCGCAACTTCTCGGCCATAGTAGAGGCAAAGTTTGCTATCTGCTCCTGTAGTTCCTTGACCTCATATATCTCGGATGAGAAACTACGAGAAACGCATATCGATTGCTTTGCCTCAAAGCCATCTTCAAACTCTATACAAGGTATGCCTTGTAACTCTTTCCAGGTTCTTACGCCCGTTATGCCAAACATATTCTGAACTACACCTTCGGGCAACTGGGTGAAGTCGTATGCGGTATTTACTCCCTTTGCTTTCAGTTTAGGCACTGAGCGGCGGCCAATGCCCCAAACATCCTCTATCGGATATTTACGCAACACCTTCTCTATATCCTGCGGGCGATGCATATAGCAACCTCCACGCAATTTCGGATACTGTTTGCATAGTTTAGAGGCTATCTTAGCAAGTGTCTTTGTTGGAGCAATACCCACTGACACCGGGATTGATGTCATCTTCCAGCACTGCGCTGATATATGCTTGGCGTACTGGTCAAAGTCTATGTTTGTGATGTCTCTAAGGTCCAGGAACGCCTCGTCAATCGAATAGACCTCGATACTCGGCGCATACTCCTCCAATACCCAACGGACTCTCTGCGACATATCGCCATAAAGAGCCATATTGCCGGAGAAGACAGCGACATTGTGCCTCTTGACAATATCTCGGATTTTGAAAAGCGGATCACCCATCTTAATGCCGAGTGCCTTTGCCTCGTTACTTCTCGCAATAGCACAGCCATCATTGTTGGATAGAACAATGACGGGCTTGCCTTGTAAGTCGGGACGAAACACTCGCTCACAGGAGGCAAAGAAGTTATTGCAGTCGGCAAGGGCGAACATCGCTACATCTTTTTGATTGTGTATGTAACAACGCCCCAGATTAGAAAATCGTTCTCAGCGGTTACCTCAATAGGTTTATAGGCGGTATTCTTCTCGTTGGCCGGCATCAGGCGAACACCCTTATCGTGGATCTCCACACGCTTGACAGTGTACTCGCCATCGATAAAACAAACAGCCTTGCAGTTGTTGTACGGGTCAATGGCTCTATCCACGATAATAATATCGCCTTCATCCATAGCCGCATCTACCATTGAAACACCGCTTACACGGAAGAAAAAGGTCGAAGCCTTGTGTTTAACAAGCAACTTGATAAGGTCCAACTTCTCGCGTATATCCTCAGCAGGCGAAGGAAATCCCGCTTTAACATCTCCAAGCAGATGACTCTCAAACGACTCCTCTGCATCTATCTTATGTGGTACAAATTCATTCATAGCGGTAGCAAAGGTACTCAAAAATATGCCAATCAAAGAATGGAAGCAATAATAAAAAAGCCAATCAACAATGACTGGCTAATGATTAGAATATCTCTAACGATATTTTTTTCTTACTATAAACATGATCCCATCGAATATTGCTCCTCCTAATTTATAAGCAACAGCACAGAAACAAATCAGTCCAC
>JAZONG010000116.1:0-3115 GCA_045654385.1 Alistipes sp.
CCTCGTGGAAGAACTTAGCAAGAGACTCGAGGCGGTCTACAAGTGCTGGGTCCTTCTCTGCATATTCATCTGCTGGTTCATATTCGAACTGGCTGGCGCCGCCCATCGTCATCGAGACCCAGGTTTCTACTGCGTTGAAGACGGTATCGTTAGTGGCGTCAGGGATGGTAGCGCACAAATGCTTGAGGCATTTGTAAAGCTCTGGGTTCCCATTGCCGATATTCTGTTTGTATTTGTCAGCGTTCTCCTTATAAGTGTTATGGAGAGGGCACTGTTTGTACGCTAGGATTGCTCTTTCGCACATAGCAATGAGTGGAAGCCGGGCCTCGGCCGCTTCATTGACATAGCGAAGCAAGTAGTCGTACTGAACTGACTTGTCTTTTCTAGCCATTAGTACATCCTATTTAATTTAATAACCAAAAGGTACATACCTTTGGTTCAATTTTAGCATTAAAGTCTAGACCTGCTGCTTGGGTCTTTACGCATATACTTCTTGAACTTGTTCATATCGAGTGATGCGGCGTAAATAATTCTAGCCATAACCGTATCGTCGTGATACGGCTCACCGAGTTCATTCTGCCCAGTAGCTTCTGCACGATAGCCACCGCCCGGGAGTTGGGTCCAGTTGAAGTGCTGGGCTTCTCTTAGGAAGAGCTCATCGTGGGGCTTATAAATCCCTTGGTTCATCAGGAACTTCATCCTACGAATTGCCTCATTCTTGAGTGGGAGCGTCGTGCGGATACCGTATTTCAAAGTCCTGGTAGAGTTCTTCACGTCGAGCCAAAGACGTGGATAACCGATGCCTTTGATGAACTCAATCATTGTCTCACCCATGTTACGCTCAATAAGAATCTCTGCCTTATTGTAGTAGGTAGCGAGGTTGACGGCGAGCTCGGCACATTCTGTCTGCTCGATGTATTCGACGAATGAGCAGACCTCCTCATTAGTAGTCTTGTCGATGACGACACCAGCGGTGCGGTCGGCAGCGTAGCCAGAGGACGGGTCGATAGAGAGGATGTATCTGTGGCCTGGGGCCGGGGCGATATACTGGCGGATGGATGACTTCGGGCACTCGGCCATAACAACTTTGTTGGTCTTCTGGTCAAGGAACTGGTCAAGGCACTTATATTCCTTAGGATGTTCGAGCCAGTAGTTGACTACCTTAGCAGGGAGGACTGGGCGGCCGGTAGCCTGGAAGGATTCCTCAGGCTCGGACGGGTAGTTCTCAAACATATAGTCCTGGTCGGCTTTGGCTTCCTTGTCGAGGGTGATGTCATAGAAGTTCAGCTTATCAATCCATTCTTCTTCTGGGTAGCCGCGCTCCTCAAAGATATCCATGAGCTTCATATCATATTCAGTCGGCTGGTAGGTGTCGAGGTCGTAGAAGCGGGAGAGCTTGTCTGGTTTAATCTCATACTCGTGCTGCATATGCCACGGGAGGAAGATGTGTTTGATGCGCGAGCCTGGCTGCTGGGACTGGCGGACGACATCGTAGAAGTGGTTAGAGCCGTTGGAGGTAGAGACGTAAACCGTTAGCACCATACCAGTCTTAGGCTGGGTAGCGAGGACACCACGCTCAAGGTTCGAGACGGTGTTGTAGAAGGCGTACTCATCGAGGATAACAATCTGGTTGGTGTTGTGAGTTCTGACCAGACATCGTCCTGCAAGATAGGTGTGGCTCGGGTCGGCAACCCCAATACAGGTGGCCTCCTTCTTATAACCCAATGGCTCAATCGAAACTATTTGCATCTTGTTGGTATCTTGTTGAGGTTTCCATTGGGAGGCTTTCCGCTCTAGCTTGAACGGATTGAATGGGGTCCGTACATTGAGTTTATACATAATATGATTTCTTCTAGTCTTCGTCCCATTAATAACCATCTCTCCACGGTTGTCGTAGCTTCTTATTGAGCAAAAACCCCCTAGCCCTTTCACCAATGTCTGGACATCCTTCGCTAATTCTGGGGATGAGGTTACGAAGCCACATCTGACCGAGCTGTAACCTTTTTTAGTCTCGTAAGCGTGAATATAGCCATCCGTGTCCATTAGCCCACGCAACAGTTCTCTCCTCTGCTCAGGAGAACCCAACAAGTATTCCTCTGGGATAAACTTCTCGTGAGACCTCTTATGAGCTAAGCCCAACGCCTTGAGTCTCTTACTGTATCCCCTGCACACTTTAATAATTGAGCGATTATACTTTTGCGAGTGCTCAGACCCCTCAAAGTTTTCAATGAGTTCTCTGTCCACACTCGTGAAGTGAGCCATACCATACGGGTTAATATCGCCATCACCGATTATCAGGCCAAGCCTGTATGGGTCGATAGAATAATCTCTCTCACTAAATTGGATTTCTCCTGGGTCGCAAATATAAGCCGGCAATCCAGCAGCGAGCCTATCCATTATTTCCTTGGTAGTCATTACCCATCGGATTTCTTTATCACTGCTCCTACGCTGTTTCACGACCTCCCAGCGATGGTCTGCCGAGCTGTCAACCTGAGAGCCATCACGCATTGTCATCCTGAACATATTGAGCTTACCTCTGTGGTGGACTTCAACGACATCCGTAATCTTACCGTCGCCAGCAACAACTTTGTCCCCTACCTCTATATCACCAATTCTCTTGAACCCATCTGGAGTGATAATCGGAGTGTCATTATCGAGTGGCTGGGAGCGGCCGGCGGCGCGGGACTCGGAGCCACCGATACGGACGTTACAGCCCATAGATACACCGTGGAAGTCACGGACCTTGACGTATGGATTAGGTGATGCCGTAGCATACATATCAGGCATCAGTTGTGGATGGGTAGCCTCCATCAGTGGAATCCATTTCTCAATGAAGAACTGGTTAGCGAGCTGGTCGTTCGGGAACAGGTGAGTCAGATTGATGTTCTGCTTACGAGAGACAATGTATTGTTCGAGGGCGGCGAGCACGACAGAGATACCCATCTGGCGAGATTTGTGAATCACCAACGTGACTGGCTCCGGCACCTTGGCAAAGATAAAAGGCAAGATGAGACGAGCAACCTCACGCTGCGCTTCGTTCAGAATAAACGGAACGGCATGACCTTGCTTGTCGACAATCATCTTCCCCTTAGCACAATACTGGGTGAAGTCCAAC
>JAZONG010000117.1:0-6870 GCA_045654385.1 Alistipes sp.
CAAAAGGATTGACTGTTATCCAGCCGTTAGCAATTGCGAGATTTACCACCTTTTTCAGACACTTCATATAACGAATCATCGTGTTTTGCGCCACACGCTTCTCAATCTTCAAGAACGCCACAAAATCACGAATCATCTCACCGTTGAGGTTCTTGATAGGGAAGTCCGCCACTTTGGTCTTGCGTGACACCATCTCCTTGAAATAGCGCAGACATAGGCGATAACGGCTCAATGTAACCGCATCGAACTCGATACCCACCAGCTGCGCCATTCTCTCGTTGTGTTCCTCGAAAGTGGCATAGAACATCTTTTGACTGATATGCTTGCCCTGCAAATACTCCTTGATAGTCAGAGGGTCAGCATAGCCATTACGCTCAATCAACTCTTTGTGAATCTCGTATGCTCGTGTGCGCAACGATTCGAGATGGCGGTTAATCTCAATCGGGATGGGGCCTTTACCCACAGCACGCTCCTTCTTCTGATCCCAGAGCGACAATTGGACCTTGCGCAAAGTATTCATCTCTGTAAATCTGCCATTTACAGTAATACGCATAGTGATAGCGGCTTCGCCACTCTTGCCCAAACGAGACTTTCGGACAATGAACAAAATTGAAAATGTACTCTTTATCATAACTTTATCTGTTAAAAAAATGGTGCAATTCGCAACCAGATAAAGAGTAGTGTAAAATGGTGAGAATAGGTTAATTACGGTCTAATTCGAGTACATTTTTTCGAGATTCAAAATTGTACTCGATTTGCACACTTTCAGTTGCTCCGAAACACCCTAAATGGGTATATAGCACAAAAAGAAAAAACGCTGTATTTTGTTGAAATACAGCGTTTTGACTAATTTGTCATTTTCTTCAAGTGGTGCCACCAGGAATCGAACCGGGGACACAAGGATTTTCAGTCCTTTGCTCTACCAACTGAGCTATGGCACCTTCCATTCGCTCAACCTCAACGGCTTTGCGACTGCAAAGGTAGTGCAATTTTTTTATTCTGCAAATTTTTTACTGAAAATTCTTAAAAAATCATAAAAAAGGGCTTTGGAGGCGTCTGAGGCATTAGTATGCAGACCTCTACCACAATACTATTTATCTCATTAGAAAGTCTTTGTGGCGTTTGATTTCTCTCGTCTTTTTATTATCTTTGCCACTATGGAACAAGTTCGAGCAAAAAAGGCACTTGGTCAGCACTTTTTGACTGACCTGAACATAGCACAAAAAATTTGCAATTCGCTCTCGGGCGGAAGTGCCGAAAACCCCGACAATGTATTGGAGGTGGGTTGCGGCATGGGCGTACTCACACAGTACCTCCTGCGCCGTGACGACATCGTAACCTACGGAGTGGATATAGATACTGAAAGTATCGCCTATCTCCACGCCCACTACCCCGATTTCACACCTCGTTTGCGTGATGGCGACTTCCTGAAAATGGATTTGGCGGAGTATTTCCCAGAGGGTGTAAAGGTTATCGGAAACTTTCCATACAACATCTCCTCGCAGATATTTTTCAAGATTATAGAGCACCGCAACCTCATCCCAGAGTGTGTGGGAATGATTCAGAAGGAGGTTGCCGAGCGCATTGCCGAGAAAGAGGGCTCGAAGACCTACGGCATATTAAGCGTATTGTTGCAAGCATGGTACGACATCGACTATCTCTTCACCGTATCGGAGAAGGTATTCAACCCGCCACCAAAGGTTAAGAGTGCGGTAATTCGTTTGCGACGAAACAACACCGAGAAGCTCGATTGCGACGAGCAACTCTTCGTAAAGGTCGTAAAGGCGTCATTCGGACAGCGCCGTAAGATGTTGCGCAACTCGTTGCGTTCGGCATTTGGCGACTTCCACAGCGCAGAGCACCCATTCTTCACAAAGCGTGCCGAGCAGTTATCGGTGGCAGACTTTGTGGAACTTACAAAGTGGGTAGCAGATAATAGATAGTAGTGAGTAGTGAGTAGTGAGTAGTTAGTTTTGAATTCTGCATTACCAAAATACGATTTGCTTGTTGTAGGTGCGGGACTGTTTGGTGCCGTAGCGGCATATCGTGCGCACAGGGCAGAAAAGCGTGTTTTAGTGATAGACAAGCGCTCGCACATAGGCGGAAACTGCTACTGCGAGGAGCAGGAGGGCATTTTTGTCCACAAGTACGGAGCGCACATTTTCCACACCTCGAATAAGGAGGTTTGGGAGTTTGTAAATCAGTTCGTAGAGTTCAAGCCGTTTGTTCACTCGCCACTTGCAAACTACAAGGGCGAAATTTACCCTCTGCCGTTCAACCTCAACACCTTCGAGAAGTTGTGGGGCGTAGCGACAGCCGAGGAGGCGCAGAAGAAAATCGAAGAGCAGCGTTTGCACCTCGACCACGAGCCGCAAAACCTCGAAGAGCAGGCCTTGTCGCTCGTAGGGCGTGATGTTTACGAAAGACTTATCAAGGGCTACACCGAGAAGCAGTGGGGGCGAGAGTGCAGGGAACTTCCTGCGTGGATAATTCGCCGTCTGCCACTCCGTTTCGAGCGCAATAACAACTACTTCAACGACACCTACCAGGGTATTCCCGTTGGTGGTTATAACCAGCTTATTGAGGGGCTGTTGGAGGGGGCGGAGGTACGCCTCGACACCGACTATTTTTCGGCCCGTGAGGAGTTCGATGCACTTGCCGAGCAGGTGCTCTATACGGGAGAGTTGGATCGCTTCTACAACTATCAGTTTGGGGCGTTGGAGTACCGCTCGCTCCGCTTTGAGGAGGAGCACCTTTCACAAGCTGACTATCAGGGGGCTGCGGTGGTGAACTACACCGACATCGAAACACCGTTCACACGCATTATCGAGCATAAACACTTCGAGGATAGAGGCACTTCGCACACCATTATCACACACGAGTATCCTATGGAGTGGCACGAAGGTGCAGAGCCATACTACCCTATAAACAACGAGCGCAATACCTTGCTCTATGCCAAGTATCGCACTCTTGCCGATGCGGAATCGAAATATCTCTTTGGTGGTCGCCTCGCCGACTATCGCTACTACGATATGCATCAGGTAATCGAAAAGGCTTTGGAGCTTTTTTAGTTCAGAATGCAGAATTTGTTTTCCGCCCCTATATCCAAAAAATCGTAAATGGTGGTGGAAATTTTGTGCTAAACAAGAAAGCGAACCCGCAGCATAGTAGACCTATGTGAGGAGTTCGCTTATCGCAGATCAGTGCAAAATTTACCCGCCAGAACGATTTTATATTTGCTTTCTAAGGCGAGCTACGGGAATATCCAACATCTCACGATACTTGGCTACGGTGCGTCGAGCGATGCAATAACCTTTATCGTTCAAGATATTCATAAGTTGCTCATCGGTAAGAGGTTTGCGCTTATTCTCACCGGCAATAGACTCCTGCAAGATATTTTTTACCTCATAAGATGATACTTCCTCGCCACTCTGCGTCTGCATAGCCTCGGAGAAGAGCGATTTCAGCAGGATAATACCAAATTGTGTTTGAACATATTTGCTGTTTACCACACGGGAGATGGTAGAGACATCGAGGCCTGTGCGGTCGGCTATATCTTTGAGAATCATCGGGCGCAACTTACTGCTATCTCCATCACGGAAATACTCTCGCTGATAGTCAAGGATGGTCTGCATTGTGCGCATAAGGGTATCGTGGCGCTGTTTAATCGCCGACATAAACCACTTTGCCGAGTCGATTTTGTTCTTAATAAACTGTATTGCCTCCTTATCGCTATCGCTCTTTTCACCCTTGGCAGATGCCATATCCTTAATCATATCGACATAGTGGCGATTAAGGCGCAATTCAGGGATATTGTATGAATTGAGCGAGAGGTCGAACTGACCATCGTGGTAGTCGAGCAGAAAATCGGGTATGATGTATGGTGCCGACTCCGAGCCACCCTCCGAGAAGAGATTACCCGGTTTTGGCGAGAGGTGCTGTATCTCCTGCACCGCAGCACGAAACTCCTCCTCCGAGATATCGAGTCGAGCCATCAGGCGCTCGTAGTGTTTTTTGACAAACTCCTCGAAGTGAAACTCCAAAATTCGATGCGCCAACGCACGCTCGTGGGTGTCGATAGGCTGGCCTTCAATCTGCAAAAGGAGTGATTCCCGCAAATCTCGTGCGCCCACACCCACAGGTTCGAGGTGCTGAATAATAAGGAGCAGTCGCTCCAACTCTTCGCTTGTAGCCTCGATACCCAATGAGAAGGCTATATCATCAGAGAGTGACTCCAAATCACGACGCAGGTAGCCATCCTCGTCGATACTTCCGACCAAGAATGTCGCCAACTGCAACTCATATTCCGAGAGGTTTTTGTAGCCCAACTGCTCGATAAGCGACTCCTGCAACGACCTTCCACCCGAAATCTGCACACTGCGAGGTTGATCATCCTTCGAATAGTGGTTTAGACGACTCTTGTATGCAGGTGTGTCATCCTCACGCAGATACTCCTCAACCGATATTTGTTGAGGTTCCTCATCGTTCTCGGCAGAGTGCTCCTCTTCGAGTACGACATTCTCCTCAATCTCCTCCTTTATGCGCTGTTCGAGCATAACGGTAGGCAGTTCCAGAAGTTTTATCATCTGAATCTGTTGAGGTGAGAGTTTCTGCTGCTGCAAGAGCAGTTGTGCATTTGATAATTTCATAGCGGTAATAAAGTTCTACTGCAACCCTTTATCGCTTCTTCATATATGAATTAAAGCCTATGTTGTCATAGGCTTTTTTATTATTTCAAACAACCAAAATCGGAAATGATTGAACTATTTTCGTGCGAAGCGAGGCGACAAATCCGCAGCATAGTCTGCCTATGTGAGGAATTTGGAGTCCGATGCACTCGTGCGAAAAGAGCCAATCAGAACGATTTACAAAGTTGAAGAACGAGTGCAATTTCAAGGCCCGCAAGGCGTTGAGTGCGGAGCATACTTGACGTATGTGAGCAACTCAACGTCCGAAGCACAACGCCGAAATTGCCTCGTTATTCGGCTTTGCTTTAGAACTCTGCGTTCTTCGGTGTTCGTGGGAACGGAATCACATCACGAATGTTGCTCATACCTGTTACGAAGAGCAAAAGACGCTCGAAACCGAGTCCGAAGCCCGAGTGAGGTGCTGAACCCCAACGACGGGTATCGAGATACCACCACATATCCTTCTCAGGAATACCAAGTTCATTAATGCGTGCAGATAGTTTGCCATAATCTGCCTCACGCTCCGAACCGCCTATAATCTCGCCGATTTTTGGGAAGAGGACATCCATAGCACGAACAGTCTTGCCATCCTCGTTCTGCTTCATATAGAAGGCCTTGATATCCTTTGGATAGTTGATGAGGATAACAGGCTTGCGGAAGTGCTCCTCTACGAGGTAGCGCTCGTGCTCCGACTGCAAGTCGCAACCCCACTCGCAAGGGAACTCAAACTTCTTGCCCGAAGCCTTCAAGATATTGATACCCTCGGTGTAGTCGAGGCGTACGAAGTCATTTGCGAGAACGAAGTTAAGACGATCGAGGAGTTCGTTATCCCACATCTTATTCATAAATTCGAGATCCTCCTTGCAGTTATCCAACGCATAGCGAATAAGGTATTTGAGGAAGTCCTCGGCCATATTCATATTGTCTTGAAGATCGTAGAATGCAACCTCAGGCTCAATCATCCAGAACTCTGCCAAGTGGCGTGGAGTGTTCGAATTCTCGGCACGGAAAGTAGGACCGAAGGTGTAAATCTGTCCCATAGACAACGCTCCGAGCTCACCCTCCAACTGGCCCGATACGGTAAGGCTGCAAGGCTTGCCGAAGAAGTCCTGTGCGAAGTCGATTGCGCCCTCCTCGGTGCGTGGGAGGTTGTTCAAGTCCATAGTTGTAACCTGGAACATCTCACCTGCGCCCTCGCAATCCGAAGCCGTAATCAACGGAGTGTGGAGATAGTAGAAGCCCTTATCATTGAAATACTTGTGGATAGCGAACGCCATAGCGTGGCGGATACGCAAGATAGCACCAAAGGTATTGGTACGAGGACGGAGGTACGCAATATCACGAAGGAACTCCAACGAGTGTCCCTTCTTCTGCAATGGATAGGTTGCAGGGTCAGCAGTACCATAAACCTCGATTGACTCGGCCTGAACCTCAACGCCCTGACCTGCGCCAAGCGACTCTACGAGAGTACCCTCAACAGCCACACAAGCACCGGTAGTGATTGGTTTGAGTTCCTCCTCCGAGATTTTGGTGAGGTCGGCAACAATCTGGATATTGGCAACGCACGAGCCGTCATTCAACGCCAAGAATGCAACATTCTTGTTTCCTCGCTTTGTACGCACCCAACCCTTAACGGTAACCTTTGCACCGTATTCGGTCGATTTCAAAAGTTGTGCAATTCTCATAATCTATGCTATTATTTTTGTCTATTTTCGCTTCTAACTTGCAAAGTTAGCAAATTTTTCGGGATAACATCTTTTTTCAAAGAAAAAAGCAAAAAAGATAGGGTGTCTGCAAATGCAAACACCCCTTTTGTTGTAGCTTGTAGCGCTACTACTCTGCCTTTGGAGCAACCGGCATACGACGCTCCTTGATACGAGCCTTCTTACCAGTCAACTCACGGAAGTAGTAGATACGAGCACGGCGAACAACACCATACTTGTTAACCTCGATCTTGTCGATGTGTGGCGAGTAGAGAGGGAAGATACGCTCAACGCCCACGCCGTTAGAAACCTTACGGATAGTGAACATCTTGGTCTTGCCTGTACCCTTGATCTGGATAACTACACCACGGAAGCTCTGCAAACGCTCCTTGCTTCCCTCGATGATACGATAAGTTACGGTGATTGTGTCACCTGCGCTGAACTGAGGGATGTCGGCATCAGTCTTTGTCCACATCTGC
>JAZONG010000118.1:0-6293 GCA_045654385.1 Alistipes sp.
TCTGTCCACCTCGTTATAATAGACCTCATCCAACTCTCGCAACTGATCTACAAGCGACTCTAAACCCTCTGTTTCGAGCCTTTTGAGCAGTTCTACACGCAAGGCAGGGTCAGCATCGGGCAAATCATCCATACCCTCGCAAAGTGCCTTTACATATAGGCCTGAACCACCGACAGCAACCACCGTATCGTGCTTTTGGAACAACTCGGCAAGGCGCTCCAAAGCCACACGCTCGTATGCACCGCAATTGAACTCCTCCGTAACATCGAGGCAATCAACCAGATGGTGCTCGACACGAGCCATCTGCTCACGAGAGGGCTGCGCCGTACCTATCGCCATACCACGATAGAATTGACGGGAGTCGGTCGAGATTATAGGCGCTCCAAAATGCTCGGCCACACCGATACTCAAATCAGTCTTGCCCGAGCCCGTTGCTCCCACAATCACAATAAGGCGCTTTCTACCACTCATCGTCGCCTCCGTCTTCGCCATCAAATCCGCCAAAGTCACCCATCATCTCATCGAAGATAGAGCCTGCATTCGAATCCACTGCATCAGGATCGTATTGGTCAGGTACAGGAGCATTCTCGAATGCTACACGAGGGTAGCTAAGAGCTGGATTTGGCTCCGATGAGCCTACCAACTCGATATAGAATGCACGCTCGGCGAAGATGTCGAAGAGATATATCAAGCGAGAGTAGTCCGCCACGATAATCTCTGCCAATGAGGTCTTGTCCATAGGCATTGGTGCATCCTCGCCCTCATAGCCGGTGTCGCCCATATCCATAAGCGTAAACTCACGGCAACGCTGCCACTTGTCATCAGCCGTAAAGAACGAAGCCATACAGTCATCGTAGCCGATTGACTTAATGATAAAGTCGTGAAACTCCGAGAGTTTCATCAACGGCTCAACCTCGAAATCACGAACGAAATTATCGTTCTCGTCGCTCAACATTCTAAATTTAAGAATCATAGTCTTTTTATGTTTGAGTTTTCTAAATATCGTGTGAAAGTGGGGGAGGAACACATCCTGCCGTGTCAAAATCGCCCCATTTCTCCTCAATCGAATCAATTGTTGCGAATAACTCCGCAGGGTCATTTAGTGTTACGAGTTTCATTCTCGTATCCTTGAAGTTCGGCAACCCCTTAAAGTAGTTCGACAGGTGACGACGCATCTCCAACACACCGACACGCTCACCCTTAACCTCGATAGACTTTGCCAGATGCTCCTTCGCAATCGCTACACGCTCCACAACACTCGGTTGCGGCATAACCTCACCCGTATCGAGATAGTGACGCACCTCACGGAATATCCACGGACGACCATAAGTTGCACGACCAATCATTACGGCATCCACGCCATAGCGGTCGAACATCTCTCTCGCCTTTTCGCCCGAATCGACATCCCCATTGCCGATAATCGGGATGTGAATCATCGGATTATTCTTGACCTTGCCAATCAAAGTCCAATCTGCCTCGCCCTTGTAGAGTTGGCAGCGAGTACGGCCGTGAATTGTAAGTGCTGCAATACCAACATCTTGCAATCGCAGTGCTATCTCCTCTATATTCTTCGAATCGTCATCCCAGCCAAGGCGGGTTTTAACCGTTACGGGCTTTTTGACCGCCTCGACAATCTGCTTGGTCATCTCCACCATCAATGGAACATCACGCATCATTCCAGAGCCTGCACCTCGTCCCGCAATCTTCTTCATCGGGCAACCGAAGTTTATGTCGATAATATCGGGATTTGCCGTCTCGGCAATGCGTGCAGCCTCGACCATCGGCTCAATCTGATTGCCATAAATCTGAATTGCCACAGGGCGCTCAAAGTCGTTGATATTCAACTTTGCACGAGATTTCCACGCATCACGAATGAGACCATCCGAGGAGATAAACTCGGTAGTAACCATATCTGCGCCAAATCGTTTGCAGATATAGCGGAACGAAGGATCGGTAACATCCTCCATCGGAGCAAGGAACAACGCCTCTTTACGAAACTCTATATCGCCAATCTTCATCGGTGCTTATACATTTGGTATGAATTAACTATATTTTGCCATACAATATATGCCGTAGGTGCTATGCAGGCCAACGGATTGAGGAACGACTGCGCCAACCATATTGCCAACACCGTATTCTTCTGTCCAAATGCCTGACCACCTGCCGCCTCATCGCCATACTTTCGTCCGAGCCAATGGCCGATTGCAAACTGTGCAAGGCAGACCACAAGTGCCACTCCCGCCATCCACAGCTCCTCCACGATATGTGCCGTGCCGTTTTGGATAATGAAGTAGGTCGTCTTACCCACAATCACAACCAGCGACAACAGCCATATATAGAATGGAATAAGTGTGCGTGAACCAACCCATTGGGCAACCTTTGGCGTAAGCCAGCGGCACAACTGCGATACTACAAACGGAGAGATCAACAGCGGAGTAACACGCATCAAAATCTCAACCACCGTACACGAGCCATTTCCCCACTCCGAGAGCAATGGAGGTGCAACAAAGGCGATGATGGTGTTACAGACAAGGCTGTGAGTTGCCATCGTTGCAACATTTGCGCCTAACATTCCCGCAATAACCACTGCACCCATAGCCATAGGCGCCAATGCGCAAATCATTCCGCCTTGTGCTACCGTATCGCCAAATGGTCGCAGGAGATAGTAGACCACAAAAACCATCACTAGCTGCACTACCATAAGCCATAAATGCAGCCAGGACGGCTTCATATCACGAATATCGACACGGCAGAATGTACAAAAGAGCATCGAAAAGATAAAGAATGGGGTAGAGATACCGCCGCTCCACTCATCGAACGCTGTGATAGGATAACACAACAATGCGCCCAACACCATACCGACAGGCATCGAGATTGAACGCATTGTATGTGATGTAATTTTCATCTAAAAATTCACACTGAGAAACTTGCTCTAATTCTTCTCAGGCTTTGTAGCCTCCTTCAACCACTGCAACTCCTCCTCCGACATATCGTAGATGGCTGCTGTGCGATAGATACCGCCCCAAGCTGTGAGGTGATCGTTGATGCTACCACGCTTGTTAGGAAGGATGCGATACTTGCTCCAAATGTTAGGGAAGATAGCCTCGCTCTTACCGCCCACAGGACGCTCCAAGCCGTGCCATAGTGTACGACCCTCGTATGCAAAGCCCTGTGTGCCGTTGCGCCAAATCAACTCGGCAACCTCACGCCACAATGGTTCATTGTCAACCTTCGAGAGCCACAAGTACTCATCCATCAAGATTGCACCATACTCGTCAGCAGCCGAGTGCTCAACACCAACGATATTTGCTCCTGCCGGACGAACATTGAAGATGGTCAAATCATCATCCTCGTCATAGATTGGGTTGTGGATGTAGATCCACGAAGTGAAGTACCAAGCAGCCTTGCGAGCATAGTCCAAATACTTCTTATCGCCGGTCTGCTCGTACATATACTTAGACACGGTGAAGTATGGGTGTATACCCTCCTTATCGATGCTTGCACAGTCCATAGCACCACCGAAGCAACGGAAGTAGTCGAAATCCTTCTCGTAGTAGTGTGCCATAGCCTTCTCGATAACAGGCAAGATGCGCTCGTCACCTGTAAGCTGGTGGTAGTAGCCGAGTCCCATCAACACAAAGCCTGCGCCATCGCCGTTGTAGGTTACAACTTCACCGGTAGCACCATTCCAAACCGAGCCTACTGCACCATCCTCACGAACACCCTTCAAGATAACCTCTACGATAGGAGTGGCTGCATTCTTAAACTCAGAGCCATCCATTCCACGCTCATTGAGGAACATCGCAACACGAGAGAGCTCACTGATTGCCCAACCCACATTCGACGCATCACGATTGTCGTGGCCACGATTGCGGTTGCTCTTGATGATGCCTGTACCCTCGTAGCGACGAGTATCAAGCCAGCTGCGGAGCACCTTCATACCGAAGTCGAAGTGCTCAGGAGAGTTGTGACGCACGCCATATTCGAGGTCAAGACGAGCCAACTGGAACGACTGACCTGCAAAACCGAGCTCACGACCGGCTCCCTTCAAGTACTCGCCCTTTTTGAGGCGCTTAGCCTCCTTTGGATCGTATTTAAACCAATGATTCTTCTCCGGATTATTCTCGTAGTATGCTACGCTGTAACCCTCCTCCGAAAGACCTGTGCCATAGTAGCCGGCACGGAAGGTCATATCGTCGAGAATTGTTTCGTACCAATAACCGTGCTCGTTCTTACGGCGAGTCCAATCCTGGAACTCTCTATCCAACGCCATAACCTCCTCTACATTCCACTGTGCAGGAACGCTGTGGTCCAACTTACGCCAAGCAGCCTTAAATACCTCTGCAAAACCGTAGTTCTTCCACTGCGGCTTGCCAATGAAGGCATTTGCAGTAACCGAGAACTCCTCGCCCGGAGCAAGTGTGATGTTGTTGTCTACACGCTCCGAGAACTTCATCTTATCCGAATAGCAGAGCGGAGCCTCGATGATAGGCCAATAGATGATGTGGCAGAATGAGCCATTCTCCAACTTCTCCATCGAGCACGAACTCTCGTACGACACCTTATCCTCGTCTGAGCCGTAGAGTGCAAATACATGCTTCTCGTTCTCCGAGATGGTACACGAAGGTATTGAACCTCGGTCGTAAGAGAAAATCCAAGGTTCACCGCCATACTGCCAACCCTGTGGATAAGGAATAAAGCCCTTACTGTCGCCATAACTCTGTGGCAAGTTCAAATCCTCGCCAAAGCCATTTCCGTTGTAGTTGATACCAGGGAATAGGTAGGTATCGGCCTTAAAGTTTGGTACAGCAGCGAGTTTGACCTTGATGGTTACCGCCTTGTCGGTGGTATTCTTCACCTTCACATCAACCTGCCACTCGTTACCCTCACGCTCAGCCTCTACGCTCGTCTCTACGCCATCGATTGCAGGCACGGTAGAAGCGGTAAAGGTAACCTTTGGCGTACATCCCACAAACATTGCAGCACACGCCAATAACGCACAAATAGTTGTCTTGAATTGCTTCATAGTATTAGTTTTTGGTTTGAATTTGGTTATTTTGAGCAAAGATAGCAAAAAAGAACTGCATAATGGGGTATTTTGCAAATTATTTTTGCTAAAAGCAAAAAAAGAGTGGAGAATTGCTCTCCACTCTCAACTAATCGCTACCGTCGGCATACTACTCGATAATACCTGCTCGGCGGAAGATGTAATCCACATTTTTGAGGTAGTACTCCAATGTGAAGCACGAATCCAACTCCTCACGAGTGAGCTTTGACATAACCTTCTCGTTCTCTGCCAAGAGCTCCTGATAGTCGGCACGCTCCGCCATTGCACGCATAGCAACAGGCTGTACGGTGTCGTATGCCTCCTCACGAGATAAACCCTTGTCAATCAAGGCATTCATCACACGCTGTGCGAAGATAACCTTGCGAGTGCGATAGATGTTCTCCATCATAATATCCTCGAATACTACGAGGTTGTCCAAAATGCCCTTGAAACGGCAGAGCATATAGTCCAACAACTCGGTTGCATCAGGCAAGATGATACGCTCGGTTGCCGAGTGTGAGATATCACGCTCATGCCACAAAGCCACATTCTCGCAAGCGGTAGCCATATAACCACGCATTACACGAGCACAACCGCAGATGTTCTCCGACGAGATTGGGTTACGCTTGTGAGGCATTGCGCTCGAACCCTTCTGTCCCTTGCCGAAAGCCTCCTCGACCTCGTGAACCTCAGTACGCTGCAAGTTACGAACTTCGAGAGCCATCTGCTCCAATGACGATGCGATAACTGCCAATGTAGCAATATAATAGGCGTGGCGATCACGCTGAATAACCTGTGTAGAAACATTTGCAGAGTCGATGCCCAACTTCTCGCAAACATAGTCCTGAATCATTGGCGGAATGTTGGCGAAGTTACCCACAGCACCACTCATCTTACCAACCTCTACGCCACGAGCAGCAGTACGGAAACGCTCGATATTACGCTTCATCTCCTCATACCACAAAGCCCACTTCAAACCGAAGCAGGTGATGTCGGCGTGGATACCGTGAGTACGGCCGATGCAAGGGGTATTGCGGAACTCCAAAGCACGACGCTTCAAAACCGCCAAGAACTCCTCCAAGTCCTTCTCCAAAATCTCGTTTGCCTGACGGAGCAAATATCCGTTTGCAGTATCTACAACATCGGTCGATGTCAAGCCGTAGTGTACCCACTTACGCTCCTCGCCGAGAGTCTCCGATACGGCACGGGTGAAGGCCACAACATCGTGACGAGTCTGCTCCTCGAT
>JAZONG010000119.1:0-7462 GCA_045654385.1 Alistipes sp.
TCGTGGTGCAGGCGTGCAGACAATCGAGATGAACTTCTTGCCCGATGTCTATGTCAAGTGCAAGGCGTGCGGTGGCAATCGCTACAACAAAGAAGTCGGAGGCCAAGCGGTCTTAGGAAGACAAGCTTGTCATACAACTCCTTGGCTCACAGAACGACATGGCTACGATCCGACTTGTCGTGGTGCAGGCGTGCAGACAATCGAGATGAACTTCTTGCCCGATGTCTATGTCAAGTGCAAGGCGTGCGGTGGCAATCGCTACAACAAAGAAACCTTGGAGGTGCGCTATAAAGGCAAGAGTATCAACGACATACTAAATATGACCGTAAACATTGCGGTCGATTTCTTCGAGCCTATACCGACCATTCATCAGAAGCTGAAAGCAATTCAGGATGTCGGCTTGGGTTACCTAACACTCGGTCAACCTTGCACCACCTTGTCGGGTGGCGAGAGCCAGCGCATAAAACTCTCGACAGAACTCTCGAAGCGAGAAACGGGCCGTACGCTCTATATTCTTGACGAGCCGACTACGGGACTCCATTTCGAGGATATTCGCCGTCTTATCGAAGTGCTTAACAAGCTGGTAGACAAGGGGAATACGGTTATCGTCATCGAACACAACCTCGATGTTATCAAGGTTGCCGACCACATCATCGACCTCGGTCCCGAGGGTGGCGAGGAGGGTGGCAGGGTAGTCGCCGAAGGCACTCCGAGCGAGGTTGCAAAAAACAAGGAGAGCCACACTGCGAAATACTTAAAAAAGTATTTCAGTGAGTAGAGAGGAGAAAGTAGTGAGTAGTGAGTAGTGAGTAGTTGATTAAAGATCGCCGAGTAACGCTCGGCGATCTTTCGTTTAATAAGCACCATCGAACACCTCTATTGCCACTATGTCAGTAGGGTATCGTTTTCGATACCCAAGAGGGCGGGAAAAAATGCCACATTGAGTGTCGGGTATCGTTTTCGATACCCCGCCTTCTTTTTGAGAACAATTATTTTCAACCTAAACAGCAATAATTTTGCATTTTGAATTTTGAATTATGAATTTATTTATATATTTGCACCCAGTTATCGTGGGTTTATTATATAAAATATAATATCAGCCCGCTATTGTTGAACTAAAACCATATTGTATGGAAGATGAAAAGAGGACTTGCACTGCTTGTAGCAACACTTTGCTACTTCTGTACTCATGCGCAAGAGGCTAACGCCGACAGCAACATCCCCGAATTTATCGTAACGCCTCGTTTCGATGCAAATCACCACGCCCCAATCAAAGGCGGCTACAAAGGTTTCGATTTCGGAAATTCATCACTCTACACATTCCTCGATGGCTCGGTAGGGAACTTCTCCTACTCTATGTCAAACCATTGGCTGGCAGAAGATAGTGCCGCACTCTATCAGAATGCATTCCGCTCTGACGACTACGATTTTATCGACTGGCTCATCCTCTCCTATACCGCAGGGCAATTCACTTTCAATGTAGGTAAGGATGTATTAGCGATAGGTTCTGCCGAGTACGACTACAACGATGTAGATGTTCACTTCCCGTTAGCATCGACATTCTGGCACAAGAACGCAGCCTATCAGTGGGGTGCAAGTGTCGATTTTACAACCAAGGAGGAGAATACTACTCTCCGCCTGCAATTCGCATCATCGCCATTTGGAGAGAGGCCTTTTGCATCGAAGCTCTTTGCCTATTCTCTCCATTGGACAGGCGAATATGGCTGTTTTACGCCTTTCTGGTCGGTAAATTTCATCGAGTACGAGCGTGGTAAGTTCGTTAATCTCATCGCTCTCGGCAACGCCTTCTACCTGGGCGATTTCACCCTCGAAGTAGACTATATGAACCGTGCTACATCGGTTAAGCGTTTCTTCAATCAGGAGTTCTCGATTGGAGCACAACTCATTTATAACCACAAGGATAAGGTCGAAGTATTCGCCAAAGGCGGATACGAAAACTTCAACAATAGCGATATCTTCGGCTACGAAGATGATATGTGGTTTATACCTACCGACAACTCACTCTGCCCACGCTATTGGTATGTGGGAGGCGGAGTGCACTACTTCCCGCTGCGTGAGAGCCGAGATTTGCGTCTGCACGCCGTAGCGGCCTACAACAACTTTGCAAATAGTGTGTCGATATCGCTCGGCGCAACATATTATTTTAATTTAACCCAAACCATTTTGAATAATCGCAAAAAGTAGAGATGGCAAGAAAAAGCGAAACAATTATTAAAATCGAGAACCTCTGCAAGGCGTTTGGCGAGAAGGTCATACTCGACAATATCAACCTCGACATCAAGCGTGGCGAGTTTGTAACCCTGCTTGGCCCTTCGGGTTGTGGTAAAACCACATTGTTGCGTATGCTTGCAGGTTTTATGCAGCCTGACAACGGCACAATCACAATGGAGGATAAGGATATTTTGAGTATGCCGCCACACAAGCGACCTCTCAACACCGTATTCCAGCGATATGCGCTCTTTCCACATCTGAATGTCTACGAAAACATCGCTTTCGGCTTGAAACTCAAAAAGGTAGAGTCGAAGGAGATTGACAAGCGTGTACGCAAGGCGTTGAAGATGGTGTCGATGACCGACTACGAGGATCGTGATGTAAATTCACTCTCGGGAGGTCAGCAACAGCGTGTAGCGATTGCTCGTGCGATTGTAAATCAACCTCAGGTGCTCCTGCTCGACGAGCCATTGGCTGCGCTCGACTTGAAGATGCGCAAAGATATGCAGATGGAGCTCAAACAGATGCACGAGGCACTCGGTATCACCTTTATATATGTAACTCACGACCAGGAGGAGGCTTTGACTTTGAGCGACACAATCGTGGTTATGAGCGAGGGTAAAATTCAGCAGATTGGCACTCCTATCGATATCTATAACGAGCCTGTAAACTCGTTTGTGGCTGACTTCATCGGCGAGAGTAACATCCTCAATGGTACGATGATTAAGGATAAGGAGGTTGAGTTTATCGGCCACAAGTTCGAGTGCGTGGACAAGGGCTTCGGCGAGAATACCGCTGTGGATGTCGTTATCCGTCCGGAGGACATCTATATCGTGGGCAATGTCGAGAATGCCGACTTTACAGGCATAGTTAAGTCGTGCACATTCAAGGGTGTTCACTACGAGATGTTTGTCGAGACCGACAAAGGTTTTGAGTTGATGATTCAGGACTACAACGCCTTCGAGGAGGATACAAAGGTGGGAATGTTCATCAAGCCGTCTGATATCCACGTAATGCGCAAGGAGCGCACCTGCAACACATTCCAAGGCGTTATGACCTCGCCTACAACGGTCGAAATTCTTGGTACCGAGTTCGAGTGTAAGGATCAGGGCTTGCAGGAGGGCGACAATGTTTCGGTGCGTGTGGCATTCAACCGTGTGGAGTTGCACGACTATAAGGAGGATGGTAAGCTGATTGGCTCGGTACACTTCATTCTCTACAAGGGCGACCACTACCATCTCACCGTAAAGACCGAGGATGGCGACTTTATCTATGTGGACACCAACGATATATGGGACAACTTCGATGTTGTGGGTGTATCCATCGACAAGCGTGATATTTATATTTCAAAACGAGTTTAAGATAGTGTGCTAAAATGAGATTTTTTGCAAAACTATTTAATAAACGAGCAAACTGGGCCATCCCATACGCCATCTTCTTGGCACTCTTTGTGGCTTTGCCGCTGGTGCTGATTGTTATATATGCGTTTAGAGGTGCAGACGGGGGATTTTCACTCGAAAACTTCACAAAGTTCGTAACACAGCCCGAGGCGGTAAATACTTTTATCTACTCGATAGGCATTGCGCTGATTACTACGATATTGTGCATCCTTCTCGGCTATCCTGCCGCTTGGATTTTGAGCAACAAGCAACTAAACCGCTCGGAGGTTATGGTCGTACTCTTTATTCTGCCGATGTGGATTAACATCTTGGTACGAACACTCGCTACAGTGGCTCTGTTTGACTTCTTGAAGTTCCCGTTGGGAGAAGGGGCTCTCGTATTCGGTATGGTCTACAACTTCTTGCCGTTTATGATCTACCCAATCTACAACACCTTGCAGAAGATGGACCACTCGCTGATTGAGGCTGCCGAGGATTTGGGAGCAAAGCCTTCGGAGGTTTTCCGCAAGGTTACCGTACCATTGTCGATGCCAGGCGTAATGTCGGGTATTATGATGGTATTTATGCCGACAATCTCTACCTTTGCCATCGCCGAGTTGCTCACAATGAACAATGTAAAGTTGTTTGGTACAACCATCCAGGAGAATATCAACAACGGAATGTGGGAGTATGGCGCAGCATTGTCGCTTATTATGCTGGTTATCATAGGTATTACATCTCTCTTCTCAGATGGCGAGGAGCAGACAGACAGCGAGAGTTTAATTTAAGAGGAGGGTAGTATATGAAGAGATTTTTTGCACAATTCTATCTTTGGTTGCTCTTGGCATTGCTCTACGCACCGATTATCATTATTGCCATCTTCTCATTCACCGAATCGAAGGTATTGGGTAACTGGACAGGTTTTTCGACGGCATTATATACCTCTCTGTTTAGCGGAGGTGCGCATAGTTCTTTGATGGATGCCATCAGAAACACTTTGAGCATTGCGTTGATTGCAGCAACAGCATCTACCGTATTAGGTTCGGTTGCCGCTATCGGAATTTTCAATATGAAGGGCCGCAAGAAGCAGGCTATCAACTTCTTAAACGATATTCCGATGCTCAATCCCGATATTATTACGGGTATCTCGTTGTTCCTGCTTTTTATCAGTTTGGGCATCTCGCAGGGCTACACTACCGTCGTATTGTCGCACATCGCATTCTGTACGCCGTATGTGGTTTTGAGTGTTATGCCACGCTTGCAGCAGATGAATCCAAACATATACGAGGCGGCATTGGACTTGGGCGCTACGCCATTCCAAGCACTGCGCAAAATCATCATTCCGGAGATTAGACCCGGTATGGTATCGGGCTTTATTCTCGCCTTTACGCTCTCGATTGATGACTTTGCCGTAACACTCTTTACAAAGGGCAATGAGGGACTCGAAACCCTCTCGACATATATCTATGCAGATGCACGAAAGGGTGGTCTTACACCGGAGTTGCGACCACTTTCGACCATTATATTTGCAGTGGTATTGTTACTGCTTATCATCATTAACATTCGTGCCAAGCGTATTGCAAAGCGCAAACAAGCAATGTAACCCATTATGAAGAGAGTTTTACTAACCATACTTTCGGTGCTCGCTTTCGCTACTACAACTATGGCAGCGGACCGTGCTCACACGCTCAAAATCTACAACTGGGCGGACTACATCGAGGAGTCGGTACTTGACGACTTTAAGGTGTGGTACAAGGAGCAGACAGGCGAGGATATTGAGATTATCTACCAACTTTTCGACATCAACGAGATTATGCTTGCCAAGATTGAAAAGGGCAAGGAGGATTTCGATGTGGTATGTCCTTCGGAGTATATCATCGAGCGAATGTTGCGCAACGATATGCTCTTGCCAATCGACAAAGACTTTGGCCAAACACCTAACTATCTGCAACATATCTCGCCTTATATCATCGAGCGCTTCAACAAGATTGATGGCTACGGCAAGAATGCTAACGACTACGCCGTAGGTTATATGTGGGGTACTACGGGCTTGCTCTACAACACCAAGTATGTTTCCGAGGAGGAGGCTTCGACTTGGGCAACGCTACACAACGAAAAGTTCGAGAAGAAGATCTTCATCAAGGATGCGTTCCGTGATGTATATAGCACAATGCTCATATACCTCCGCCAAAAGGAGTTGGCAGAAGGCAAGACCACACTCGATAAGTTGATGTACGACTCGTCGGATGAGTCTATCGCCGAGGTAGAGGCTTTCCTCAAAAAGGCAAAGAGACTCGTTGCAGGTTGGGAGGCCGACTTTGGTAAGGAGATGATGACCAAGGAGAAGGCATACATCAATCTTACTTGGAGTGGCGATGCCGTTTGGGCTATCGAGGAGGCTGCCGAGGTTGGCGTATCGCTCAACTATATCGTTCCGCAGGAGGGTAGTAATGTATGGTTTGACGGATGGGTTATCCCTAAATATGCCAAAAACACCAAGGCTGCACGCTACTTTATCAACTTTATGTGCCGTCCTGATATTGCCATTCGCAATATGGAAGAGATTGGTTATGTGAGTGTTATAGCATCACCTGAGGTATTGGAGTCGCAATATGACGACGAGTTGGAGCAGAGCGTTGATGCTTCATACTACTTCGGCAAGGGTGCCGAGAAGGTTAAGCTCAACCCTGTAATGTATCCTGACAAGTGCGTTATCGAGCGATGCGGTATGATGCACGACTCAGGTGCTCGCACGCCAAAGATGTTGGAGATGTGGTCACGAGTTAAGGGAGATGAAGTGCCGTTGTGGAACTTGATGATTATCGCAGCCTCGTTCACAACGCTTCTTATTCTGGGTATTCGCCGCAAAATCAATAAGGTACACAAGACCAGCCACCGTCAAAAGCGCAAGGGTAAAACTAACCGAAAATAAAAAAGTTCGCCTTTAAAGCGAACTTTACAAAGTACTCGGAGCGGGAATCGAACGGTCGCAGCAGGTTTGAGCAGAGCAAAAGATAATAATAGACATTAAGACCAAAGGTCTTAGATAATATATTAAATAGCCGGAGTCAAATTCATTTGGACCGATGATATTTAATATATTATCGTTGTTGCGTAGCAATAATGGCTATCTTGCATCTTGCAGACAACTCTGCCACACCGCCACCGACAGACTGATTCTTGCGAACGAATAAAATAAAGCCCGACTTCTATGCGAAGTCGGGTATCTTTGTACTCGGAGCGGGAATCGAACCCGCACGGCCATTACTGGCCACAGGATTTTAAGTCCGGCGTGTCTACCTATTCCACCATCCGAGCCCTGTTTTGCGGTGCAAATGTACAATTAAAAAAGCAAAATGCAAAATGCAGAGTGCAAAATTTGCACTAATCTAACCTTATAGTTGCTGCAAGTAGGCGACAACCTCTTCCACATTCGGTTTTGTAAACCAGCGTATATCCTTATCTCTGCGGAACCAGGTCATCTGACGCTTGGCGTAGCGACGAGAGTTACGCTTAATCAACTCCACAGCCTCTTCCTTCGAAATCGTACCATCGAAGTAGTCAAACAGCTCGCTAAATCCAACCGTCTGCAAGGCGTTCAGGTGGCGCTGCGGCAACATCGCACGAGCCTCTGCCTCCAAACCATCCTCCATCATCATATCTACACGGCGATTTATGCGGTCGTAAAGCTCCTCACGAGGATAGTCGATACCGACCTTCACAATCTCGAAATCTCGCTGTTTAGAGCCCCCTTTACGCAACGAAGAGTAGGGTTGCCCCGTTGTAAGGCAGACCTCCACAGCACGCAGAACACGCAAGTCGGAGGCCAAGCGGGCTTAGGAAGACAAGCT
>JAZONG010000120.1:0-54323 GCA_045654385.1 Alistipes sp.
TATATACAGTATATAGTTATAATACTTATATTCTTTTTTCTTTTATATTACTTTTCTTTTTTCTTGGATGAAGTCTATGACTTTGCGGTTTGCTTCGTCTATCTTCTTCCTGTCAAAGTTGATGTAAATATCGGTCACATCATTTCCACCATGTCCGAGGGCCGCAGCAATGGTCTCCTTTGGTATCTCCAAATGTGCGGCTATTGTAGCCCATGTATGACGGCAGTAATAGCTAGACAGGAATTTGTATCTAGTGTCCTTTGTCTTTTTTCCATGCTTGCCTATTTGTGTTGTTCCAAGTTCCTTGAGGTTCTTGTTTATTCGGCTAAGTATGGAGTCGTACATAGATGTATCAAGAAAATTCAGCAAGTAATTCTTCCCCCTATAACGATTGATTATCTCCATGGCCTCCTTTTCGACCTTTATGTCGTATATACGCTTTGTTTTGTGCCTCTTGTAATACAACCTATCCCCTACAAGATTATCAGAGGTCAAATGGAGTAAATCAGTCATGTTGATGCCGAGCAAGTATATAGAGAGCAAGAATACATCTCTATATCTCTCCTGGTATGGAAGCAACTCCATGTTTGCTATCTCAGCAAGTTGTTCGGGCGTAACATCTCGCTTTGCTGTTTTCTCCTTCTTGATGGTGTATTTTCGGAAGGGGTAATACTCATACTTTGCTACATCTCTTTTTAAGGCATGGTTGTAGACAGTCCTGATGTTACGCAAGTGTATAGACTTATAGTTTGCTCCACCACCCATATACGAAGCAAAGTCTTCAAGCCACTTCACATTTATCTGCTCAAAGAGGAGGTCTTTGCCCTTTGTGAATGATATGAGCTTCCTGTATGTCTCCTCAAATAATCTTCTAGTTCCAGGAGTGCTCTTCGATGCAGTTACCTGTTCAAAGTATTTCAAGAATGTTGTGCATCCCCTTCCCTCGATAGATGAAGCGATGTAATTACGAAGGTCCCTAGCTGACGAGAGGGAATATAATTGGCCCCTACGCTCCAGGTCTACAATAGCTGACTCGAATGTGTCAACTAAATGCTGAATGCGGTTGTTAAGAGACTTGTAATCTGGGTGGCTCTTTTTTACGAATCCGTCACACTCTTTTGTTGGAGCTTGCCAACATTCCTCTTGGAGTGAGATGCCAGAAGCATAATAGGCCGTTGTTCCGTTGTGAGCTACTGAAATTTTCAGCGCATACTTATCTCGCTTCTTGTAGCGAGTGTCTAGGAATAATGATACTTTTGCCATAGTGTAAACAAATTTTCAATGTTATTTGCAATGTTTTTGCAATGTTTGCCATACACTAGTGAACCAAAATGAGTGTATTCGTGAATTATCTCTACCCCTTATAACTAAGATAGAAGCCCCTCTGAGAGTGCTTCTATCGCTGTTTTAGGCATCTGTAGCCTATATTTTAACTTTGTGATTCCGGCGGGGTTCGAACCCACGACCCACAGCTTAGAAGGCCCTTATTTTTTAAGGGTGTAACTCATTGATTTTCAGTAGCGTATTTTAGCAAGCCTATTTTTATTGCAATATTTTTTCAATATCACTGCTTTTTCAGCATATCTCCGATGCCTGTAAGAAGCCACTCAGCAGAGACATTATAGTCCTTTACGAGATATGAAAGCCAACATGGGTTAAACATCTTACTTGTCGGATTTTTAGAGACAGTAATAAAGTTGCCTCTATTGATGTTGTACTTCTCCGAAAAGTTCTTCGTGTTCTTGATAAGCTTCATTTGCTTTAGTGAGTCGAATGCTTGGTAAAACCTCTGCACTATCTCAGCATTGTGATTTTGCTCGTATGTATTACTGCTCTTTATCATAGTGCATAATGTCGAATAGTAGGTATTCAAGCTCTTTGTAATATATCTCAAGCCCATCAGTGTTTTGGGACAAACAAGTAAGGCGGTCTATTTCCACTCGGATGTTAAGAAGTTCGTCAAGTATTATGTCCGGAGTCAATACTCCTGTGCAATGTGCTTTGTATAGACTAACAAGCTTCACTAATTCGTGCTGAGAAATCCCGTTCATAGTAGTTTTTTGATATTAACAAGTCATGCAAATACCCAATGAGCCTTAAACATCTATTTATTTAGCGTTTTTCTTGGCTCTAAGGCCTTTTTATATTATCTTAGGTAAACTTATCCCACCTTGTCAGCAAAATCAGTCTAAAGCCAACTAAATAAGTTTTACGAGAACAAAGATGTAGGGAATGCAGAAGTATTGCCATCAGGTGTAGCATCATCTTTCGTTCTCTTAGCCATGCTCTCTCTGTAGTCCCTAGCTTCAGCGACCTTGGTAAACTCAATGGTGGCATTGTTTTTGTGTACCACAGCTTCTATTTCGTCTATTGAGACATTGAAGAACTCTTTGCGTAAATTTACCTGGTTTACTCGCTTGCCCTCAAATGCTTTGTGCAGTGTAGACTCAAGTGTAGGAGCATCCTCACTAAAGATGATTGCATGAACATCGAATGGGAATGGAACTGAAGCATCTCCTAGCTCTCGTACTCGGTCAAGGGGGTCTAGTCTTCTAGTCATGCCTATCTTATACACATCCTCTCCGAATGAGCCGATGTTTGATATAACATACACATGGCCCCTACGAGTCTGCTGAGCCATTGATAGCGCTCTATCCTTGTTAGATTCAGCATCCTTAAGTCTAGCCTCAAGCTCCTCAATTTTTGATTGCAGTTGCTCCTGCTTCTTGCCTTCAGCTGCCAACACTTCCTCTCGTGCCTTTGCTAGAGCAAGCTCGTATGTCACTTTCTCCTTCTCTGCCTTTGCGAGAGCTGCTTCGATTTCGCGCTGTGCTTTTTCCTCTTCGCGCATCTGCTCTCGTATTGCCCTCTGCTCCTCTTTCTCCTGGTGCTTCTTTAGCTTATACTCAAATGCTAGGCGGAGTTCCTCTATCTTAAGCTGCATGTAGCGCTCAGATATTGAGATGTCTTGTCTCTGATAGGCCTTATTGATAACCTCCCAAGATTTGCGTATGCGCTCCTCCATCTTGGTAATGTTGTTCCAGTCCACATTGGCGATGAAGCTATCGCACTCTCCATTGAACGCACGCAACATAATCTTCTTGATGCCTCGGACCATGACTTGACCCTGAGCAAGGCTATTGTTCCAAGATATACCCTCACCACCTACAGCAGCTCTGTCTGGGAACATAGCCTTTTGTTTCTCTCTAACAGATAGTATTGCTTCTTTGTATTTGTCTGGAGTGTCAAAGTCAAAGTGTGGGTCATATACTCCAAAGTCAGCAAGCTCTAGGCTCTCGGTATAGATTGCGATTTGCTTCCTAAGCTCATTGTATGTTGATAGCCCCTCGTTGTATTTAGAAGACAGGCTTTCGATTTGTTTGTTAAGTTCTTCAATGCGGGCGTTAGAGTCGCTTTCCTTTGCTGCACACCTTAGATGTATTGAAGATAGTGTCTCTTCAGCCTTTGAGATTTTACTTGCTATCTCAGCATCGACATCGGCTATGTGTTCATATTTTGAGAGTTCTGCAACCCTGGCCCTAAGAGCTTCAATCTCTGCAAGCTCCTTGCGCTTAAGAAAATCAAAAAAGCCCATAACTATTTTTCTATTAGTTTGTCAATCAATCTATCATTGCGTTTGCCGGACTCGCGTATCTCTGCGACCATCTCTCGCTGTATGTCGATAAAGTTGTTTATTTGATGGTTGAGTTCTTCCATTTGTTCATCCTTCTGTCTGCGCAAAGCCTCAATTTCGGAATATTGGTCCCCAAATGTCATGCGGAACAAAGCCACCACAACTCCAATATTGATAATGTCGCTGCGCTCAATAACGATATCACCGTACTGCGGATTTTTGGCTATGAGGCGCAGCTTATCACAGCCCTCAAACTTTACGAGGCGTATCATCGTAGGTCTATTCTTGCAGTCGAGGTAGTAAGTCTCTCCATCTACAATCTTCATCTTATCTTTTATGAAGCGAATGAAGACTGTGTCATCAGGTTGGAATGTGGGTAGCATAGAGGTGCGCTTTATGCGCTCAGCTACATCAACCTTTGCGTTAGCAAGTAATAAGCTTGGGTTAATTGTTTCAAGCTCCGAGCCATTTTCCTCTACATATTTTAGGACATCTGTATTTGGGCTTGTTGTGACCTCTTCTGGGAGTACAGGAAATGACTCTATGATTTCCACCTCTTCAGCCTTGTTGTACTTTGTGTACTTGTCTACATCCCCAAACTTCTCTTGCAGTTTCATGATATGAACTGGTTTTAACTTTCCATTGCAAGCGTAGATGTAATCTGTGCTCTCTCCTATTATTGACGCTATATCAGAATAGGTAATGTTGAGTTTGCACATCATGGACTCGATGTCAACCTCTATATCCTCGTCTGGACTAACAAACGATGCTTTTACTATGGTCGGCATAGTATCTTCGGTCAACATAGTGCCGTTACCATTTTCAAGCCAGTCAATATTTAAGTCAGGTACAAGCTCCTTGAATTTATCGGTAAAGTATTTAGGCCACGACTTTAGTCCACTTATGACTTGAGAAAAGGCAGAGTCATTATTATAGCCAAAAAGTTTGCCAAGCTCCTTCTGAGAGGGCGCTATACCCATTCTTATAGCATGGCGCACCAAAATTCGATTTCTATCTACTCTGTTCATAATCAACTAATTAAGTTACACAGGTAAATTTTAGATAAAATATTTAGTAATTTTATTAGCGTTATGTTTGGTAATATCAATTAAAATGTTTACCTTTGCATCAAATAAAAATTATACTATTGCAAAAATAGTAAAAATAAGTTGTTAAACAAGCGCAAATGCTCACAAACAAGACGAAAATGACACTTAGAAGCTATTACGAGAATTTAGAAAGGCCAACGCCCCCGAAGAAAGAGTTTATCCAGAGGGTATCAACAATGTGCGGTGTAGACCCTTATACTGTCCGTTTATGGATAGTAGGTAAAGCCAAGCCGAGCAAGATTGAGTACATCGAGGTCCTTGAGGAGGTGACAGGCATTCACAGAGACAACCTATTTGAGAATGAGTAAATTTGACAATGTAGAGATTTACAGCTTTGAGGATAATGTTTGGTATCGAAATTCAGATAACCAGCACATCAAGCTAGAGGAGACAGATAGAGAGTTTATATCCTATCTAATCAATAGAATTAAGGAGTTTTACCCTGGTGCTTACGCCAAGTTAAACGAGGTGTATAGTAAATGCTCAAGCAATATTGTTTACCACCAGTATAAGATGGCTTGGAGGTTCTGCAAATGCAACTTTGGAAACATAGATAATGTTAATGACCTCTCAGTAAATGGCAGGATGAATTTCGAGCATGTAAGCTGCCCACTTAGAGGAGAATGTTCTTGTGAAGGAGTTATTTGCCACCCAGAGTTCAATAGTAAAATATCTGAAGCCGAGAAGCGAGTTTTATATCTTGTGTATCAAGGGTTAGATGCAGAAAACATAGCCGACAAGTTGTGCTTGTCAGTTTACACAGTAAAGAATCATATTCGTAACGCCTACAGCAGAATAGGAGTGCATGAAAAGGCAGAGTTTATAAAGTACGCTAAAGACAACAGATTATGGGAGGAATAGCAGACAAGAAGATTGGGAAGGTGATGGTTGAAAAGATTTGGTTAACCATCCCTCAGCTTACAGAATATCTAGGCTTTGCTAATAGAGCCACACAGCAGGAGTGGAGAGAGTCTGGAGCGCTACCATACTACAGGATTGGAAAGAATATAGTCTACAAGAAATCTGAGGTAGACGAATTTGTAGAGAAGCATAAACAGTTTAGTATCTAAGGCTATGAAAGGTAAAAGTGACGATTTGGGGTTTACTGTAGTTCCCAACCCAAAAGCAGGGAAGTTTAATTGGTTTAACTGGTTCTACCCAAAATGGTTCAAGATTAAGCAGATTCCTAAGACGCTCATGATTATGCTGCGAAAGGAGATTAGGGCCGTTAACAACCCTGTAATTCAGTATAGAAAGTTTAATTAGTAGAATAAGGTATGAAGACGATTTTACTCAAGTCTATTGAAATCAAGAATTTCAAAGGTATTAAAGAGCTGGCCATTGACTTTACTCGCAGGGTTGAGATACATGGCAGAAATGGATTAGGCAAGACCTCTATTTTGGACTCTTTCCTATGGTGCTTGTTCGGCAAGGATTCTAGCGGTTCATCATCATTTAGTGTTAGACCTCTTAACCCAGATGGCACAATCAAAGAGCATCACGATGTAGATGTGCACTGCATCCTATCTATTGACGGAGCAGACAAGTCGTTGCGCAGACGATGGGTTGAGAAGGTTGACAAGAATGGTAAGTATAAGGGCAATGAAGGCGCATACTATGTTGATAATGTGCCAGTGAAGGAGGTGGACTACAAAGCTGTCATAGCGGACATTTGCAAGGAGGATTTGTTCACACTGATTACCTCGACTGGAGCATTTAATAGGATGAAGGACGCAGATAGACGAGCAGTGCTTGCTGGCATGGCCGACAGCTTTGACGAGATAGAGATGGCACAGGATTTCCCTCATGTTCTTGAGGCATTGCGAAGCGGAAAGTCATTGGATATTTTCAAGGCTGAGGTAAAGTCTGGAAAGACTAGGGCCGAGGTTGAGCTTAATCAATACCCTACGCGACTAAAGGAAAATGCTGATAGTCGCCCAACACTCCCAGAAGATATTGCTCTCTATCCCACTAAAAAGATGGAATTAGAAGCCTCCATATCTGCTCTTGATACTCAACTTAATGGAGATGACAACGCAGCTTACAAGAGTTCGCTTAGAGTAGACATTGAAAGGTTGTCTTCAGACAAGGCTCAGATTGAGGAGAGTAAGAAGAGAGATAGGCTTGATAAGTACACTGCCATTTACGACGATATTACAAGAAAGGAGTCTCAGATTAGCTCGTACAAGAAAGAGCAAGACCAGGTTCGCTCCTCAATAGATTGGTATGAGAGAGAAATTAAGGTCCAAGAGGAGGTTCTGCAAGGACTTGTGTCCGAATGGGAAATGGTAAATAATAAGACTTTTGATGCTAATGCAGATACAGAATGTCCTATGTGTAAAAGGCCATTCTCTCAGCAAGATATAGAACTACGCAGAAACGAGCTGATAGAGTCCTTTAACGAGGATAAGGTTTATCTCCTAAATGCTGTTGATGAACGAGGGAAATTAGCCGCTGAAGGCATAGATAAGTTGCGTAGCTCTTTAGAGAATGCAAGAATAAGACTTGAAGTTATAAAGAGTGAGATAGTCACATTGACGGATGAGGTTTCTAATAGACGCAAGGAACTTGATACCATTCCATCCTTAGAGTTGATATTGCAGTCAGACAAGGAGTATGTAAATGTGTGCTCTACCCTAGAGAAGAAGCAAGCGCAGCTAAGAGGCCTAGAGCTACCCACTGATGACCAAGAGAAGGTTCTTGAGAAGCGCAGAGAGTTAGATGCCCAACTCAAAGATGTTGATAACAAGCTTTCAATGCTAAAGCAAATAGAAATGCTTGACAAGCGCAAAGTAGAACTTGAGGAAGGACAAAAACAGGCAGGAGAGCTGGTTGCGCACTACAAGATGTTAGAGGATGAAATACTCGGATTCTCAATGAAGCGCACAGACTACATAGAGCAAAACATATCAAGCAAGTTTAGATTGGTGCAGTTCAAGATGTTTGAGTACAACCTATCCAATGACAATGTTCGAGAGGTGTGTATATGTACTGTTAATGGAGTTCCATATAAGGACCTTAATACAGCAATGAAGTACAATGCGGATATTGATATCATTAATGCTTTATCTGCTCACTATAGCATCCTGGCCCCCATCTTCATTGACCGAGCTGAGAGCATCAATGTCATCGAGGACACTCAAAGTCAGAGAATAGACCTGTACGCAACAAAGGAAGACACAGTTTTAAGAATAGAAAAATTTAACTAGCACGATTATGGAAGAGAACAAGTCACTAGCTGTGATTGATGCTGCAAAGGAGAAGTTTGTAGCCGCTTGCAAGAGCGCACAGAGCTTGCAGATTGTAAACAACTTTGGAGGAGCCTTCGTAGCCGCTAATGTGGTTAAGATGCTACGAGATGCTCTCACGAAGGATGTGATGGATGAGGTGTTTATGCCTCTGATGAATACCAAGATTGGTTTTCTCACTGATAGAACAGGTAAGGCAGACAAGCAGGGCAAGGTCACACCTCCCTACTCATGGCAGGAGGTACGAGACTGCGTAATTGATGCCGTTGCAATAGGTTTGCTTCCCACAGGCAACCAGTTCAATATCCTAGCAGGAAGAATGTATCCAACGAAGGAGGGTTACACCTCACTCCTTAGAAAGATACAATGCAAGAACTACATCACTATAGGAGCGCCTAAGATGTCTGAGAATACCGCTGATGTTGAGTGCGTCATTACCTACGAGTACAACGGAGAGAAGAACTCGTTTAAGGTAGTTGCCAATGTCAAGAAGGATAGCTACAGCTCAATGGACCAGATTAAGGGCAAGGCAGAGCGCAGAGCAAAGAAAGTGTTGTATGAGTATCTTACAGGCATAGACTTTGGCGAGGGCGATGAGAGCTCTACCACCCCAGAGGATGTAGACTATATGGATGTAACTCAAGAGGTGGCGGAGGATGTCGCAGCAAATGCGAATAAGACCGAAATTAAGGTTGAGCCAGTAAAGCCGATAGCTCCAAAGGCTGCTCCATCATGGGCTAATACCAATAAGTAGTATGAAGCTAACAATCGTAGGCAGTTCATCTAAGGGTAATTGTTATATTCTCCACAACCCTGGAGAGTGCTTGATAATCGAAGCCGGGTGTGCCATATCAGAAATATTGAAGGCTATAGATTACAAGACCTCAAAGGTGGCTGCCTGTCTTGTTAGCCATGAACATGGAGACCACTCGAAGAGTGTTGATAAGCTCCAAAGATACGGCATAAAGTGCTACATGACGAAAGGGACATTTGAAGGTATAAAAGCCTTCCACGAGAGACCAGAGATAGTGACCCCTCTAGAGCAGTTTCAAGTTGGCAGGTTTACAATAATGCCTTTCGACACCATACATGATAGCAAAGAGCCTTGTGGATACCTTATTCAGCACCCAGAGATAGGGACACTGCTTTTCGCCATAGACACTTGTTATTTGAAATATACCTTTAGCGGTCTAACTGCACTGATGATTGAGTGTAACTATTGCGATGAACTCCTTGAGGAGAATGTAGCAAATGGCGTTGTCCACCCGATTGTCAAGAAACATATAGTTAAGAGCCACATGTCACTAGATAATTGCATAAAGACATTACAAGCGAACAACCTTGATGGCGTTAATAAAATCATCCTATTGCACCTATCGAAGGACAACAGCGATGCTAAGATGTTTCAAGAAAAGGTTGCAGCAGCTACAGGTAAGGAAGTGGTGATAGCAGAATCGGGACTAACAATAGATTTGAAATGAAAGGATACACAGTAGAAGATATTATTCGAGAGTGCCAAGAGATGCAGGATTTTCTCGAAGAGCCAGTTAGCAATGAGCCTGATGACTTGTCTAGTAGATTAGCATTGCTCAATGTGTATATGGCTAGAAGCGGTAATATGCTTGCTATAGCCAAGAGCATCCAGGACCATGCGAGAAAAGAGTTCTTTGATGATAACATAGAAAGCCTAGCTAAGATACCTGCAAGTGTCGCATCCAAAATGATAGAAAGCGCTACAGGAGAAGCAAACCATCTAGTAACATGGCTTGACAGAATCAATAGAGCTTGCACGCATCAGTCGGATAACTTGAGGACAATATTTTCGTATGTAAAGGAGAATCTGAAGCTAACTAGAAATGGATACTAATGGCAAGGAATAGAGTTATAAAACCATCCTTTTGGAGTGATGACAAAGTAGGTAGATTGACGAGGGATGTTAGGCTGTTGTTCATTGGGATGCTAAACTTCGCAGATGACCTAGGAGTGATATACGGAGAGGCCAATGTGATAAAAGCAAAGATATTCCCCCACGATGACATAGAGTCGAATCAAGTAAAAGAGTGGCTCAAGGATTTGGTTGATATAGGCATGATAGCTCCCATCCAGTTTGATAATAAGCAGTTTTATGCTATCGTAAACTTTGGTAAGCATCAAACCATCAACAGGCCGAACACCAGAGACACAAATATTCCAAATGAGTTATTACCAACGCTAATATCTCAGAATAGGAAAACAGCTAAGTCAAGAAGAGTTACCGAGCAACAAAAGAAAGACCAGATTAAAACTGTTAAGGTGGAGGTTGTAGATGATGCTAGCTTTGAGAATTTTAAGATTTGGTGCAATGAGCACGCCCCGAATGTTCTAAAGATGGCGCAACCGATAACCGCAGTGCAGTTGCAGAAATTAAAGGATGATTTCGGAGTAGAGAAGGTTTGTCACTATTTAGAGCAGATGAATAACTGGAAGCCCCTACTTACGAAATGCACGAATGCTAACAAGACATTAAGAAATTGGATTAAGAGAGATGAACAAGCTGGTATTGCAGAACAGCCCCAAAAGTCTAATGGTAGTAGACGAGGCAACACAAGCATTAATCCCGATTACGCAAGAAGCATTCTTGAAAGAATGGGCGGTGCCACAGGCAATGGCCAAGTATAGGCCATGCACAACAGCTCTAGCTTGCTTGGAGTCTAAAGCACCTACGATAGCTGATATAAGGAACTCCTTTGGTCACGACTACATCCAGGCGTATGTAGAGATGTGGATAGTCAACCTAAGAATGTTCTTCAATGTCGGCAAGGCTATGACTGACGAGCAGACCTACATGACCGCAGAGCTAATTGTCGACTCGTTCTACAACTTGAATATAGCCGACATAAATCTGGTATTCAAAAACGCTAAGCTAGGAAAGTATGGTAAGATATATGATAGGCTTGACGGCAACATCATCCTGGAGTGGTTTCAAAGATACTTTGATGAAAGGTGTGAGGCTGCTGCTGAAAGGTCTATAAGAGAGGCTCACTCCTACAGAGTAAATAGCGGGGAGTCTAGAGAGAGATTAAATAGGATAATTGAATCATCATTAAACAAGAAATAGTATGGTAAACAAGGTAATCATCTTAGGAAATGTAGGCAAAGATGTTTTGTCAGCAGATAACAATGGCGTACAGCGTTGCAATTTTTCGGTCGCTACGACTGAACGATATAGTAGAAACGGAGAAACAGTAGAGAAAACAGAATGGCATCGCGTTGTGGCATTTGGCAAACTAGCAACATTTGCAGCCAACTACATCTCATCTGGCAAGCAAGTTTATGTAGAAGGTCGATTGCACACTCATACCTACACAGATAAGGACCTGGTAAATAGAACATCCGTAGAGATTGTAGCAGATGAAATTAAACTATGCGGAAAGAAGAGCGAGTAACTTTTGACTGATGAAAATAGTTAACGAAAAATCTTGTAACTCATTGAAAAATAATAGGTTAAATATTTGGTAAAAAGTAAAATTTTCACTATATTTACATAACAAATAAGAATAATAACCTATTAAATGTCAGTAAGTTATGGATAAGATTTTCAATGAACTAAACGAGCTAAAGAGCAAGTTAGACATCGCCCTTAAGAATAGGAATAGTGCTCCATTCCCATCAGATGAACGTGACAGGTTCACCGATGAAGCAATAGATATTGTTAACCAGATTGGATGTCTAGCTGAGATCCTTCACATTCACTGCGAGGCTAGGTTCAAGGCATATCAAGATGTTGAAACACCTTTAAGAGTAGCAAGAGGAGGCGAGTTTTACTATGGGAAAGAGTAAAGACATGAGAGAAAACAAAGAGTATAGCGACCCCAAATCCTTTGATAGCCCAGAGAAGGTTGCTAAATGGATGAGAGAAGCAGATTACGCATTTGACTTTAGAGGGTCTAGTCATTGGAGCCTTAGTGGAGGAATGAGAGTGGTTAGTGGGAGCGTTACAATGTTAGACAAAGATTGAGCATAGAGCATGAGATTGCTTAAGTAGCTAGGGCAAACAACTGCATAGATAAAAGGTTATTGTTTGTAAGATTATAGTTTAGCCGAAGTTCTAGCTATCCACGGTAGGCGGTGGTGGAGGGTTCGTTCCCTCCATGCTCTCAACCCGAAAGGGTTATAGTTTCTTCATTTATTTAAGTTTGGGTTAGTAGTAAAGTTGAACTTAATTGTCAACAAACCTCACTCATCTGTGACAGACCAGTGAGTTGGCTAGGTGGGCTTGACCGCCTGCCTAGCCCCTAGATGACCAATTTTTATATTAAATAGTATGGAGAACAAAGCAAAGAAATGCACGATGTGCGGAAGGACACTAACACTAGACCATTTTAAGAAGGTTGGATTCGCTGAAGATGGACACGCTTCACATTGTAAAGATTGCGCTAAAAAGAAGCGTAGAGAGAGGCTTGAGAACAAAACAGAAGAAGGAACTATAGTGCGAGATGTCAAGGGGGGGGGTAATCCAGAGCTAACAAAATTCAGCAATAGAGACCTCCTAGAAGAGATTAAATTTAGAGGTTACAGCGGAGAGTTGTTAATAGTCAGAAAGGTTGTTATTTAATGTGTGTGTGAGCTCCTGCCCTATGAGCGTAAACTAGGGCATCTGCGGATATAGCTCAGTTGGTAGAGCACGACCTTCCCAAGGTTGGGGTCACGGGTTCGAGTCCCGCTATCCGCTCGACCTTTTCAGGTTTTTTAGTTAATAAATTTGTTTTTATTGTGTCCCCTCGCCCCTCCGTGACGGCTCGGTGAGGAATTGCCGAGGTAGCTCAGTGAAAGAGCAGTGGAGAATCTATAAAAGAGGTCAGGTAGGCGGTCGAAATTCCGTTAGTATTCCGCAGGTCGGTGGTTTGAACCCATCCCTCGGCACAATTACCAATAAACACTGTATTATGGACAATATTAAAGTGAAGATTAAGAGACTTAGCGAGAACGCTAAACTGCCCACAAAGGCGCACCCCACAGATGCTGGATATGACCTATATGCTGCAAGTACATCAGTGGACAAGAATTACAACATTGTGTATGGCACAGGCATTGCCGTTGAAATCCCCGATGGATATGTAGGACTAGTTTTCCCTAGAAGTAGCATCGCTAACAAAGCCATAATGCTAACCAACTCTGTAGGTGTTATTGATAGCGGTTATAGAGGCGAAGTTATGGCAAAGTTTAAGCGAGTGACAGATGAATTTGACTCGTACCAAGTAGGAGATAGAATTGCTCAGCTTATTATCATTCCCTATCCACAGGTAGAGTTTGAGGAAGTACAAGAATTGTCTAATAGCGATAGAGGAGAAGGCGGTTATGGCTCAAGCGGAAGATAATGAACGCCCGCCAATTCTACGACCTCGTTGTCGAGCTTCGCAAAGCGCAGAAGCAAGCTGCAACAACCCTCAAGTATGAGGAGATAGAGCGAGCTTTCCAACTGGAGAGGGCCGTGGATAACGAGATTGAAAGAGTAACGAAGATACTAAAAGAACGAAACGATTATGACACTTAAAGATTTTTGTACACAAATAGGCCTCACAGAGGCACAGACAACAGATAAGGAGGAGATTAAGGGTTACCTCGACCTCAGTAGCGTGACGAGCATACCCGAGGGCTTCAACCCCACCGTAGGCGGTTACCTCTACCTCAGTAGCGTGATGAGATATATCGGAGCGAGTGTTGAATTGCCATATATCCCCATACGCTATATTTGGCGCAATAACGACTATATAAAAGTAGATGGCATATTTACTCGTATTATCTCCGAGCGTGGGAAAGTAATGCGAGTGCAGCGAATAGCACGCAAAGAGATAGAGTATCTTGTGACAGATGGTGATGGCAAATGGGCCCATGGTGCTACGCTTAAGGAGGCTAAGGATAGCCTTATCTATAAGATAACGAGCCGAGATACTACGAAGTATAAAGAGTGGACACTTGACACGACAATCACCCATGCAGAGGCTATCGAGGCCTATCGCACAATTACAGGTGCGTGCGCCCTTGGCACTCGCCATTTTTGCGAGACAATTCTTGGAGGCAAGAAAAAAGACAAGTACACCGTAGCTGAGGTTATTGAGTTAACCAAAGGACAGTATGGCGCAGAATCATTCAAAGAGTTCTTTAAGAAATAGCGGAATGCTGAATATGTAGGATAGTATGAGCGAGTTGGTGAGTAGGACATTGGAATTATTGGCAGAGACTAAGGGTGGTTTTACATCTGCGGTTAAGAATATTTTTAACACAAGAACTATGGCAACACTAAAGATTAGCGACTTATCGGTAGGCGATTGGGTTGAGATTGACCACGAAGATTTCGGTTGGCAACCTGCGCAAATAAATGTGTGTGGTGATTTGGGAATTGGGGCATACTTCAAAGATATTGACCCAGAAGAAGAGTATGACTGCTGCTTATCGCAAGCACGCCCCATCCCCATCACGGCAGAGATGCTGGAGAAGAATGGGTGGTCATCAGATGGAATGTACGCAACATTGCGAATTGATGAATATCTACACCTCGAATATTACTACCACGAATACAGGTTGCGCAAGTATTATTGCGGTACCGATGAGTGGCAGAACCACACAAAGGTCAACGACATCACATTTGCTGCACATTGCTACAGCGTTCATCAGCTCCAGCACGCCCTAAGACTTGCGGGAGTAGACAAAGAAATAAACTTATAAGCTAACTTAATTCTTAATAATCTAAAACAAAACACTATGGAACTTGGTACAGGTTTTATGGGCTTGCCAATGCCTACAATGAGAGACTTTAATAGCAAAGCTGAGGCTATCAAGTTTGCGATTGAGTTTACCGCAAGCTCATCAATGGGCGTGCGCAAGGTTGAACTCGAAGCAGCAAAAGAGCTATTCGACTTCATCTGCAAGAATGTGGAGTTGCCTGATGTTCGCCCAAACCCAGCAGATGGGTTGGTGGAGTTCGCAAAGGAGTATATTGAGAAGTTATCAAAGGTCAAAGATACAGTCAATGAGTAACTATAATAACTACGCCTATACCATTGTAAGGTATTCAATGGGTAAGCTCTTGGCTGCTGTAAGATTGGCGTTAGGCGCATTTGCCGACTTCGGTTGGTTTGCGCCACGCCAACAGGCGCAACGCCTACCACAGCGCAGAACAATAGGCAAAGAGCATAGAGGCTATGCTCGACGAAGCAGACAACGATTAGTACAACGAAAGGGATAGAGCGAGAGTTTGTAAAACATTCCAATCCTTAAAACATTGGAAAGAATTTGAGTAGTTATGAAATTCAATAGTCAAATATGCACTTCACGCTCTCAAAGTGAGCGATTGCTTGCTTTGGGATTGAAGAAAGAAACGGCGGATATGGCTTATCAATCTATTGGTGTTAGCCCATATAAAGTTTGGGAAAATGCAGAAGTTAGTGATGACTTCTTCCCTGCTTGGTCGCTTGATAGGTTGATTGAGATATACGATAAGACTTGTATATTTTGGTCTGATTGCTTTGACAATCCTTACGAGACTATGATTAGCCGTATTGCTAATAAAATTAAATGGGGAGAACTTAACAAAGAGTATTTGGAGGAATAGTTATGTGGAAAGCGTTGATAAAATTAGTAGAGAAGTGGGCGTGTAGGCACGAGTGGAATAAAATCGAGGAATGGACTGAAACCGACCAAAACAAATATGGTATTCAGAGTTACGACTACGCCCTATATGTATGCAAGAAATGCGGTAAATTTAAGAAAGTATAGCTATGAAACAATACACGACACCCGAGCAGACCGCCAAGCTGATAGAGCTGGGGTTTGAGAAGCCGAAGAACGAAAGGTGGGTACTTGATGTAGCAAATGAAAGCACTCCAAGTATTCAAAATATAGTAAAGCGACAGGACTACTCCATAGGCGAGTTGCTTTCGTTCTTGCCATTAACTATACAATGGACTCCACGAGTAATAAGAGGAAATATAATCGAGTATTCGTTTGAAACATAGGGGTCGGAATTGTATTATTGCAATGCGAACAACGAGTTGATAGATAATCTTTTTGATATGTGTAAAAGACTTAAAGAGGAGGGAGTGATATGATGCCGAGAATTAGAAAAGTTGAGCCACAAGATTTATGCGATGGTATGCACATAATGGGCTACAAATACAAAGTGTCAGTTGGCAAGGTAAATTATATTTGCTTTACTAAATGGCAAGCAATTAAAGTTTGGTTAAAACACTTATTTTCAAGACTATGACACACGACATGGCACATTGCAACAATGAGAGTTGCCCAGCAAAGGATAGGTGCAAGAGGTTTACCCTCTTCCTCGAGGACTGCGCAAGCCACACATCTTATTGCACATACATCCTACTCACCGAGGAATCAAAAGAATGAGCGCAACGATTAGGCTCGTGCCCACATTTTTTATTAAGGGAGTGATATGATACTATTAGAGTACGATAAGTCAGCATTTCGACTTGTTGAGGTCGGGGCAGGCGAGGTTTATAGAAGTGGTTACGAAAAGTTGTATCACGAGGACGGTTTTTACCATTTCCACGCTGATAATGGGAACTGCTATCACATACCCGAAAACCAAGTAATAGTTAAAGAGTTACGAAATAATAATTGGTTGCCAAGATTATGATACACGATGAATTAGTGTCGTTTGAAACGGCAAAGTTAGCAAAGGAGAAGGGGTTTCCATTGCAAAAAGTTATAAAGCAAGGTGGTCGTGCTTTCTTTTACGAGTTACCACAATCACACCCCGATTGGGCAAATTGCGATGCTTGGTATCTACCTACCCAGAACCTACTGCAACGATGGCTGCAAGAGGAGAAAGGAATTGACATTGCCATAGTGCCACTCATGTCGAAGGTTTATTCGTATATTGTCTATAACATCCTTGATAGGAATAATCGAGTTGTCGAGACAAACGCAGGTTATAAAACCTACGAACTTGCCCTCGAAGATGCCCTTAAATACGCGCTTGAAAATTTGGTATAGAACATTAATAACATTAAGAATCTATGATTAAAAGTAAATTGGATGCTCGTGAGCGAGCGTTGGAGTTGGCGGTAGGAATACTCCCGAAAACAGAACAAGGTATAAACGCAGTACCTCTTGCGAGAGCATTCGCTAAGTATTTAATTGGCGATGCCGAGTTGCCCGAAGTAACCGATGACAATGCACATATTAAGGAGTTATTGGGAATTGCCAATAAGAGTTTTGATAATAGCCGGAAATTCAGAAACGAAGAAAATAATGGCATATCCAAAGGCGGTAACACAGGTATAGCTGTTTCCTGCGTATCTTGTGATACATTAGAAGATATAAAGTTAGGATAAAAAGCGAAGATATGTGGAAGAAAATATCAAAGATAATGCAAGAGGCAACGGCAGATATAAAAAAGTTAGAAGTTATGGTTCAGCCTGCTTACGAAGCCAATTCCTCTGATGGGAAAATAGTTGTAGAACTCATTTTTCAGAATGCACGAAATGCTATTATGAAGGCATCGCTGGACAAGATGTATATGGTTATAGACCGCTATCGCAGGCAGAATATAGTCCCGAATCGCAGCAACAGAACACGCAAGAAGCAGAGATTAACAAGATTACAAAGACGAAACAGACGGCAGAGATAGCAATGGTTAAATTAAAAGCTATAAGGGAGCAGATACTCGATGGCATCCAAAAGCAATTTAATGAACGAGATGCCAAAGTTAATGAGTGGGCAAAAATGGTGTTATATACCTATGCCAAGCCTCAGATAAGAGGCGAGATAACCAAAGGTAAGCTCAAATGGCGAGGAATTAAGATGGTCGCAATTCACAATGATTTTGGAGAGCATACCACAGTTTACACGATAATGCAGAGAGGTGTACTACTTGGTAAGTTTGAAGTATCTTTAATATAGGTTCGTATGAATAATTTACCGTGGATAACGAAAATGGATGTAGTAATGACTGGAGTCGCTCTTGTGGCACTTGCATTACTCGGAATTGCCTATGTTGTAACAAAGCTGTTTAACCGAAAATAAATCAGATAAGTTATGGGAATAAAAGAAGCAATCAGGGCTGCACTCGGTATGAGTATGCTATCGGACTACGATAGACTTAGGCGAAAAGAAGGTAATTTGATGTATGACTACAAAGGTCAAGGTCGGAAGAAACAAATCGCCAAGCGCAGGAAGAAGAACAAGAACAAGAAAACGCATAGATAGTATGACACAGAAAGAGTATAAAGATGCGCTTGAAAGAGTAAATGAGATTAGCGCAGAAAAGGCAAAATTAGAAGATGAGATTTCAAAGTACAGAAAGGAGAACTATAAAAAGATGGCTATGGAATGCCTTGCTGATGAAGTATGTGAAATCTCCAAGGATGAGGTTATTGATAATATTGTTATGCCCATTGTTGACCACAGCTATTTAGTTATAGCAATTATCGTTGCGCTATACATCGCCAACCTTTTATTTGATGCAACGGACTTTGCCGAGCTGCTACTTGTTACAGGTATATTGTGTATTGCCATAGCTCAAATTCTGAAGCTTAAGAAGTTGCTAAAAGACAAGTAAAAAATCTTGTAACTCATTGAAAAATAATAGGTTAAATATTTGGTAAAAAGTAAAATTTTCACTATATTTACATAACAAATAAGAATAATAACCTATTAAAACACAGTAAGTTATGAAACCAAATTTTGTTTACGCAGTAGAAATTGACGAAGTTGATGAATTGTTCGGACATCAGCATAATTTGCATCTATTTTACATGGTTGAAGATGCAAGAAAGAAGTTCTCGGATATAGTTTCCTCTTTCAAGGAAGATATTGAAGACTGGGACAAAGAGCCTTACGAATTTGAAGAGTCGGAAGATAGTTTCGAGTGGTGGGAGGAAGGTCGATACCTTGAAAACCGCTATGTAGCAACCCTAACTAAAAAGAATATAGCTTAGTTATGTATATCTTATACCAGACAGATGCTTGGCTGTCTTATTCAAGCAGAGACTTGATTGCGGTTTGCACTACCAAAGAAAAGGCTTTAATCCTTGCAAGAAGGCAAGCTAAACGCAGTGGTAAAAAGCTTACAGAAGATGAGATTGCTAATCTCACAGATATAATGCAAACCCAAGGCAGGGAGATTAACTACTCAATAGAGAAAGTCCCAGTAAATACATTGTTGTAAATATGACAGAGAAAAAGTTTATCCAGATAGCAGAAGACCTTGGATGGAGTATATACCAAGATGAGCGAGAGATTGAACTACAAAAGTACATTGGAAGTGGTCAAGATTTCAGTTTTTCAGTAAGAAAAGGATTTGAGTTTTATAGACAGGTCGAGGACTACTACAATGGTTTTGACCCAGACGAGGAGGCAATGTTCTGGGTTGATGGCAGCGGGCATGGTAAGAATGGCGCTCCATATAGACTTAGGGATATTATAGATGATATGGAGAAGGTAGAAGAGGAACTTTTGGAGTTGCGAAACGCATTAATTGGATAGTATTATGGCACAGATGGCAAAAACAATATACGGACTAGTGGTAGATAAATTTGAAGGCCGTACTGATAAGGCAGGTGCTCCCTATATACATCATCTACTACATGTGGCAAACACAGCTTACAGCCGATATAATGGAGATATAAGGCTCCTTAGAGTTGGACTCCTACATGACATAATGGAAGATACCGACTTAAGTCTCTCAGAGATGATGGAGACACAAGGTGTAACTACTGAGATAGCACAGGCTGTAATGGCTATGACGCATCTTAAGAACGAGACATACTCGGAGTACATAGAAAGAGTTGGTAAGAACTCACTAGCACGAAGGGTTAAGATTTGCGACTTGGAGCACAACATGGACCTTTCCAGGCTTCCACAGATAACTGCAAAGGATGTAGAGAGGTATTGCAAGTACCTTAAGGCTTTAGAATATCTTAAAGAAGTGGAAGAAAATGGAGCAGGACTTTAGTCAGAAGGAGTTGTATATCATTGGGTGCTCGTTGACCCACTCGATATTGGAGCAAAAGAAAATGCTAGCAGAGTTGCAAGAAGATGATGCGATGTACTCTAACTTTAGAGACTGGCTCAATGCTCATGAGGAACTGCTTAGTAAGGTTGCAAGATTGCAGGATATAACCATCATACCTGGAGATAACTTAAAAGATTTGTTTAAGTAATGAAAATCACGAAATCGGGATACCCTAACCCACTACACTATGATAATGAGACAAAGAGTGTCGCAGCAGAAAAGCTTAATGGTATAGCTAAGGAGCTTGCTGAAGACATTGAGTTTGGTGATGGGTACATCACTTGGATTGGTTCAGAGCTTGGTACATTAAGGCTATACAGAGCCTATGACCCGGAGAGGATAAGTCAAGGATACAGCGAGAACCTCAAGATGTTTTATTTCACACTAGAGTTTTAGGATTATGAAGCTAATAGCATTGAATACAATAGCAAAGTTTGCAGAGCATAACGGATTTACTAAAGCATCTCCGCAGCACTGGGAGAAGCAGTGCTCTTTAGGCACAATATACATCCAGGTGGAGTTTAATAGCTGCTTCCTCATCCTTAAGGGCATAGACATTAACTCAGAGGTCGTTGTCCTAAGAAAGCATATTTGCTACATTAACTACAAGCCCTATACGATTGGTCAATGGTTAGATAGCAAGCTAAAGGCTCTCCTCTACGAAGCAATAAGAATTGAAGTATTCAAGGATGATAGAGAGGAGTGGTTGTCTAATAAAAATATTTAATAGCTATGACACGAGAAGATATAGAAAGGATGTTTTCTTATCAAGCTGCAGATGCGGCATATAAATACGCTGGCGAAAGATGCCGTAAGGACAGACCTATTAGTGCAAGTAAATTAGAGGCATTTGAAGCTGGAGCGGAGTGGGCTCAAGAGTTTATGATTGAGCGTGCTTGTGACTGGTTGAAGTTAAATCTCGGAAATCCTAAGAACATGCACCCAGTACTTGTTAATCATCTTATATATAACTTTCGTAAAGCAATGGAGGAATAGAGTATGAAAGACATTGTTAAAGAGTTGTGCTACTTCATGCACAAGTTTGTATCAGAGCACATTGAGGAGCTTAGGCGACCTCCTTACGAAATCACAGACTACAAGAATGAGAAACAAATGTTGTCTGCCATCAAGAAGAATGAGGAGGATGCTGTATGGGCTTTGACAGAGCTTTGCTCCTGGGGTCTAGGAGATAATTTTACTAAAATGTTTGTTGCATCCTCCTATGAGGATGTAGATGGTATTTTGATTGAGATATTCGAGTTTGTAGATAGAGCCGGCAAGCGAAGGTGCTTCAAGGTCAACTATCCAGATTGGACTATCAAGGAAGTCAAAAGAGTTACAAAGATGATTGAAGTGACTGTTTGGGAATAGAACTATGAAGGCGAGAATCAAAGGAACAACAGAATGGGATGATTTTGACCCAATATTTAACAGAGATGGTTTTAATGGGTTTATTAGGTCAAAGTGGTTTGAAGAGAATAAGGATAAAAACGAGTATGGACTCTTTCCTCCTAACTACCCATTAGAGATGATGGAATTTCCAGTAGATAACGAGAGGAGATGGGAGGATATTAGGGTAAATGCGTCAATAGCTGCTATGGCAAAGTTAATGCCTGACCATCTATATGACAACGAAACTTATTATGTTTGCGAGTATGATGAAAAAGTTAGAAAGCAACAGAAAGAAGTGGCAACAAAAGCAGTCGGTTATGCTAATGCTCTTGTAGATGAGCTTAAAAGAACAGCTGTAAAAGATGAGACTGATGAGAATCTTTGTTTAACTAAATAAGTTTTGAATTATGCCTAATTGGTGTTACACGACCTACATAGTTTGTGGAGAAGAGAAAGAAGTTGAAGCTCTTTACGGAATGATGGAGAAATTGGAGCACATGAAAGAACCGCTAATCCCTAATGGTTTTGGTCCCAACTGGCTAGGTTGCCTTATTCACTCACTTGGTGGCGATTGGGAGAAGGTTCGTTGCAGAGGAAGATGGATGAATCTCAACATAAATGGCGACACGATGTGTTTCGACACAGAGTCTGCCTGGGCGTATCCCTATGAGGTAATAGATTTCCTCAAGGGGAAGTTCCCCAGTCTTGAGTTTTACTACCAGGCTGAAGAGCCAGGAATGAGGTACTATGTTACTAACGATTCTACCGGCTCATACTTTCCAGAGAGATATTATTTCGCAACACCTTTGCATGATGACGAGAGATATTATAGCAAAGATGAAGCCGAGGAGTTCGTAAAAGATGTTGGCAATTATATTGGAAAAGATTTGTGCGGCATGACCGCAGATGAGATTTACGATGCAGTAGCTAACTTTAACAGTGATAAGGAGTGGGAAGGTTATATAGAGGTAAAGATAATCCAGGTGGTGCAATAATTGCAATGAGGCTAAAAAACGCTAAAAAATCCACAAAAAAGCACCAAAATTGCAATTTTTATTGTAAAATGTTTGTCTATTAAACACTTTTTTATTAGTTTTGCACTATAAACATGAAGATATATACATCATATTTCAGTAACAGTAAACGATTGGCGGAAGCTGGAGTAAAGCAGATAGGTATAGCATTATATCCGCCAAAATGGTTCAAAGGGGTATCCTTAAAGTGTGTTGCGCCTACGGCTAGCATACTTTATGGTTCGAAGGGTCAAGAAGATTACACTAGAAGGTATCAGAACGAGGTTCTTTCCAATATCAACCCTAAGCACTTTTTAGAGACCGTTGAGTCGTATAGTGGCGGCAGAGATGTAGCCCTATGCTGCTTTGAGAAACCAGGTGATTTTTGCCATCGTCATCTTTTGGCGGAGTGGTTGCGACAGGTAGCGGGAATCTCTATTGAAGAGTTCCCTGCGGAGGTAATTCCGCATAAGCCGGATGCAACAACGCAGTCTTTGTTCTAGGGTTGTCCTATGCGTGAGTAGCTTAATGTTAGAGTGCTTCACTACCTGTGAAGAGATGGAGGTTCGAGCCCTTCCTCGCGCTCAATGATAATTCTATGATATATTTTACAAAGTTTACTGTGTTTCATGAGCGACAAAATCACCAAAGTATGTGTATTAGGTTGCGGTAATGTCGGTGTAGCGATAGCTGCCGACTTGTCTATTAATGGTTATGATGTAACCATAGTTAAAACATCCCAATCTAGGGAGGGCGTATTCGAGAAAATCCAGCGCAACGGAAATAGAGTTCTTAAAAAGGAGAACGGAGAATACCAGAAAGCTATCATCAGTAAGATGACACACGACATCGAAGAGGTATCAACCGCGGATGTCGTATTTCTAACTATTCAGAGTACATATCACGAACAAGTAATAAAGAATATTAGTCCTTATTTGAATAAGGGCCAAATTGTCGTTGTTATTTGTAGCTACCTATCCTCTCTCTACTTTGATAAGTATTGCAAGGATAACATGCCAGTTATTGTAGAGACCACTGGGCCTTACTTAGAGGGAAGAATAGAGGAGCAAGATACAGAGGGGGAAATAGTATTTCGTGTTGGGTGCCGACTAACTCGCAGTCCTCTATCTATCTACCCAGATAGTATTGCTGTGAAAACGATGTCTAGAATATGCTCTTTGTATAAGGGTTTCAAGCAAGAGTACACGCCTGTAGAGTCTGCTCTGCTTAACCCTAACCTAGTGCTACACACAGTAGGTTCAATTATGAGCATTCCTCGCATCGAACATAGCAAGGGCAACTTCTGCATGTATAGAGAAGCGTATGCAAGAGATAACAAGGCTACCTTGCAGATTATGATGCAACTAGATGCCGAGAAGATGGCTGTGCTAAGGAAAATTGGGCTTAAGCCAGTTGATGTATTTGAGGCTGGAGGATTTCTTGGAGACCCCATGGAGAGTTTCTACGCATATTCTGAGTCCTCGGATAGAGCGATAAGTCCGACATCTGTGCAGTCTAGATATATTACGGAGGATGTATCCCAGGGTCTAGTATTATTGGAAAGCATAGCGAAATATGTAGGCGTAGATGTACCTATTACATCCTCTCTCATCAGCATTGCTGGCGCTGCTTTGAATTATGACTTCCGCAAGGAAGGAAGAACTATTGAACGACTTGGAGGTATAGGGAAGATATGCAAGGCTTCAATCTAACAGAAGATTTACTGCACAGAACCTTTGGTGTAGAAATCGAAATGTGTAACCTTGACAGACTTAAGGTTGCGCTCCCCTCTGGGTACTCATGGAGCAAGGATGAGGAAATAGTAAATACGGATGGTTCTAGCAACAAGAGGTTTGGAGGCGAGGTTAACACTCCCCCTCTCCATATCTGGAACTTGAGGGAGCTGCATGGGCTTAAATCTGTGTACGACTCTATGCGTGAGGCGGGTGGTCTTATCAAATGGACTACTTATACTCATGTGCATATATACGCAGGAGACCTCACTGTTGAGCAACTCAAGAAGGTGTTTTTGTTCTTCTATCTATGCTATCCTCACTTTAAGAAATTTGTAAAGCTTTCGGAGTGGGATGAGATAATCTTCAACCTCATGCCCACACCGACAGAGAAGTATTATAATGGCCTTCTTGAGGCGGACACTTTCGATAAGGTAAAGGAATTGTTCACAAACAACTCCAACAAGGGGTACATTCGTCATGCAGTTAATATCTCCTCATACTTTAAGACAAAGACCATAGAGTTTAGATGCTATCATGGCACAAGTGATTTTTATGAGGCTATGAATTGCATTATATCAACATATCGCATGTTTTACTACGCTATAACGCACGATATTGACGATTTCAAATCTCTATCCACCTATGAGGAATTTTTAGAGGCTACAAAACTTAGATTAGAGAGTCCAAAGGAGCTTATTCCGCTGCTTTACCAGGGAAACCCTTATAGCGGTATTGAGACATTTCAAACCAAGTCCTTGCCATACAACTCTAAGTATGCTTCGACACTTTATGAGGCTATCAAAAAGCACGGACATGAGGAGGTATGTATTGTTAACGGATTCCTTTACTACTATGAGATGTTCTTGAAAGACAAGGTAAAAATCTCAATCTACGCACAGGACCCATATTGTCACTTGCTATATATGATAGCAAATGGCAAGATAACTCTCAAGTATAAGGATAAATTGGAGTGGCTTGAGGAGTACAATGCGCCCACCCCTCAGCGGCAGTTAGCATTGGCATTATATGCAGCGAAGCTTCAGAAGACCTTTATGTCCGATTCGGCTCGTAATGATGCTATATTTGAAGCACTCCAGGCCAGAGCGAAGGAGTCTATTGAGAAGACAGAACAGGCTAACGCAAACCTGCTTAAGATGCTCACTACATGCGAATACCATGTTGGAACACTACAGGATGCAATAGCAGACAAGAAGGTCATCTTCTTCAACTATGGTAAGAATAAGGTCCAGAAGCGCACATTCAAACTCATCAAGGAGAATAGCGACCTTGAGATGGATTTTGACATAAAGCGTAACGACTATTACGAGCTAGTGGAGACATTGCCGGAGGATACATATTTCTATTACTTGAGTAACAGCCCTTACTTGAGTAATATGCACAAGTTGTCGATGTTCAACTCATCCTCTGGAGAGAGAAGGTCTGCCGGATGCTTCCTATATTGCAATAAGGATTGTCCTAAGAATCAAGCTAGCACATATTATTCATCAAGCATTTACGAGGTTAACGAAATTGTGCCTCCTGATGACCTAGTTATTGATGATGCTAGCAAGCTGAAGGTTGTTATGGTAAGTCCATCATACCTGTTATGCTTACAAAAGAAGTACATCAAGAAGGTAGACATGGTAAGTAGATGCACCTTCCCCTTTGTGGTAATGTATGACAAATACACGCTTGGTGGCTTTGGATTTACCCTTCCACAGCATAAAGGCTTTGATTTGTTCCAGTTGACAGACTTTAGCACTAACAATGCCATACCGAAGTTAAGTAAGCTTATTCTTTACTGCATACAGTCGGCTAATGTGCAAAAGATACTTAGCAGACGCATGCACAAGCTTTGTGAAAGGGTTATTTCTCTCGCTTATACTCACAAGCCAGTAAGCATGAAGTACAGAGGTGCATATAACAAGATAAACGAGCTTAGCACATCCTCTTACTTAGCATACGAAGGTATTTTGGGTAAGTATGCTACCAATCAAGATGTTTTAGATAAATATATAAAGTCTCTCAACAATGGAAAATAGGTGGAAATACGAAGTTGTGGATATCAACCTCATTGACGAGGCTGAACTCAACGCAAATGAAATGTCGAGCGAGGATTTCGCTCAGCTATGTGATAACATAGGCAAGTCTGGTCTAAGCAGTGTCCCTTGCTGTTACAGAAAAGCTAACGGCAGATTCGGCATGATTAGTGGCCATCACAGATTAAGAGCATGCAAGAAGCTCTTTCACTCCACAATCGGCATCCTCTATTGCGATGAGAGCGAGCTGAGCAAGGATGAGATTATAGCGATACAGCTATCTCACAACTCACTACACGGCCAGGATAATCAAAGCATCTTAAAGAAGCTCTTTGAGCAGATTCAGAGTATAGACTTTAAGAAGTTCGCTCATGTAAATGTAGATGAGGTTCAGCCGATAAGCATGGATGGCATAGACATCTTTGCATACCAGGATAATTTCACATTCTCGGTTATTCTATATCCTAACTCTTTCGAGAACCTTGATACATTGTTAGGAGATATACGAGAGCAAGCTAAGAAGAGCGATGCCGTAATCCTAGCTGAGGATGATAATGAGTTCCTATTCATGAAGCTCCAAACGGAGGTTGGTAAAGAGTATAACATCAAGTCTCCTAGTACCACTTTTGCAAAGATACTTGAACTAGCAGCAGAGCGATTGCAGCAAATACAGAATGGCGATGATTTGGGCAGTAGTAACTAAAGAAGAGATGGAGGGGTATAAGATACCTCCTGTCTTTCAGTATTACCGAGAGGTTGTCGGGAAAGAAAATATCGCACTTGCCGTAGTAAGCGAGGATGATCCTCTGAGATTTGTGGCAAATGGAGATGTAGTATTACTGAGGTCTGCGAATGAACGCCTCATATCTACCATTAAGGAGCGAGGGATAGTGAGCACTGCCGAAAACTACGAAGTGTACGAGAAGGTAAGAGATAAAGCGGCATTGGGTCAATGGCTAGGTGAGAAAGGAATACAGGTCCCCAAGCAATATAAATTGACAGATATCGAAGATGGGAAAACCTACTTTGTAAAGCTGAGATATGGAGCAGAGAGCTTTGGAATTACCAAGGATAGCATCTGTAGAACCAAGGAAGAGGTGTTAAGGCAAGTACAGTATCTTGAATCTACATTCAATCAAGAGGCACTAATCGAGGAGTTTATAGATGGCGTAGATTGCACAGTAGCTTATTATTACAATCCATGGACATGCGAGGAGAGTACTCATGCAATAAAGATAGAAACAGACTTAGATGGCGGCATTCAAACCAACAAGGGCAATATAGACTATCAGCGTTTTTGCTCACCCCTAGACCATGATATAAACGATAAAATATGTGAAATTAGTCGGCATATATGCACTCTTTTAGGTGTAGAGCATCACGCAAGAATAGACTTCCGTCTTGATAAGAATGGAGAACTATACATGAATGATGTTAACCTTTTGCCTGGAATGGGCCCATTAGCACACTTTGCAAAGTGCCTCCTACTTACCGAGAACAAGTCATACGCAGATGCTGTATGGGCGATTATTGACTCTGCAAGCTAAAAAGAAAACTTGAAAAACAACAGATAAAAATGGGAAGATATAAGAAAATCCCCTTTGAGAGGATTGCAAAGGTTTATGGGCAGAAGGCTGGCAATGTGACTGCCACATGTGCCTCATTGGAGATTGATAGAACCACATTCTTTAAGTGGAAGCAGAAGTATCCAGAGCTAGAAGGAATGTTGAACGATGTAGACGAGAGTCTCATTGACTACACGGAGAGCAAGCTCCTGGAACAGATACAGGATGGCAATTTGACAGCCATTATTTTCCACCTCAAGACAAAGGGAAAGAAGCGTGGATATGTTGAGACCGTAGAGAATAAGGTAGACATTAATCCTTTTGAGGAGCTTATGATGGCGGCATCACAGGTGTCAGATGATGAGTAGCGTCCTATGTCAAACGAACTAGATAAATACATCCCAGATTGCCTGTTTGCTTCGGATAATCAGTATGAGATACCTAGTTTAAGGTTGGATGTGCAGCCTTACTCTTGTGATATTCCATTTGTATGCTTCGGAGAGCAATCAAGAACAAAAGATATGGGTCGCACAGGTACGCTGCATTTCTACACTGACGACTACAGATTCAACTCGGTGTTCGAGCATCCAGAGAAAATCCTCAAGAACAACCCTGCAAACATCGTGGAGCCAAACTTCTCTCTATTCAATGATACCCCAGTGTCATTTGGTTTACAAGCCATATATAAGAAGAGATATGTAGCTCGTGCGATGCAGGAGAGAGGCATCGGAGTGTATGTTGATTTGAATGTAGCTAACAAGTTCTACGCTCTCAACCTCTATGGTATTCCGCTCGGTTACTCATCATTTTGCACTAGAGGATACTCGGACAGGTTGAACTCCCTGGAGTTTGAGTTTACCCTAGCGAAGAGAATATCCAACGGCAACCCTCTTAACTTCGTGGTTTACGGAGGTGGAGAAGATGTCAAAGAATGGTGCCGCCAGAATGGATGTATCTATGTCACGCCAATCATTGTCATCAAAAACAAGATAAAGGCGATGCAGAAAATGGCTAAGAATGTAGCAATGGTAGATGGAATGTTCACGCCTCCAGCACTACCTGTGAAGGAGCTGTTCGATAATCAGATATTGGATTTTTCAAAAGATACAAAACTTATACAAAATTAAACACTACAGCTATGACAAGAATGCAAGTTACATTTTGGAGAGCATGCTTCACTGAAGAGGCTTATGCAAAGCTCATAGAGCGTCTCAAGAAGATAGCTACTAAAGGAGAAGGCTTTTGGTTTATGGAGCGACCCAACTATGTCAGAGCCTATCTCACCGAGGCAGACTACGAGCGCATCATGGAGGATATTCCAGACCTCATTTTTAGTTAGCATAACACATCCTGGCAGGTAAAAAAATCTTGTAACTCACTGAAAAATAATAGGTTAAATATTTGGTAAAAAGTAAAATTTTCACTATATTTACATAACAAATAAGAACAACAACCTATTAAAAGTCAGTAAGTTATGAATGAGTACATTAGTCCAAAAGCATTAAGAACTCAAGTAAAAGAGTGTTTCAAAAACAACCCATTTTCTATTGCTGTTGAATTAACAAGAAATGATTGTGAAGCGCTTTCAAAAGTTTATTCAAGAGCTCGCATAAATCGCATGTGTGTTGAGACAAGTAAGTATTACGGTAAGTATGACCTATAAACACTAATAGTTATGAGTACACGATGCCAGATTAGAATTAAGAACGAGTATCAGCAGTATGATGTTTATCATCATCACGATGGCGATCCAGAGGGTGTGGGTGCAGACCTTAAGGAGTATTGCAAGAAGCTTCCATCAGGGGTTTGGTCAAGCTGGAACCCGAATAGAATTGTAAATGAACTTGTAAATGGAGCAATTCAAGAGGTGCTTGCAGGACAGACTCAACCAGATATGGGCTACGAGTTGTCTTTCGGGTTCCACACCGATATTGAGTATGCTTACTTGATTGACTGTGAGAAGAAGACGCTTGAATGTTATGAGGTATCTTGGAAGGAGGATTACGAAGACCTAACAGATATATTTAACAGAGCAAAGGTGGTTGAGATACCATCTAATACTAATGAATAAACAAAGAAAGACAATGGCAAAAGGTTCAGGAGGCACAAGAGGTGCTAAGACATCAAGATCAAGCAGCAGCACTGCTGGAGACTTTGGATTCAAGAAGCTTGGAGATGTAATCCCAGTAAGAACAATATCGGGTTTAGGGTTTAGCGATAACGCAGGATTGACTCAAGAATCATTAGCAAAAGAGGCGCAGAGATACCTTGACACAGGCAAGTGGGATAGATATGGTAGCAAGGCTGGAGTAGATATAGCAAAGGCTATTAGCAGAGACTTATTTGAAAGAGGAGCAGTAGTTTCCCCAGACAAAAATTATCTCAAACTATCAGATGGTTCGACAGTAGCCATCACGCAGTCTAAGGTTGATTTCAAATGGCACGCCAAGGTTTCAACAGTCCGAATGGATGGCAAGCGAGGAGGAATGAAAGGTGCTCTAGATGAAATTATGAATAAAAAGCCTAGAAAATAAAAAAAAGTACACGATATGAAGATTAAGATAGGAGACACGCTTCGTATATCGAGCATAAAAGGGAATGGTTACACCAGGTTTGGAGTGTGGGTTGGTAAAGTAGAGAGCATTGACGAGCATGGAACAATGTGTGGCACATGGGGTGACTTATCTGTAGCGGAAGATGATGAGTACCAGGTTGTAGATTACCCGGATTGCACAGTTGTCAGCTTTGAAAGGATGCAACATCTTCACGAATCGAAGAGAGGTAAGTCCGGTCAAAAGCGAGAAGAAATAGAAGTAGAGTGGTTAAAAGCAGTAAAGAGCATTGCTCCTTGCATTGGTCTCCCTTGCACCATCTGCTATTACTCTGATAAGAGGGCAGCAACAGTAACTCGAATCATTAGTGACAAAGAAATAGCAGTTAGTCACAATGTAGTAAAGTGCCTCGATTATTACGCAGGAGACTACGAGGTTTTACCAGAACTATACGAAAGAGAAGATATCTTTACTAAGCGCAAAAATGGAGAATGGGTAATGAAAGGGCAAGGAGTAAGAGATGGAGTTGTACTGATGCTCCACTACCAGAGACACTATATAGACCCGCATTTTTAGACCACCAGACGAAGAAATAGCTTGTTCTCCATCCACTCTTATTCCCTGTGGGTAGAAGTTGGCTTAAACAAGCTAAAAATGGCGATAACAAAGAGAATAACAGAGCATAGCTCATAGTATGTAAAATTTTGTAACGAAAAACACGATTATGGGACACAGATTACATTTTGCAACGGAGCACAAGGTAGAATGGGGTTGCGTCGTATGCAATCACTCTCAGAAGGCGTTTAATGAATTTCTTTGGCATCTATGTGACTGTAGCTGGGACTGGGCTAACGGGGATGATATTGCCTATGCGGATGAGTTCGAGGTTAGCAAGGATGTTCTAAAGGAGGCCATCGAAAGGCTCCAGGAATACTCTGATTATGAGTTGCCTACTGAGTTGCAAGATGCCAACTTTTCAGTTCCAGAGATTGATGCTATTCTTAGGCGATGCTTAGAGGGTAGTGACCCCGATAATGATTATGTTCGTTTCTCATGGTTCTAACAGGGAGGAGTTCGTGCTTGAAGGCGAACAAGGAAAGAACTAAATTCTTGCTCAGCACCCTGGACCGAGAGTTAAGCCGTAATTCTCACGAGATGCTAAGGTTAAAGGAACGAAAGAGATTAGATGAGTTAGCATCACTCTCTATTAGGCTGATAAGAATTGAAAAGCTGTTATTAAACAATGAGCAAACTACACACGCTAGACATAACGCTAGAAGAAGGCAAGGAGCTAGTTGGCGTTAGGACTAACGGAAACACTATTACAATAGTCTACAGCATTGAAGGGAGTTACAGACCAATAGGTTTTGCATACCATGATAATGATGGAGACGAAGAAGAAATAGAGGACCGCAAACGGAAGTAGAGCCTCAAATACTATGAGGATATAGTATGACTGATGAAAAACGAATAACGCTATTCCAGTCATGGCAGCAGGATTGGAATAAGTTTATAAGAGATGTGCTACACGCAAAGCTGGACAGGGAACAACAGGAGATTGTTTCCTCTGTTCAGTTTAATCCTATGACTACTGTAGCTAGTGGCACAGCGCGAGGCAAGGACTTTGTGTCTGCCTGCATCTCACTAGCATTTCTATATCTCACACCCAAGTTTAATAAGAAAGGAGAATTAATTGAGAATACTAAGGTATTTCTCACGGCTCCTACTGGTCGACAGGTAATCAACATTATGACTCCGGAGGTGCGCAAGCTCCATCGTATGGCTAAAGTGCTCCCTGGAAGGCTTGTTGCCAATGATATACGAACATCATACGAAGAGTGGTTCTTGACTGGTTTTAAGGCCGGTGACGACAACCTAGAGGCGTGGACAGGTCTTCATGCCTCACACATCCTTTTTGTAGTTACAGAGGCCACAGGTCTTAGTGAAATGGTTTTTCAAGGTATCGAGGGTAACTTGCAGGGTGACTCGCGCTTGTTGCTTGTGTGGAACCCGAATGTGTCAACAGGATATGCTGCTAGCTCTATGAAGTCTGAGCGTTTTGCGAAGTTTAGACTTAACTCCCTCAATGCAGAAAATGTGGTTAAAAAGAAGCAGATAATTCCTGGCCAAGTGAACTATGAATGGGTCCAAGATAAGGTCCAGTCATGGTGTACTCCAATTACAGATGTAGAGTTTGACGAGGGAGAGGGAGACTTTAAGTTTGATGGTTTGCTCTATCGCCCCAACGACTTGTTTAGAGTCAAGGTGCTAGGTATGTTCCCTAAAGTATCTGAGGATGTGCTTATCCCTTATGAGTGGGTTGAGATTGCTAACAAGCGATGGTTAGAACTACAGAAAGACCGAGACAGGATATTATTCAAAGAGAAGTGCCGTGTAGGCATTGATGTTGCAGGTATGGGCCGTGACTCTAGTGTGCTATGTCCTCGCTATGACTACTATGTGGATAAGTTTGAGAGCTACCAGTCTGGCGGTCAAGCATCGCACATGCACATTGCTGGTATGGCTCAGCAGTATCTCAAACAACGAGGTGCCAAGGGTTTCATTGATACCATCGGTGAAGGTGCTGGTGTTTTCTCTCGTCTTAGGGAGCAAGGTTTTAACAATGCTTACTCTTGTAAATTCTCTGAAGGAGCGAAGGGGCTGTCTGATATCACTGGGCAGTACACCTTTGCTAACATGAAGGCCTACTGCTACTGGGCAATGAGAGACTGGTTAAACCCCAAGAACAAGACAGGTGCAGCATTGCCCCCAGATGATAGGTTTACAGAAGAAGTCACTAACACTAAGTGGATGTTCCAGAGCAGTGGTTCTATTATCATTGAGAAGAAGGATGAACTCCAAAAGCGTATCAAAAGGTCCCCAGATAGAGCAGATGCATTAGCTAACACATTCTATCCTAGAGACTATGATTTTGTCCCTGATGAGAAGCTATTGGGTGACTTTTTATAGTGATAATGTTTGAAAGACAAACATATTTACTAACTTTGCATTGTTATCGGTTGATAACCTTAGAGTTGTATGACGAAATACAATAACAGATATGCCCGAAATAACTACCATCTTTAATGACGGCAGAACAGATGCCGAAATTATCTCAGCACTACAGGAGAAGTCCGTAGAGGTTCGAGAATGGACCACAGAGTTAATTAAGCTCTATGAGCCTACAGAGCACCCCATCGCAAAAGACAAGAATACACGAAAGGATAAGGTCCGTTCCGATGGCACCACGGATGTTGCAGCAAGAATCTATCTTGGTCTTGAGAAGCTTCTTGTTTCTCGCATTACATCATTTATGTTCGCCAACCCACCGAAGCGATTGTATCACAATACAGAGGACAACGATACAAGAAAGAGTATTGCTAAAGCTATAGAACTCATCTACAAGCATGCACGCATAGATAACGAGAATATCAAGCGTGGCAAGGCTTATTTTGCTTCTTGTGAGGTGTTCACTATCTGGTATACAGTAGAGTCCCCAAATGCGCTATATGGCTTCCCTAGCAAGTATAAGCTGAAGTGTAAGAGTTATTCGCCTATGGATGGTGTTAAGTTATATCCTCTCCTTGATGAACGAGATGATATGATTGCCATGTCGTTTGAGTATACTAAGAAACGAGGTGCTGAAAGCATTTCATTCTTCGAGACCTACACAGCAGATAAACACTACTTGTGGGAGCAGAGTGGCGCAGGATGGAAGAGAATAGTCGATGGTGAGAAGATTTCTATCAAGAAAATCCCTGGCGTGTACAACTGGCGTCCAGAGCCTTTCTACTATGGTCTATCACACATCAGAGAAGACATAGAGTACACACTCTCTCGCAATAGTGATGTTATTGCATACAACTCTGCTCCCATTTTGAAGGTTGCTGGTTCTATTGAAGGCGTTGAGAACAAGGGCAACACACAGCGTGTATATAGAGTACAGAATGGAGGCGATGTTCAGTATGTATCGTGGGCACAGGCAGACTCAGCACTGCGCTACCATGTAGAGACTCTCATGAACATGTACTTCATGCAAGCGCAGATGCCAGATATATCCTTTGAGAACATGAAGAGCCTAGGAAACATAGGCTACGATGCTCGTATGACACTGCTCACAGATGCACATCTTAAGGTAGGAGAAGAGGCCGGAGCATGGATTGAGTTCCTTGAGCGTGAGTGTAATGTCATCAAGGCATTCCTAAAGGAGATGAATAAGTCTTGGGCATCAGAGATTGACAATGTAGAGGTCGAGCATATCATCTCTCCATACATCCAGAATGATGTTAAGGCCGACATTCAGAATGCAATGGCAGCTTGTGGCGGTAAGGCTGTGATTAGCCAGGAGGAGGCAGTGCAGCTTGCAGGTCTCTCTGCCGACCCATCTAAGACCATTGAGAAGCTCAAGAATGAGGCTGATGAAGAGATGAAGAGTCGCCTATCAGTAACCGAGGCAATGTTGAGCGGAGGAATGTAGTATGGCTAAGAAGGTAATCTCTATAGAGAATTGCAAGGATTGTATCCATGCTACAGACTTTCACGAGGTAGGTGCTGATGGCAACTATTTCCTCTGCAAATGCAAGTTCAGCAATAGAAGCAGATTCCTTGTTAAGGATGCTTGTCCCAACTATAAGTGTAAGCAGTAATGGGTAAGGAGAGTAGAATACAACAGATGTGCGTAAGCTGGTTTAGGCTCCAATTTCCGGAGCTATCCAGCTTGCTCTTCTCTGTTCCTAATGGAGGAACCCGCATCTTTAGAGAAGCGGTTGTACTTAAGAAGGAAGGCCTTGTGGCTGGTGTCTCAGACCTTATACTCTTAATGCCGTGCAGTGGATATGCTTCCCTTTGTATTGAAATGAAAACCGATGACAAGACTAGTCGTCAATCTCAATCACAGAAGGAATGGCAGAAGGCTGTAGAGGCAGTAGGCAATAAGTATGTAGTATGTCGCAATTTCGATGAATTTAAGATAGCAGTAAGGACATATCTTCGCCCATATATCCAGGAAAGATTTAAGAAGCAACATGGCAACACCTAAGCTCCCATCGCAGAAATCATTGTACAATAAGCTGAACAAGAGACTAGCTCACTATGTCGCTCTTGTTGAATCGCTGTATGATAAGTACAACCTCGAAGCTGCCAAGATAGCTCTTAATATAGGTTACGAAGGAGATGGAGAGTTCCATTTTGATGACGATGTTGTGTCTAAGAAGCTTATTCGAGATGTTCAGCAGGGCTTCGTGGATGATATGCAATCCATCATTTATAGCGGAATCACCAAGGAGTGGCGTGAAAGCAACCGCATCCAGGACCTTATGGCTGACAATGTATTATCGTTCTACGAGGTTACGAATAAGAAGGGCGAAAAGTATAAGAAATACTACCAGACGAATAGCGGAGCTTATAGAGCTTTCAACGATAGGCGTAGCAGAGGTCTCAATCTCTCTAAAAACCTATGGTCACAGGCAGAGGACTATAAAACAGCACTAGAAGAGACTATCTCGATTGGCATTCAGAAAGGCACAAGTGCAGTTACACTAAGCAAGAAGATTAGCCAGTATCTCAAGGACTTCGACAAGATTCGTGAGGACTACACAGAAAAGTTCGGCAAGGCTTCACGAGTGAAGAACTGCGAATACCGCTCTATGCGTCTGGCCCGCTCAGAGATTAACATGGCATATCGCACAGCTGAGCAGGAGCGATGGAAGCGCATGGACTTCATCTTGGGATATGAGATTAAGCTAAGTAAGGCGCATAAGCATGAGGATATTTGCGACTGCTTGGCCGGGCAATATCCTAAAGACTTTAAGTGGACTGGATGGCACCCCAATGATATGTGTCACGCTGTACCTATCATCATGTCTGACGAGGAGTTCTGGGGCTTCGACGAAGATGGAAACGATGTAGAGACTAATCCTAGATATGTCGACGATGTGCCGCTAGGAATGAAGCAGTGGGTTATCTCCCATAAAGGATATATAAACGAAGCCACAGATAGGGGAACACTTCCTTACTTTTATGGTCAGAATACGGAAACTTTATCAAAGTACCTTAGTTATGGCCAGAAAAGACAGGCAAAAGACATGGTTAAAATGTCACATAAAGTAGGAGGAGAAGTCCAGTCATTAGCAGAAGGAATAGCTAAAAGGCATGGTGGCGTTGTAACCCCTATCAACTACAAGAGCGAGTCGTCGATAATAAGAAAGACCTCTGCTGAGGGAATATCTCCCTACTCATTGAAAGATGCCGCTAGAACGACTATAATAGTAGAAAAGAGCGAGATAGAAGGAGTGCTAGCAGAGTTGGAGAAATCTCCATCTTATATCAGAACGAAGAGGCAGACAGCAGACAAGTCTGATGGTTATAGTGGAAATATAGTTAATGTCTCTACATCTAACGGAGTGGTCGGAGAAATACAAGTCAACACAGCAAAAATGCTATATGCTAAAGATTTACCAGATGTAGCGAGGTCATATCTTGGAGACGACTTATGGACTAAGATAGCCAATGAGGTTGGAGTAGAAGGTGGAAGAGGCCACTATTATTATGAGCTGATTAGAGTTATGGACTCAACCAACCCAGCAGAGCTTAAAAAGAAGCATGAACTTATCGAAAAAATGAGGAAGTATTACAGCCTGTTCCAATAATTATTATTACCTTTACAGGAGTAACAAGTTTTGTAGTATGAAAAACATCTTTGAGAATAGACTCAAGCTTATTGAAGCTGGAGAAACAATGTATATAGCCGATGACTTCTACGATGCTGCATTGAGGATTGTCCCAGAGGAGCGATTAGTAGCGTATATTAAATATCGTGGTCAGAAGGAGAAAAAGATAGACTACAAAACAGAGATAGTTTATCAGATTGAGCATGGAGGGGAGTTTATCTCCAAAGATGAGTACGAGTTATTCTAACATCCCTACTATACATTTGCCAGGAGGTCGAAAGACCTCTTTTTTTTGTGCTATGCGGTAATGATTAAAAATGTACTAAAACGCTGAAAATAAGGAGGTTAAACATTTGGTAAAAAGTAAAATTTTCACTATATTTACATAACAAATAAGAACAATAACCTATTAAAAGTCAGTAAGTTATGAACGCAAAAGCATTTAAGGTAATCGACGCAATCAACTGCGAGGGACTAGATAATCAGTTCTGGGGTTTGGTAAAAGATGTAGATGACACTAAGGCATACTTTGGAAGCAACGAAAGTTTTTACCTTGCAGGTGCTTGGGCGTATGTTTACAATGACCCTAAGAGTGACCACACATTCTTGTCTGAGATTAAGCCTGATATGGTTGTATGGGATAGCTTCGGGCAAGCAATTTATCTCTACAAGTTGTAAAAGAAAAAGCCAGGCGGCAACCTGGCTTTGGGAGGTGGAGCTAGCCCAATAGTAAAGTAGCTCCGAAAACCTGTTCTTTATGAGTGCTAAATTCATTTTGAGGGTCTGGAAGATAAGAATCTGCTTCGAGATTTCCATCTAACAGACCTGGGGGAGTAGGAGAAGTTCCGAAACCCCGCAGGTTTTTCAGTTGCAAAGGTAGTGAAAGTTTTTAATAAAGCAACAGGCATGATAGTAATAACCTTTTAATATAGATAGATTATGGAGACTTGGAACATTAAAGAACTGACAGGCTACGAGCCGATGACGATATTCTACGAGGACTTTAGCATTGCTGATAAGTTCGTAGTATCAGCTATCAAGGATACCTATAAGAATGCCTTTAAGAGTTGGAAGCACGACTACAAGTACATCACGGAACTCTCTATGGCTTTGTACTGGAAGATATGGAGATGGTACGAGCGCAATGATGAGTATGCACGCCTATACGACAAATTGTGGAGAGAGCTTGACCAGTGGTGCGCAGATAACCTTAAAGACGAGGAGTTGGATTACTACTACTCTACAACAGATTAGGCTGGTGGATTGCACAGTAAAGACGAGTATATAAACAAAGTAACACATTTATACCTATGGCAGCTACAAATGTATATCAGATGGTCACAGACCGCATCATCCAAGAATTGGAGAAAGGATTTATCCCCTGGCACAAGCCATGGCACGGAACGCTGAATGGAGCTGTATCGTATGTAACAAGAAGACCATACAGCTTCCTCAATCAGTTCTTGCTCGGAGAGCCTGGAGAATACCTAACATTTAAGCAAATACAGAACCTCGGCGGTAGTATCAAGAAAGGTGCGAAGTCGAGGTTTGTTGTTTTCTATAAGATGCTTGAAAGCGTGAAGAAAACAACACATCCTACCACAGGAGAAGAGGTGGAAAAGAAGGAGCAGATACCAGTTCTTAGGTACTACAATGTATTCCACCTTAAAGATGTAGATGGCATTGAGTCTAAGCTTGGAGAACCTATCCCATGCCCACACGAACCTATAGAGACAGCAGAGTGTATTGTTAACGATTATGTTGAAAGAGAACACCTGTTGTTTGAATCGAAGGCAAGCAATGAGGCATCTTACTGTCCTAGTTTGGATTATGTTGTAGTGCCATTGCTTGAGCAGTTTGAGTCGGCAGAGGAGTATTACTCTACGACCTTTCATGAGCTAGTGCATAGCACTGGTCATAAAAGCAGATGCGACAGGTTTATGACTGGTATTGCTAGGAGCAAGTCTGAAACTTATAGTAAGGAGGAGCTTGTGGCAGAAATAGGTTCAGCGATGCTTTGCAACATAGCTGAGTTAGATATAAGTAAGTGCTTCAATAATAGTGTTGCTTATATCAGTGGATGGCTTAGAAAGCTCCAAGATGACAACAGACTTATCGTGTATGCAGCAGCTAGAGCCGAGAAGGCGGTGAAGTATATTTTGAACGAAAAGGATTGAGAAAAAACTTTGTAACTCACTGAAAAATAATGAGTTAATTATTTGGAAATAAGCTAAATTTTCACTAGATTTACTATATAAATAAGAAACTAACATTCTAACAGTCAATGAGTTATGAAAGTGCAAGTAGTAAATGCAATCCTAAGCCACCTGTCAGATGCACAGCGCTTGATGAAGGCGGGTTACACAGATGAGGCGAATACTCACATCAATTTCGCTAAGTTGGTTGTTCTTGCTTACGACGACACAACAGAGTATGCGGAGCCTAGTACATTGGACAAGATTTGGGAACAAGCAAAAACCTTTAGATAGCATGAAGACAAGTGTTAAAATCCGCATAGCATTGTTAATTGTATCTACAATGTTCCTTATCATGGTTGTTGGACATGTTCCACACCTAGTTGCATGGGTGCCTACTCTTGTTACACTATGGGTCTGCGCCAATAACCGAGACTTTAGACTCTGGGCGTACAAGATGTCAGTTAAGTATGTAAGATTGGAAGACTAGAAGTTATGGTGTACGATTTCGAGGAGGTAGTCTCTGTTAGATATGATGAGATTATCAGTAAGTGTAATGATGGAGAATTGAAGGAAGTGCTGGAGAAGTGCAAGGATGTGTACTGTTACTTTAAGCAGCATTACGATGATGGTCCTTCATCAGAGAAGGCACACTATCACCTACACTTCGCACAAGAAGCAATAAGCGAGTATATACTGGACAAATCAGAATGTTGAATATAAATTATTAAAAGTATGGGAACATGTAATTTTCACACGATTAACGCAGACAGAACCTATGTTTTGTATGACTACTTTGAGGAAGATGGAGAAAGATACGAGAACGAGTGGTCTTTCCTTAAGGATGATATTAAAGAGTACGGCCTTACTGTAGGCTGGATGGATGCTCTATGTAAGAGTTTCAAGTTCGGCAGAGATGCTGATACTGCTATTATTTGCCAGGAGTTTTGGTTCCAGTACAAGAACTCTGGTTTGAAGTATCTCATCACAGCCTACATCACAATTAACCCAGGATACTATGAACATAGTAACCTAGATTATAGGCTCGTAATTGATTGCTGTGACAGCGATACCCCAAAAGAAGATGTTGCAGACATTATAGTGGAAGACTTTATTGATGATAAATATGGTGCATCGCTATGTTATCTGTCTAATGGAGTAGGAGCAAAGATTTGGAATAATGGTCTGCGAAAGATGCAGAAGCATAACTTCGAGAAGGCCATTACCAAGTTTGTAGACCACATAATAGAGGAGTGTGAGACGATGTGTCATAACCTGTCTCATGATGTATATCGAAAGGTTGGAGCGTTTAGTAATGGAGAAGGCATTTACGAGAAGCTAGCAGAGTAGTATGGATAAGATATACGAATGGTGTCCCTATTGCTGTGACGAGGTTGAGTTAGACAATAAATTTGAATCACAGATTTGTCCTAGCTGCGGTAAGCCTATATTGCCGTGTAGCTTATGTTGGACTTGTCTCGGGTGGAATACAGGATGTCCACTGAAAGACAAGCAAAGAATGGTGAAAATGGATTAACGATTTAAGACTATGAGCGAAATTAACGAAAAGAAATGTCCAAGGTCCTATAATGTTGGAGATACTACAGCAAATATATTGGATTGCATACAGCTAGGAGAAAAGTTGTATAGCAAGATGTCGGATTGTCTGTGTGATATGTACGGAAGGATGGCTGATGACGATGATTTGCTCAAAGCATATCTACCCTTCAAAGAGTACATGATGAAGCAACTGACAAATTCCATTGAGGATAATATGGCCCTAGATAAGAATCATAGAGATGGGAATGTGACAATATAAAAGGAGTCACTTATATGACTCCTTAGTTTTTGATTAGGCAAAGATGACAGCTATAATTACTAGGCCTATGAATACTACTAGTAAAAACAAGCCAGCTCCAGATACTTGGCCAGATTGTGGCTTTGTTGATTGCTCTGATTGCGGAACTTGGATGAAGTGATTTCTAAGCGCTCTAATGTCGTTGCACATCTTCCAGAACTTTATTATTAGCAAGACTTCGAAGATTGCTGCTGCGATAATTAGCACCCAGTAGATGATAGATAGTCCAATCATAGTAAGTGTATTGTTTAAGGTTAAAGAATTATTTTCATCGTAAATATAGCATTTATTTTTTATCGGCACAAACAAAGTCTCTATGATGTTATCTAAGATGCCTAGTCCAAACTATATCAAGAGCATGGATAACGCCCTACAAGTCAAAACAATGGCCTTTATAAAGAAAAAATAGGCCCTAATCAAATAAATTTTATTTTTTTCTCACAAAGTGTTTGCATGTCAAACACTTTTATTTTACCTTTGCCGTAGCGTATGATGATATACGCCACTGAATCTCTCGAAATTACTATCCATGCGTGGAGAGTCTGTTGGCGTATTGTCAGCAGACTTTTTTGTTTAACCACAATTCAAAGTATGGACTTAAAAAAGAAAGTTTTTCTAAAGCTTAAAACCGGAGCACAGGCATTCGGTTATAAGCGTGATGAGTTGATGAGTGTCGCAGCGCATATTGCCGACAATCTGAAGCTTGACGAAAATGCCTCGGAGGAAGATGTTGAAGACGCTGTAGACGCTGCTGTCTCTGGTTGTATTCCCTTCCTAAAGTATGGTCAGTCGATGGCTACACGAGTTATCAATGACTCCAAGTCAAAGGATGACCATGACGATGATGACGACGATGACGATGATGACAACAACCAGAACCCATCGCCTAAGAAGTCGTCAAAAACAACCTCTACCCCCAAAGACGAGACCCCAGCATGGGTGAAGGAGCTACAGAAGTCTGTAGAGACCCTAGCCAGCCAGGTTGAGACGATGAAGGGCGAAAAAGTCACCACAGGTCGTAAGGAGCGACTTTCAAAGTTGCTTGCTGATACTGGCACCTATGGAGAAACAGCGTTGAAAAACTTTGAGCGTATGTCGTTCAAGGATGACGATGACTTCGATGACTATTTCACAAGCGTAGAGGAAGACTTGGCAAAGTTCAAGCAGCAGATGGCAGACAGTGGTCTAGCACACCTCACTAATCCACCAACGCCTAAGCAGGACAAGCCAAAGGGAGAAGACAAGGTATTCACAGACGAACAGCTTGAAGAGATTGCCAGTGGCTTCTAGCTTTAGTCATAAACATTAAGCAAATGGGCGCAACAGCAAATTTGTCGAAAGCCGGTGAGGTCGTTGGTTTCGGCCTTGACTCGGTAGTTATCGTAAACTATGTTGGTGGCATTCCTGGTGGTCGCACTTTGGATGTTACCGATTTTGCCCCAGAGACAATCAAGGCAGGCCACCTTGTTATTCGCAGCACTGCTGACGAGACAGTATTCAAGCCCATGCCTATCACTTCTGGTGGCGACGCTTATGCTTCACTTCCCTCAGACTTTGAGTATGTAGGTGTAGTAGTAAATAGCGTATCTAAGGAGGCTCCCCTCGTTGGTATCATGAACCATGGTACATTCAACGATGTAGCAGCTCCATATCCTCTCACAGCTGAGATTAAGGCAGCTCTTAAGGAGGCAGTTCCAACACTTATCCCCTATCACGCTTAAACCAAAGTAGACTATGAAAGAATCATTGTTTTCAGAGTATGTAAAGGGTTTCATGCCTAAGTTGCAGAGACTCATTGAGCTTGTAAATGGTAAGCGTGGTAATAAGCAGACTTACCTTCACAAGACTATGCTCCGCAAGGAGTATTCAGCAGACCAGAAATGGGAGAGCGCATCTGTAAACACTCAGTTTGTAGCTGCCGACATGGTATCTATGGACTCTGAGTTGCCAGCAAAGGCTCGTGACTCTGTAGCTCGCGCTACAGGTATCTTGCCTAAGATTGGTATGAAGAAAATCCTTCGTGAGACGCAGATTAACGCTATCAACATCATGAAGGCACAGGGTGCTACAGCTACTCAGATTGCAAACAAGTTGTCTAACGATGCTATTGCCTGTGCTGCTGGTATTGACGAGAAGAACGAGTTTAACTTCCTCGTAGGTTTGTCAGATGGTGTAGTAGCAGTTGACGATGCCAACAATGAGGGTACAGCTCTTCGTGTAGACTTCGGCTACCTTGCAGAGAACACCTTTGGTGTTAAGGTAAAGGATGCAGTTGACAAGGAGGCTATCCACAATGTATTGTCAAAGGCTGATGCTGATGGCAACTCGCCTACAACCATGATGTTGTCATTGGCAACATACAATGGCATTCGTCAGACAGGCTGGGCGAAGGAGCTTGTTGCTACATATCGTGGCATCTCATACAGCTCTGCATCAGCACTTCCTGTTCCCTCAGCTTCTATGTTCGACGAGGCTTTCTCTGATGAGTTCAACGGCATTAACATCATCAAGGTTGACCGTTCAATCATCGTAGAGAAGAATGGCAAGCGCGTGTCTAAGAAGCCTTGGAATGACAACCGCATCATCTTCCTCACATCAGAGGAGGTGGGTGCTCTTGTTTGGGGTACTCTTGCAGAGAAGACAAACCCTGTTAGTGGTGTAGTTTACTCTTCAGTTGATGACTACAAGCTCATCTCGAAGTATTCAAAGAACGACCCATTGCAGGAGTTCACAAGCGGCCAGGCTCTCGTTCTTCCTGTAATCGAGAATGTAGACCAGATTTATGTCCTTGACAAATCACAGGTACAGGCATAATGAAGGGAAAGATTCTACGAGAGTTTCACGACAAGGATGACTACAGAAAGGTCTACAAAGTTGATGACATTGTAGAATTTTCAGCAGACAGATTCCGAGAGTTAAAAGCTCTCGGACTTGTCAGTGAAGTACGCTCAAAGGAGCCTAAAGAGACAAAAACAAAAGTAAATCAAGATGACTAACTACGAGGCTATAATCGGCAATTTGTATCCTTACGATGTCGATGAAAATCTCATCCTAAAGGCTTGCATAGATAACGACCTTATCAAAGAGGATGAATACTCTAAAGATATGGCCGAGTCTGTAGCAAGAGTGAGTATAGATATACTCTTGCACCTAATTAGCTTGTCTAGTGAGAGCGATTCTGGGTATTCTCTCTCTTACAATGTTGACAAGTTAAAGGATAGAATTTGCACTATCGCTAAGAAGCACGGACTTGCCGATATAGCTGAGCAGTTTGATTCTAGGCCCACAGTTTACATAATGAGCTAGAGATGAAGAGATACCCCTACATGCTAGAAATGCTATACGAGGAGGATGCTATTCTAAATGCTGATGGTTCATGGACAGAGGGGCGTAATGAGTGGATTTCGGTGTGTCGCTGTAATGCTGAACAGAACGGCAGTGCAAGAGAGGTGGCACAAAGTGATGGCACAGTCAAAGTTTACTCTTTTGAGGTTATAATGCCTCCGACGCAACGCCCTATCCCTGTCAATACCAAAGTAAGAATAGTTGACCATAATGGTTATAACATCTTCGATGGCAAACCAAAGGAGCAATCTCCCATATCGTATAGCGTGATAAGCAACAAGATTCCCAAGCAAAGAGGTGAGAAGGCTAAGCTATGGCTATAGTATGGACTAATAAGCGAGAAGTCGAAAGACAATTCAAGAAGTTTGAGGAGCTGTATAACAGCAAGTCTGCGGAATGGATGTGTAGATTAGGCGAACAGGTTGTAAAGTATGCTAAAGAGCATGGCAACTATACAGACCGCACCGCCAATCTGCGAAACTCTATCGGCTATATCGTTGTTCAGTCTGGAAGGGTTATAGAGGAGTCTTTTACAGGAGGTGCATCCCCTACAACAGGAGGAGGTGACTCTACGATGGCTAAGGAAGCAGGAAGAGCTTTTGCAAGGCAGAAGGCAAGCGAGTACAGTGGCGACAAAACATACCTGGTATGGGTAGCGGGTATGGAGTACGCGGCTTATGTAGAGGCTAATTACGATGTGATTAATGGCTCTGGCGATTGGGTTAAGTCTCAGGCTAAGACTCAAATGGAAAACTTTAGAAGATGGTTAATGAAGCAAGGATGAAAAAGCTAACATCAAACGACATATTTAACATTGTCTGGACTGCGTTGCGCACTTCGAGACTTAGTAACGAGGTCCCCACGATGTATGCTGACCACTTCCCCACATCAACATCTAATAATCAGTTGACAGGAGAGTTTATCGTCGTAGCTCCATTATCTAACGCAGTGGGAGACATCCAGGTTGCGACTGTTAATATTAACATCTATGTCCCAGATGTCACCCCTACGATAGACCGCTCTGAGCAAAGATACCCCAATAGAAAGAGACTAGGCGAGCTTTCAGCACTAGCGTATGAAGCTTTGTCTGTATATCCTTCTAATGAAAGGTACTACTTCGATGTACAGAGCGAAACTCTTTTTAGTGAGTCGGAGTTCTCCTACTCATTTGTAAACATTAAAGTCGAACTTAAAAAATACTAAGATATGAGCGCAGCAACTGAGCGACAGATTGTCGGTCTAAAATCTATTCATGTTGGCGATGTCCTCACTACTGGTGTGACAGGTACTGGTGCAGCAGACGCAATGAAGGCATTTACGCGTATCACACAGCCCTACCAGGGTGGTGTATCTACCAACTTTGCAATGCCCTCTTCTACTGAGTTCTTCCGTGAGGACCAGGTATCTCCATTCTGGTCAGCAGTAGACACCTCTTCTGCAACAAAGAAGTTGACATGGGAGGTTGCCGACTTTGACGATGAGACCTTGGAGTTCTACTTCGGTACCACAGAGGCAGAGGAGGGTACTATCTACGAGGGCGTAAGCGCCTTTGTATTCGATGCTAAGAGTGGTTTCTCTGTGGCATTCGCACGCCTCAAGTTCGTGGCAACACTCACAGGTACTATGTCTGCATCGGAGCCTCTCCGCATCTCAGTGGAGGCTACTGTCCTTGCCCCAACAACAGGCAAGCCATGGTGGATTATTCCCACACCAGCATACACTGAGGCTACAGAGTAGCATAAACGACACCCCTCGGAGAGTTAACGACTCGCCTTGTGCAGCGAGAGCACAGAGGGGACTAACACATATAATGATGTATGATACGCAAGACACCGAAGCAACTAATGGATAGTCGAGCACTCGACATCCTCACAGACCAAGCACAGACCTTCGAGATAGAGGATAGTGATGGTAACAAGCATACATACAAACTACACCCCTTGCAACTAGCTCGATTGGCTCTCATTTCACGAAGGCTCATCGAGCTTGATTTGGTTCTTGACGACCCCAAAGGCGATGTTGTTAAGGCGATGTGGGAGATATGCTCGAAGAAGCCAAAACAGGTAGCAGAGATTATAGCCATAGCTACGCTACGCACTAAGGAGGAGATAGACAACAACCTCGAAGAGCGTGTTAATGAGTTCTTATGGTCGCCTACGATGACACCAAAGGCCATGTCAAACATCCTTTATACTATCATCTATCAGTCGTACTATGAGGATTTTATGAAGGCTATTCGCTTGGTAAAAATCATCTCGGTGAACATTTCCCAAAGCGAGACAGAGAAGCGGATAGCTATGGAGGAAACAGCATCTGGGGACAAGTAAACACTCTCATAAGTCAAGGCTGGTCATGGGATAGTATAATGTGGGGTACGAGCTGGGCGAACATAATGCTTACGATGCTAGATGCACAGCGTACAGACTACAAGAACGACAAGAAGAAAAGCAAGGCAAACGATAGGAGTAACGATGTCGAGGTACTGGATTTGTCAGATCCCAAGAACATTGAATTTCTCAAGAGGTTTGCACAATAGGGATGTAATGACGCATCCCACAACTACAAAACGAAAAGACAATGATAGATCTCACGGTTGTAATAGATAACGACGAGGCTCTCAAGAAACTAAAGGAGCTAATTAAGGCTGCCAAGCAGACCACATCAAGTGTAGTGGAGGATTCCGAGCGCATGGATGTTGCTTTTGGCAGGATGGGCAATGCTCTGACCGATTTAGTTGCAGGATTTACCATGGAGGAGTTCATTCGCAAGATGGTAACAGTGCGTGGCGAGGTGCAACAGCTTGAGGTAGCATTTGAGACTATGCTCGGCAGCAAGCAGAAGTCAGATGCTCTGATGAAGGAAATGATTGACTTAGCTGCAAAGACTCCATTCGGATTACAAGATGTTACCGATGGTGCTAAGAATCTTCTCGCATTTGGTTCTACAGCAGAAGAGGTGGCGGAAGAGATTACCATGCTTGGCGATATAGCAGCAGGTCTTTCTATCCCATTAGGTGACCTTATCTATTTGTATGGTACCACACGAACACAAGGAGGCTTGTTTACGCAGGACCTTAAGCAGTTCATGGGCCGAGGTATCCCCCTTGCTGATGAGCTTGCTAAGGTATTGGGTAAGACCTCTAATGAGGTGCGAGAAATGGTCTCAGCCGGTAAGATTGGATTCCCAGAGGTGCAAGCAGCCCTTAAGGGCATGACATCGGAGGGTGGCAAGTTTGGCGGTTTGATGGAGAAGCAGTCACAGACCATTACCGGACAGATAAGCGCCCTTGAGGATGCTATATACCAGATGTTTAATGAGATTGGCGAGTCTAATGAGGGTGTTGTCAATAGCGTACTTGATGGTGCTGGATGGATGATTGAGCACTACGAGGTGGTGCTTGGGCTAATCTCAAAACTCGTTATCGCATACGGAGCCTATCGCGCAGCGCTCATGGCATACGCAGCTATACAGGGCGCTCTTAACCTCGTTGCATTTACTAAGAGCTTGTGGGGCGTAGTTAGAGGTGTTCAGTCGCTCACTATGGCATGGAGGACAATGAATACAGCCATGAAGAGCAATGCTATTGGTCTTATTGCGTCTATTGCTGCCACAGCTATTGCACTTATTTGGGATTGGGTAGATGGCATGAATGAGGCTGCTGAAGCAACGGAGGATACTGCTCGTGTAATGGGCGAGCTTGAGCAAGCAGCACACAATGAGTATATCGAGGTCAACAAGTTGGCTTTCCGTCTCAAAGATGCCAACACCTCGGAGACAGAGCGTAGAGAGATTCTCAAGCAGTTGAAAGAGATTAACCCATCTATCGTAGATGGGTTGAATGCCGAGGCACTTGCTGTCGAGACATTGACAAGCAACCTTGAGAAATACAACTTTGAGCAGACCAAACGAGTGCAGTTAGCAGCTATCACAGACAGACAGAATGAAGCGCTGCAAAATAAAGCTGACATTGAGCTTCTGCTTGCCGACGAAAGCCTCGCATTAAAGAAAAGTGTTGATGATATTATTGCAAAATACCTAACATCTGGCACCTTATCCATAGGCTATAAACAACGAAGCAATATGTTCGATGACGAATCTCTTGAGAAAGGAAAGGCTGAACTAGAGAGTAACATAAAGAGGCTCATCGAAAGAAGAATCAGCGGCGAGTTGACAGATATAGACTTTGCAAAAGAGATGCAAGCAGCAGCCGATGACATCAGAGTTTATGGTTCTACTGGTGGTTGGTTCCCATTTGCTAAGTTTTTTGACTATGATGTTTCTGGTATTATTGGAAATGATTATGTAAACAATATCAAAAAAATTACTGATGACCTAAATAAGGCTAATGAAGAGTTAAAGAAAGAGACAGAGAACAGCGAGTACTTGCTTGATGCTTTTGGATTCTTGGATGAGCCTGATGCTGGTGGTGGCGATGGTGTAAATGCAAACTTGGATAAAGCATATAAAGAGGCGCAAAAGGCCTGGTTAGATGCCAAGGCCGCAGTAGCAGAAGCCAACAAGAACAGGGCTAACTACACCGAGGAGCAATACAAGGGCCTTGTTACGCAATTAGAAGAGGCAGAGAAAAAGTTTAAGTCACTTGGTGGCGACACATCTGCGAAGAAAGATGACTCCGACAAACTGGCAAAGGAGGCCGAGAAAAAGGCTAAAGAATTGTCTGATGCTCTTCTAAAGCTTGAGCGAGACCTTGAGCAGGAGCGCATCAACCAACTTGTCGAGGGTGGCGAGAAGGAGCGTGCTCAGATTGCCCTTAACTACCAGTTGCGTGAGGATGAGATAAAGAGACAGGAGGATGCCCTCAAGGCACAACAGGGTGGTGCACTCACAGAGGAGCAAACATCGCAGTTTGCACAGCTACGAGCATACAGCACAGCGCAGAAAGATAAGGAGTATGCTGATGTAGCAGCTGCTGAGCGCAAGGCAATGAACGAGTATCTTGCAGAGTATGGAGAGTATCAAGAGAAGCGTCTAGCCATTGCAGAGCTTTATGCTGAGAAGATTGCCAAAGCCACAAACGAATGGGAGCGTAAGGGCATAGAGAAGGAGCGAGACAAGGAGTTAGCAGACCTTGATAATACCATGTCCGGAAAGAGCAACCTATTTGTGCGATTGTTTGGCGACGCAGATAAGATGAATAGGTCACAGCTTAAGGCTGTCATTGCAGACACTAAGCAACTTATTAATTACTTGCGTGGAGCGAAAGTAGAAAAACCTGTAGGCTTCACTGAGGAGCAGCTTAACAACATGAAGAATGATGTTGAGCAGATACAGGGCATCTATAATGAGTTGTACGAAAAGCAGGAGGAGCTAGAGAAGCGTAATGAGTATCCGTTCTCAAACATCATCAATGCCTTCAAGCTGCTTTCAGAAGCAGGAGAGCTTGAAGTTGCAGCAGCTAATGAACAAAATCAGGCTGTCAAGGCAGGGATGCTCGACACAGCGGCTGGACTTAAGATGCAAGCTAAGGAGATGGCGGTTATTGCAGCGTCTAATGCTGCTAATACCATCAATAGCATTGCCGATGCTTTTATGCGTCTTTCGGAGGCTACTAACAACGACAGTCTCAAGGAGACGGCACAGAGCTTAGGTGCCTTGGGTCAGAACTTCGCAGCTGCCGCAGAGGGCGCAGCTGCTGGTGGTTGGATAGGTGCTATTGTAGGCGGTGTTACCGACATTATCTCGCAGGCGATAGAGGCCTTTACAAGTAAAGAAGCCGAGATATATGAGTTCGAGCAGAACCGCAAGGACTTCTTGGTAGAGTATCAGAAACTTCTCGTTTCTCTTAACAAGGAGGATTATGAGTCAGTATTCGGAGCTAACCAACTAAAGAGGGCTGCTGACACTCGTGAAATGCTTGCAGAATTGAAGCGCATGTACGAAGAGGCAACGCAGGCAGAGCTTGGAATGTTTGAGGGAGCGCAGAATATAATGACAGATGATAATGGCGAGACATGGTATGCGATTAGACCTAGAGATAAAAAGAAGTTTGAGGAGTATGTAGACGCTGTTAAAAAGGAGTATAATGCCCTTGAGGGTATGTTGGTAAAGACATTGGATAGAAGTGGCTTTGCCAACTTGTTTGGCTTCAAAGATGAGTACACATCACTCAAGGACCTTGCCCCAGAACTTTGGGGAGAAGATGGGCTATTCAATGTCGAAGCAGCACGAATATTCCTTGAGACAAATACCCAGATTACAGACGAGCAGCGCAAACAGATAGAGAATGCCATAGAGCTTAGCGATAAGTATAACGAGGCCCTAGGAGAGATAGATGGCATGATTTCCGATGTCTTTGGCAATCTATCAGGAGACCTTACTGATATTATCTTTGACTCGGTACGCAATGGTACAGACGCATGGGATGAGTTTGGTAAGAAAGGTTCGGAGATTATAGATACCCTCGGCAAGCAGATGGTCCAAGAGTTGTTTGTACAAGCATATCTCGACCAATACACAGAGGACTTACGCAATGCCTTTATGTCTGACGATAGCAATCAGATTGCCGAAGTGACTAACAGAATCTTCGACAACATGGGCATGATGTTCGATGGTGCATCTGCCGCAGCAGCAGCTTGGGATGCTAATGCAGAGGCCATGGGTTTCAATATGGATGGAGTAGGCCAGGAGGCAACGGCACGAGGCTTCCAGGCTATGTCGCAGGACACAGGAGATGAGTTGAATGGTCGCTTCACAGATATACAAGGTAAGACAACTGCCATCAACGAGGCGGTGCAATATATCAAGAGTTTGAGTGTGTCTCAGCTACAGCAGACCACATCTATAAGTGAGACATTGGCACAGATACACAACGACACCTCTCTCATAGAGAAGCATACTAGAGAGCTATCTTTGATTAGAGAGGGCATTGATAGAATGAATAGAAACATAGAAAACATATAACGATGTCGGATGTTAAGTTGAATGGGTTGCCCTTGAGCGATTTCGGGGCAACCATGCTCAAAGGAGGCTATGCCGAGCTGATGAAACCAGCAGAGATGAAGGAATGGATATCTAATGATATTCCATCCATGGATGGAGTGCAATATATGGCCCCTGCCTCCCCAAAGGTTAAAGAACGCTCAGTGTCGCTCACATTTGTAGTAACTGGAGAAACGGAGGAGGACTTCATGATGAACTACACGCGCTTCGTAGAGGAGCTTATGCGAGGTTTTTGTACCTTTGAGGTTCCTGCGTTATCACAGAGATTCACTCTAAAGTACGACACTTGTACTTCCTTTGATAACTACAACCTAAAGTCTTGTAAGCTAGCGGTTAAGTTCACAGAACCTATACCGAGAAATTTTGCTTAGAAAATTTTGTAGTTACCCCCTTTTAACATACCTTTGCACATATAGGAGTGACGATGCTCCTTAAGCCTTATAGAACGAAATGACACATTGCCCTGTATATAGCCCTGGCGAGGGGATGAGAATAGAAGTACCTATCACTAAGGACTCTCTCATCAAGAGTGTGCTAATGGGCGATAATTACATTTCTCTCGCATTCAATCACACGGACATACTCCCAATCAACAGAGGATGGTATATAGTCCACAAAGGTCGCAAATGGGAGATTATGGATGAAGTAATCCCCGAAAGTCATAATAGCGCAGATGGTTATGCTTATGAGCTTAAATTCTATGCTCAGCAGCATCAGATGAAGCGCAGTCGTGTATTCTGGACCCAGGATGACATCAAGGAGGCGACCTTTAATCTCACTACCACATTATCTACATTTGCTGAACTTATCTGCTCCAATATGAATGCTTTTCTTGGAGTAGACTATTGGAGTGTAGGCAACATTCCCGAAGAGCTTTCCACAAAGACTGTAGCTCTGTCATTTGACGGTGTTACTTGCTGGGATGCTGTGTTAAACATTGCCAATCTCTTTGAGACGGAGTGGTGGGTAGATGATGACGCTTCCCCAGCTTCTGTAACTCTTAATTTTGGCAAGTGCTTGCATGGTGAGGCTGAGCAATTCGCAGAGGGCGGAGTCGTCAGCAAGATGCCTATTGCGAAGCGTGGAGAAAATGCTGACTACGGAACTCGCTTTTATGTCTTTGGTGGCACTCGCAACATCCCAAAGAGCTATAGGCATACAGAGCAAGGAGGTGTAACAAATCATATCTCGGAGCGAAGATTGCTCTTGCCAAAAGGTAGACAATACATTGATGCAGTGGAAAACCTTGCTCCACAGGATGTAGTCGAGCAAGTCGTATTCTTGGATGGCATATACCCCAAGAATGAGGAGACAATCACAGATGTCCAGACAAGGGTGATGACAGCTGATGGTGTATCTACTACTGTTTATCGTATATACTGTTCTGGCACCGATTTCACTCCTGCGAATATTATCCCTGGCGAGACTATAGGTGCGACATTTACTAGTGGTAGCTTACAAGGTAGAGAGTTTGAGCTTAGCATCCTCGGAGGATACACGAACTTTGAAAAAGGCTTCGAGATTATTATCCAGCACGAAAACGCTGGAGGTGACGATGAGATATACATTCCAAATGAGTATCTGCACCCAGAGGTTGGAGATAAGTTTATTCTCACAGGTGTAGCGTTGCCTGATAGAAACATCTCCACAGCAGAGATAAATCTGCTGCTTAAGGGACAAGAGATAGCGACACTAAGAAGCAAGGACACGAACACCTACGAATGTCCTACGGACCCTATTTACTGCACACGACATGATAAGAACTATGATATAGGCCAGAGGGTGTTGCTTGTATCTTCATCATTTGGAAGCAGCGGCAGAGAGTCCAGAATCATAGGTTTCGAGAAGGAACTCTACGATGAGTACCAGGCCACATATACTGTTGGCGAGAATGTCAAGAAATCAAGATATGTACAACTTGAGGGTGTTATCGTAGAGACCAAAAAGGATGCTAAGAAGCTGATTGATGGCACTCGCATCCAAAACGATAGAAGCGACTTCCAGAATCTTGGTAAGGTCCAAATAGTAGAGAAAGGCCTTGAGACCCTACGAAATGACACTGTAGCGGCAGAAGCTGACCTTCGCGCTTCCATCCAGTCAGCGAATACGAAGGCCGAGGGAGCAGTAAGCGATGTCGCAGCACAAAAGACGCAGGTAGAGGCTAATGGTACAGCACTTACAAAGCTTATTGCTGATGACAAGAATATGTCCGTAAGAGAGATAGCCTCGGATGTCGTAGCGGAGAATATGCCTACTGAGGTGGCTACGGCGACGCAGAAGGTACAACTAACCTCTGCACCCTCGTTGAATAGCTATACCGCGAATATGGTGTATGAGTGGAAGGTGTCAGTAACAACGCTTACTATCAGCACGCTCTACGCTCCCAATTCGAGCTACGACAATGTGTGGATTATACGCTTTGGGTGTCAGGCGGGTGTGACGCTCAATATCACTCCAAGCGTCTATTGGAAAGATGGTGTAGCACCCTCGTTTGGTACATGGGGTATCTGCGAGTTGACATTCAAGAAAGATTCCTCTACAGGAGTTTTTCTTGGCGAGTGGAAGATATATAGATAACAGAGCAAAGGGCAGTTGCTCACAAAACAACATAAGACTATGGAATTAACATTTGTTAAAGATGGCAACAAGTGGGTTGCCGAGGTGGAGGTAAGTGATGTATTTAGCATTCACATCGAGAAAGGTGCAGGCTCGTTGAGCGTGTTGCAGACGAGTGTACCAGGTGGCAAGTCTGATAATGTGCCTACGCTGCGTATGAGCCCAGAGGATGAAGTTATGGATAAGATTATCCCAGTTGTACCATTCCCTGTGACTCTTACAATCGTGGCGTACACCAAGGAAGCACCCTACGCCGTAGTAAGCAGCGAGGGCGATGTTATTGATATTACTAATGTTCTAACCACACCAGTATAGCGTATGAAATACAAGACAGTAGGCGCCTTGTGTGATGGAATCGCAGGCGCAATCCGTGAGAA
>JAZONG010000121.1:0-1143 GCA_045654385.1 Alistipes sp.
AGGTCGAGTTCCTTTGCGACATAGGCGACGCTATTGTTACAAGCAAGAAGGGCGAAGGCTCGTTCTTTCAAGTCGTCATTGTACTTCTTGCCTTGTGCCATATTGCCTCCTTAATACGCCATAGGGCGACAACACTTATCGTCCGAATGTAACTCTTCGTCGGTCTTTCCCCAGATGATAAGGCGGCGTTGAAGAATCTTTGCGTACTCTTGCATAATTCTCAACTGTTCGTGCATAGCGCAAACCATATCCATAGAGAGTTTTGCGTTCATTACGCCGTCTCCGAAGAGGAAGGTGGAGAGTTTAGAGATTTTCACGCAAAGGTCTCCGAGTTCTTCTTGAACTCTCGCCTTTACACGGTCGATAGGCTCGCAAGGCGTTGTCGCTTGGCAAGCAGCGTTCTCCATACAGGGGTCGAATACATTGTTCTTATCCATAAGAACCTCCATAAAAATGTTTTTTGAGGGTTATCTGCTTTTGCGCTACCGCACCCACAACTCTCGCAACCTCTTTCGAGGAAACACATCGGTTTTGGCTGGGGAGGAATGAGTCGGACATTCGTATACGAGGGTCAAAGTCTCGTGCCTTACCGCTTGGCGACTCCCCAATAGGGTTGCAGCGAGCGGATTTGAACCGCTAATCTCCACGGTTATGAGCCGGGAATGTTGCCGTTACACCACGCTGCTATAAGGATTTCTCCTCTTCACGATACATTATCGCACAAATAAAACTATACGAGACAATACTCTTTGCCTCGTATAGTGGTTTTTATATGAGATTCGCCAAGATTTCTATAATCTTATTGACTCTCTTTTGTATTCCGACCTCGGTGTAGCCGATGTCTCGACCGATTTTCCAATACGCCTTGCCGTTTATGTAGCCGTCCAGGATTATCGTCCTATCAAGAGGCTCTAACTTGCTTATCGCTTCCATATAGAGCGATTCGAGCGTTGTCGCCTCCTTGATAATGTCGTCGATTCGGAGGGAGGCGAGATTCTTGCGAATCTTTTGCGCCTCCTCGATGTTCTCCTTGGAAGGCTTCTCTCGTTCAAGGTAGGAAAGCCGTCTCTCGTGCCTTTCCTTGACTTGCAAGGCGACCTCGACGCTATGCGTTATCTTCCGTAACCGGCGAAGGTCTTTCTT
>JAZONG010000122.1:0-2653 GCA_045654385.1 Alistipes sp.
ACGGTTTTGGAGACCGCCGCAGCATTTCCGTTTTGCCGTTGTGCCGCAACATCTTTTCCGTTTGCCGAACAAGATTTATTACAATCTTATTACAATTTGCATTACAGAATGTACTGTCGTCCTGTATATGTATCGAGCCACTTTTGTAGCTTGGCGGGTTCAACATACAACCGATTATTGATTGTAATAGACGGGAACCCGGCTGAGTGCATTAGTGCGTAGGCTTGATTTCTCCCTACACTAAATATACTCTGGATGTCTTTCGGTGTCAATAGTTTCTGGATTTCCATAAATTACTCCTATGCCACTATGATTATTGTCCAGATACTAAACCTAGTCGCATACGAATGCTCCCTAACAAGATACCAGTTTGCAAATAAGTGCTTATGAGGATAGTGTCGTAAAATTCGTTCTGCTCTGTCTCGTGGCAGCTTCCATATCAGCTTGATTTGTCACCACTCCTTACACTCGAACCCATTTTGGTTAAGCCATTCTGACACCAAATGCCTATGGCAAAAGTCTCCCGGTTTCTCATAGCAGACGAGGCAGACAGATGGCAAGTAATTTACACTTTTGAAGTTACCAGCCATCGCCAACAGCCTTTTAACGGTAGCTTCGCAATCGAGGGTGCTGAGAACTTGTTCGTTAAAGCACTTGATATAGTGCTCGTTGTCGTGGTCTGCTTTCCACTTCATAAAGAAGTCATATTTTGGGGCGAGGTCTTTGAATTGTAGTCCGTTATACCATGCGGGTGCTTTTCCGCATATTGATATTGGAATCACATCTTTAGGCAAAGTTTTTAGCTTTGCAAAGTAGCTGGTATAAATCATACTGACACTCCTATGCCTGCGATTCTAAAGTCTGTCACTCGGTTATTCTCAGTTTCGTTAATAATAATGGTCGCTCCGCTATTCATCAAGACGCCGTCGACAGTCACTTTGCAAACCTGATTTTCAGAATCCCAAGTCACAATGCGAGATGTCCCTGTTGTGTAGCCGACTGCTTTGGCGTTCATACCATCTCCGAAAATAATCGGGATATTTTGCTGCAGGCCACTGACGGCACGCTCAACAGATTCTTCTGTAAACACCGTTCCATTTGCATTTGGCTTATTGAATGTGAACGGGATTGTAACTTTTACTTTTGTATATCCTGTTTCGTTCATGTATTAACCTCTTTTCGGGCAAAATAATAAAGGGGCGAGTTATACACCCGCCCCTAGCATCATTCTCGTTCTTTTGTCTGGCTGTTAGCGTTGTGCTTTGCCATAAACACGATACCTTGAATGGCGAGGAAGCCAAGTGCAACCCAAGTAGGAATCAGCACTAACCACCAACTCCAGTTAATGAGCTTACACAGCTTCAAGATAACGAATACAATCTGAACGACATCGTTGAGCGTCACATTGTATTTATTCTTACTTGAACTCATACTCACACACCTGTATGACCGAAGCCGCCGGCTCCACGCTCTGTATTATCCAGCTCGTCAACAGTGACGAACTCGGGACGCAGATACGGGCCGATGACCATTTGAGCCACACGCTCGCCGTGATTGATGGTCTGCTCGACCTGAGAGTCGTTATACAGAGCTACCATAATCTCGCCACGGTAGTCGCTGTCGACAACGCCAACACAGTTTGCAGGACGCAAACCACGCTTGCTTGCCAAACCACTTCTGGCATAAATGAAGCCTGCGTAGCCCTTGGGAATTTCCATAGCGATGCCGGTCTTGACGAGATATGTAATACCGGGAGCGATAGTCACACTGCCGTTCTCGGCAGCGAGGTTTGCATACAGGTCGCAACCTGCAGCGTCGGCTGAACCGAGTGTAGGAACGGTTGCTGTGCCGTTCAGCAACTTAATATGTACTTTCATTGGATTGCCTCCTCTGCTTTGCCATCCTCTACAACAGGGACTTCATTTCCCCAACAGTCGAAATTGTCTCGCTCTGTTCTTGCGTACATTTCCAACTTTCTTGCGTTCGGATATAGTCTGTTAATAATCTCATATGATATGTTTGGTTTTTGGCTGTGTCGTTTAACACGCTCTTCAAAAACAGTATGTATCTTCCCTCGCTCTTCCAGAGCAACAGGGGTGAATTTACCTCTGTACATATACAGTAGGTATTCGTGACCATATCGCACCGTAAAGGCCGCAGGAATGCCAGTCATCTTATTCCAAATCATCCTTGCGTGAAGTTTATAACCAAGTTCTTCGGCAATCTTCTGGGCTTCAAAAAGATATTTGTCAATCGTCCAGATAAACAGGATGCTGTTATCTCGGCACAGGCTGGTTGCTTGACGCAGGTGCTCCTTAATGTCTTCCAGCGAACACACCGGATAGTCTAGGCATGTTCCGCTACTTTGTGGTCTGACACCCTTCTTCCCGCCTTTGGTTTGTTGCCAAGGCGGGTCGGTCACAATCAAATCATACCGACGGTCGGTATTATGTATATCTATTCTCACTCGGCGCTTTCGTCTTTCAGTTTAATGTAAAGACCGCAGTGGCACATACCTTCTTCTTGTTCACGGAACTCCTTGCACATACACTTGGTATCTGCGTTCCGAAGAATGGAACATGGACAGTAGCCGCTGTTTTCTTTGAGCTTCTTTTTCATCTCTGCCACATATTCGGTGTCAGGATTTTTGATA
>JAZONG010000123.1:0-7855 GCA_045654385.1 Alistipes sp.
ATAATGACTTGCGACCACGAGATGAACGGGAAATACTTAAACAACACATTCTCCATCTTGGATTTGATTGTGTGGTATGTATGCGCAGTCACGATATACACATTGTGACCCTCGTTCATTGCCCACTCGAGCACTTCCGCAGCGCCCTCTATCGGCTCCACTGTCTTCCAAAACTCGTCCTCGACCAAAGGAGCAAATACCTGCTCCTTTGTTAATGTCGGGAACGCAATGGTTAAATCCCAGTCGTAAATATCATCGACTTTGACAGATGTGCCGTGTCTTGCATTGAGGTATGCGACCCACGCCTTGAGCAAACGCTCAATCGTGTCGTCCATATCAACCAGGATATCCAAAAGCTTCATGGCTTACCTCAATCCAGCAAGTCTGCCATCGCTGCAGTTTCGCTTCGCTCGGTCTTTAAGAACTTAACATATCCAAACCGGTGATGACCTTTCAGACGCTCCAATGCGATTTGCATACCGCTGTTCACACGGAAAACTTCCATATCGACCTGCTTCACATCGCCGTCGAGCCAGAGTACAGAGCCCTCACCGACACGGCCAATCAGCAACTGGATGTGTTCCTTGGTCATATTCTCAACCTCAGAACACATAATGATTGAGTTCTTTAGGTCTCGACCACGAATCTGTCCGAAGTGGACGATTTCAATTCGGCCTTGGTTAATCATCAGCTCAAGCGCATCCACACCGCCGATGTGGTCTGCAAGAGGCATTGCGAACGGCATCAGCTTTTCATTGGCTGTACCGGGTAGGTGTCCGATTGGCTTTGAGTCCTTAACCTCGATGTTGTTACGAACATACACGAGCTTATCGAACTTGCCTTTCTCCAACAAGTCCATAGCGGTTGCCGCCATAATAAATGTCTTGCCGGTGCCGAACTTGCCGCCAAGCATATTGATTGTGATTTCGGGATTATACAGCATATCAATAGCCAAACGCTGTTGCGTGTTGCGAGGCTTAACCTTACCACCGAATCTGCTGTTGATTTGCTTAAAGGGCGCTTGTACGAATTGATTGCCATCCCAACGGAAATGGTCTGCAATCTCTCCGTTCTTGTTATGTACGACGAGATACTCGTTCTGCAAACATCCGAGGTTATAGTTCGGAGTCTTTTGGTAAATCAACGCAAGTTCTTCGTCCGAAAGAGTGACTTCTTTGAAGCCAAGATATTCGTCCATAGAACCTCCTTAAATCACTTCGTCAATGTCGCAGTCAACGCCGATGATGTAGTCAACGAAGCCACGCTCCTTGGCATCATCAGCGAACATATACCACTCAACACGAAGCTTTGCGTCGTACTCGTCGCTCGTCAAATTACCACGAGACAGAATGTATTCCTTGATGCGCTCTTCAACACGGCTGTTAAACCGCATCTGGTCTTGCGCCTTAGCGCCAGAGTTGTATACGAAGTTTGAGCCGTCGTGCATCAGGAACTTTGCATTCTTCATAGCGTAACGCTTGTGCCCTGCCAGACCAATCAGGAAACCCATAGAATACTGGTAGCCGAGGTTCACTGTATAAACCGGCGTCTTACTGCACTGGATGGTATCAATCAGTTCAAAACCGGAATCTACATCTCCGCCCTCAGATACCACATACAGCAGGATGGGCTTGCGGTCAGCCACAGCAATACCCTTGTCGTCGCTGTTGTATTGCAGGATGTGCTTAACGACATCTGCAACAGAGCATTGGTCAATGCCGACATTCAGGAACAGCTTGCGATTTTTCAGGTCTTGCAGACGGAACAGTTCATCAACCAGTCCGCCCTCTACCATAATTCCTTCGAAATCAATATCGATGTCGTGAAAACCTCTACGATTAGTCTGCATAAATTGTCTCCTTAATCCAAGTGTTTACGGTCTCTCTCAGAGTCTCAACATCGCCACTGTTTTCCAAGAAGCAGTCGGGGATGTAGTCATCAAGTGCGACCTCTGACGGATGATTCTGTTGTTCCGTCGTCAACGGACTTACGAAGTTGGGACGGATAACACGAATGTGTGTTGCTCCGAACTTAGTCTTCATCAAGTCCACCTCATTGGGGAATCTTGTGTCCGGGATAAGCACATAATCCCATTCGCTATCGAAGATTTCCAAGAAACCTGCGATGAAGTCTACCCAGTAGTTGGGAGCCTTTTGGCGAATCACATCGGTGCCGACATACTGCAGAATGTGTCTGCCTTTCTCGTCCTTGTTGCCGTCCCATCCGAAGAATGTGCGGCATATGTATTTCAGCAGGTCTGCATAGTGCGTAACAAGAACCCTCTTGCCTTGACCCTCAAGACACTCCTTAATCATCGCTGCGGTTGTGTCTTTGCCGTGTTGTGCTTTGCCAGAGATACAAATTACTTTCAATTCCTCACCACCTTTACACGCAGTATTCAGGAAGATTGGCTCTTACAAGAGCCGTTGCAACAGGAGGTGTGACTGCGTTACCGCATCGAGCCACTTGCTTTGCTCTGGAGTATGGATTTCCATCGCAATCGTGGTCAATGATGTAGTCTTCCGGGAAACCAGTTGCGCTGAACAACTCTCTCGGGGTCAAAAAGCGCATAAAAATATCCGCTACGGCATAGTCCTCTTCTTGGACTGTGACCAAAGCGAATCTGTCCTTTGTCGTAATCGTATCCAACGGCTCTGCTACGCTACAAGCTGAAATGCTTCCATAATATTTAATTAGGTAGGCATATACTGCCATATGATGACCACCGCCGGCTGTGATTGTACCCAGAGGCTCTCGAATATCTTGACCAACCATATTGTTTCTCAGCGTCACAATATAAGGCATAATCAACGCATATCGATTACTCGTGTCCAATGTCATAATCGGGTCGGTCACTTTCTGACCTCGAACCTCTCCGTCTCTTACCTCGCTGTGATATTGGATAAGGTACGGCAGGTATTTGTTATCGACCACATATGGGTTAGGCTCGTCCAAAACGAACTTCTTAAACCCTTTGGCGATGCGCTGTATAGTCTTATCGCACAGGGGTTTATCCCTGTCGAAGATACTTGTTCCGGGATTTGTCCAGTCAATACACTCTGCGATTGAACGATGCGGAGCTTTAATGCCTAAATCCACATCGTAGCTACCACGCTCTCCGTGTGTAGCAGTAGGCCACACGATAGGCTTCCCGTCGCACCGTGCGACCATATAGAACCTTGTTCGTGATGTGGGTGCGCCGAAGTCGCAAGAAGTCATTTCCTTGAACTCGACTTTGTACCCAAGACCTCTGGATAGAATGTCTGCTTCCTCGCTGTTGATGTCAATCCCAAGCGCCTCACAACACTCACCGAATGCAGGATGGCTCTTAGGAAGACCGCAAGACAGAATGGAAATAAATCCATTGAATGTCTCACCACTACGGGACTTAATAGGTTTATTATCTCGCCCCAAGGGGCCCCAAGTTTGAATCTCAGGGACATTTTCTAGCATAATGACTCTCGGTCTTACCTTTAATGCCCATCGGATAGAAACCCATGCAAGCCCTCGTATGTTATTGTCTACAGGCTTACCGCCTTTAGCTCTTGAAAAATGTTTGCAATCGGGAGAAAACCAAGCCAATGCTACGGGCTGTCCGGCACAGGCTTCAATAGGGTCTACTTCCCACACATCCTCACAATAATGCTTTGTGTCTGGATGGTTTGCTTTGTGCATGGCGATTGCGGCTGGGTCGTGGTTGATTGCGATATCAACGCTACGACCGATTGCAACCTCGATTCCGTTCGAAGCACCACCGCCACCTGCGAAATTGTCTACGAATAATTCTCGCACAGTACGCATAGTCCTCCGTCAATTATGTATGTTGCGGAAATCATCTACCGCTTGTCTTACTGTCAACTCGTGCGTCGGCTCTCTCCACCGGCCTTCTTCGCCGTAGTATAGCTCCCTGACCCTACAATGTGCGGCTATGACCGATTTGCGTGGGTCGGGAACATTATGCTCAGCCACGAGTGCTATTGCTCGTTTGCCCGCTCGAGTAAAGTCGTCAATCATTCTCTGGATTGCAAGCCGTTGTCCATACGGAACTTTGGCTTTCTCGAACTTCAACTCAACCAGTATGTATTCTGTATCGTGATACTCAATCAGAGCATCAAGGTCTGTCGGGTAGATACCTCCGTCGAGTCCCAAGCCCTGGAAATCAACGAGTTGCCTTGCGTAGTACGGATTTTTGATTCTGCTTCCTTCCGTAACTACCACCCCTTAGTTTTTGGGGATAGACTTCAGGATGTCCAGTAGCTCAGCTTTCGTGGGATAAGCATGGCAACTTGCCTTCTTCTCGGGACACCACAGCAGATGCTGGCAGTGAGGCACGAGTTCGGCAGCAAACTCAGGATTGTACTTGGTAACTTCCTGCTTCATCTTGACGGCGAGTTCACGGATGAACTCCTGGGCTCTTGTACACAGACGCTTATGGCAAAAGTGAATCAGAGCTTCGGGGGTGAAACCGATAACAAACTCGGTAGTAGTAGCACGAGGCAGGACAAAGTTTGCGTCCTGGACGGCACGCTTCTCAGGCACGCCATCTTCCATCAGTGCATCCTTGATTTCAGTACGGAGGCTGTTGATGATACCCATCAGCTCTACATACTTGGCATTTGCCTTTTCGCAACGCTCGATAGTGGCAGGGGTGTCAAACTTGAAACCCTCCTTATCGATATAGCGGAAGGATGCCATATTCTTCACAATCTGGTCGGGGCTTACATCTACTACCAGTTCGGAATAATCGGAGAAGGAGTAGTTATCCTGCTCCTCGAAAGGAACCGCTGTTCCAATCTCATGTCGCAGACACTGTTCGGAAGTGCCACGGTCAAGTCCAGTAATCTTGAACTTGATATACTCGCAGCGACTGCCGCTCATGTGTCCATCGTCTTCGCAGCTCTTGCCAACCTTATCTGCATACTTCTCGGGAGTGTTATAGCAAGTAGCAGCAATCACGCCGTGGTTGTGGTACAGGTTGGTCAAAATCTCAGGATTCTTAATTTCAACATTCATTCTTGTTCATCACTTCTTTCTGGAGTAGTTTGCGGTTTGAATTCATCCAAGAATTCGTCAAGCGCACCGCCGCGCTCATCTTTAATGTCTGGTTGCTCTGCGTAATCGCATCCGCCAGTCCATTCTCCGTCGCAGAATATACGAGCTCTTCTCTCTGCCCGGACTCGTCTAGGACACTCTACATCACGAAGATATCTCTCAGCTTCTCTGATGAGTTCTCTTTCAGAACGGCTATAATCATGCGGGTATTCTCGTCTATATACCGAATGGTGAGCGTCTTGCTCTCTATCCCACTCTCGCATATCGATATCAAGATTTCTGCCAACAGATTCATACATATTGGAACTTGTAGCCTGTTCGTGATACACCGGCTCTCCTTCAGCTCTCCACTCTAATACACCGGTGTCTCCGAAATATCTCATTTGACCAAGTCCATACTCTACACGGGGTATTGCTATTTCTTGACCGAAATCCACTGCCATTATTTGTTCGCAGATAAGCTCTCCGTCTGCGCCGTACATCCGAATTCGGTTTTCGTTAGTCTCCGGTAGGTATGTAGTTTCAAGCCGTGTGACTTCTTGTCCGTCCATACTTAATACCTCCGAAATAGGGGTGAGCCGAACGCCAATCTCGTCTCTGAGGGCATAAAACCGACCCTCTAATTCTTCGGCATCAATCGGCACTGGACTCACACTCCGTTACAGGATTGATAACACACTCGTCGACCAACTTATCGAAGCAGGCGCAACAGAGTCGCAGATGGACGGAGTCGCCATCGTGTTTTGTGCCATATCCTAATTTTTCTTTATGTATAGATAAATCTTCTTGCAAATCCCAGAAGTCAAGGGGATGACCACAGCGATTGCAATGTCCGGGTTCAGCCATGCTGTAAAAAGTGTTAATGACTAACACCTCCTCGTGTTTATAAAACTAGCTTTTTATAACCGAAAACCCATCGAGGAAGTCGTCAAGAGGCTGAGTGTCAATCTCCATTTCGCTCGGTTTACGAGCGTCCCAGAGTAGTCTCTCGCACGACTTCAAGTGCTCAAGGACGAACGGGTCTGTGTTACCCGGGTCGTACAGCACTCTATGAAATGTGTGGCCGTAGAGATTTCTTACATCACCAACATCAACCATCCTGATTGAACTGCCGGTGTCGAAGAAAATCTCTTCAATGCCACGCTTATAGTGCGTTGCGGGGACTAATCCTTCACGCTGTTGCATTTGCAGATGTACTGCAAAATCATACATTCTCTTGTGCGTAGGGAATGCAATACAAAACTTGCGGTTAAATCCGTCGTAACAAGACACCAATGCGTCTTCCAACGACTTCGCACTCAGTTCGACCAATCAAACACCTCCTAGAAAATCTTTTCGTATCGTGTCATTCTGTAGTACTGACCGTCACGCTCAAATCCTTTGCACAAGATGATGTCGCCTTTCTTGATTGGCTCTGTCTTGTACACCGCATTGAAAATCGTGAACCGGCTTTCCTTGCCACTACCGATTGACTTTGTGATGACTGAGTAACCGAACTGCTTGTTATCTTTCTTGCGAGCCACGGGGAAGATATCCATAACATAAAGTTTGGGTCTATCCTCGAGCTTGCCGGAAACATAACCTATGTATCCCATAACATCGTAGAAGTTTCTCACTTTATCGATGTCGCTGAGGTCGGGCATACCGACCGCCTTGAGAGCGTCTTCTGCTTCTCTCACAATGGACTGAACATCCAGAAGCGTGTAGCTCTTCGCAACGCCGCCGGTCTTCGTTACGCCAACAGCATATTTGCTGATAATCGGCTCTAACGGAGTGCCATCGACGATTGCCTTTTTGATTTGTTTTGCGTGGCCTTTCTTGAATGTCTGCGTGAACAAGTCTGTAATTCTTAACAACTCTCTCTGATTTCCAAACTCCGAGAAAAAGTCTATCTTAATCAGGATATCGAGCTGTCTTGAGTCACAACTCGTTTCAGAATCAAGGTCTGCAAGAACATCTACGAACCGTTCGTACTTCTTTTTGTGAGCCATCGTGTAAAGCTCGTCAGCAAGCTGAGCACTCATATACTTGATGGATGTCAGACCCTTTGCAATGACGAATTGCTCCGAGTCGAAGAAGTATTCACCTCTGGATAATCCCCACTTCGGCATCGTGATTTTTACACCGATACGGTTGGCGTATGCTGTGCCGTTTTTGATGTCGTCATCATTTGCCGCATTGTTCAAGTACGATGTAAGGAACTCAAGCGGGTGGTAGTACCGATAGTAAGCACACAGATAACCGAGCAGACAGTAAGCAACACTGTGGTTATAACCAAACTGGTAGCTCGCACTGTCCTCGATGACCTGCAGGAACTCCTTAGCTTCCTGCTCAGCCACTTCTCTGGGTTGTGAAGACTTGGAGCAGTAACCCTCAAGGATTGACGGCATCGCCGCATCAAGTCTATCCTTTTGCTTTCGTCCGATTGCTCGTCTGATGTTATCAGCTTCACTGCCGGACAGACCGCAAATCTGTTGGAGGAACTTGATTGTATCCTCTTGGTAGATAAGGTAGCCAAGGTTGTCTTTCAGCAACTCGTCGATAATCTCTGACGGGTTTTGATGCACCTTATGGCTCAGTAGGTCGTCTCGATAGGATGTGCCGGACGGACGGATTGTCGCCGTTACGAGACTCATATCGAAGATTGACTTTGGCTGAAACTTCTTAAAGCAGTCTGCAGCGAAAGAACTTTCAAACTGGAAGATTGCCGTTAAGCTCTTCGCCATATCTGACCAAACCTCTTGGTCGTTCCAGTTGACTTCGTGAGTCTTGGGGTACGGATGGTTAAGATAGTTGCAAGCGT
>JAZONG010000124.1:0-2633 GCA_045654385.1 Alistipes sp.
GCATAATAGTAATGCCCAACTTTTACATCCATAGATGCACCTCACGAAATCAACACATCAAGACTTGCGTCGGACTCTTCGATATCTGCCGTCCGCGCCAGTTCGATACTACTCTCGCACCACATAAAGTGGCTATCGTCAACATCGAGCCTATACGCATAGTACCGCTCTAGGCTCTCCCACACTCGTGACAGTATAGTCCCCTCGCAGTTGGCGTATTCTAGCATCTGGTTGTTACATCCAAAAACACAACTTTTCGGCGATACGATGCACACTCGGTCTCCGACATTGAACATCGGCTTGGGTCTACTCATTTCAAATCCCTCGATTTCAATTCATCGTCAACCAAGTTCCAAATATTCGGCGCTTCATCCCAGTTCTGCAGATATGTTTCGTATACCTTAGCACAGATTTCTTCGAACACATCTTCATCGATGCCATTCATAAGCTGTGCATTCACCTCGTTTGCGATAACCGGCTGAACGACCAAGATTCCATTTTCATTAAGGAATTTGGCCATCTCGCCATATCTTTTAGGCGTTGGGTCTTTGGCATAGAAGTCTTCTGCCTTAACAATCTCGCAACTGAACAGGCCGTCGCCAATAATCATCGCCTGCAACACAACACAAGGCACTTCCTTGTCCCTGTATTCAGTTGTATGATATGTAAACTGCTCGCTCGCACCATAGCGATGCTCTTTGAGATATGACTCAGCGTTCGGGAAATTATATCTCGGATTGGTCGGGTCGAACAGCGAATCATTGGTTTTCGCAATGACGAAGATACTCTTCGGATGGTTTTTAACCAGCGTTCCGCTGATTGCGTTGATTTTGAGATAGTTATTGGCAGAGGCGGAAGCGTGTCCACCACTTGAATACGAGTATGAATTAAACATCTTCCACCTCCAAAATTAAAAATGGGGAGAGGGGCTGGATTCGAACCAGCGAAGTCGCATAAGCCACACGCCGGCTCAAGCCTATGCAACCGGGATTTCGCGTCCCCGCTTTAACCGCTTGCGTACCCTCTCCATAGATGGGCGGTGAGCTCCGCCCGAAAATTCTCCACATTGTTATTTTTAACAGGACTGTATGGACGCACTGTCCTGCGAGAGCAATACATCTAAAGACATTTCACTCTCTGCGATGTCGGCCTGCTGACACATAAGGTCTGCAAAGTCGGTAATCTCGTAACCGTGTTCTTCGAACCACAACGCTCCGGTATATGACATACTCGTCGGGATGTTATCTCCCTGTCGAAACATTGTATAACAGAGTCCCTTTGTATCCCTATTATGCCAATATGTTTCGTCACAATCCCATGTTTGAGTTCTGTTCGGGAACTGCTGCTTGGCGTTATAAATCAACGCCAGCGCTTCTTCTTTAGAAGAAAGTCGAATAGCGCATTTATGCTGCTCAACCATTATGGATAAGTCGACAAATGGATATGTATGCTCCATCGCACACCTCCTATGTCAACAAGAAATCGAGAGACATATCGCTCTCGACAACTTTTGCTTGTTTGCAGATTTCTTCAAACTCAATCACGGTATAACCGATGTCGATTGCTGTCTGCTTTTTACCAAATAGCAGGCCTCTTTTCTGCCAGTTCGGGGCACTTCCGCCATCGAATGTGTAGATTGTATCTTCACCGTGCTCGTGCCAGCGGTTGCTACCGTAAGACCAACTCGTACAATAATTAGGATAAAGGCGGCAAGCCCATTGGTAAAACAAATCTGCTTCTTCCTGCGTAGAACAATGAACCGCATAGCCCTCTGTTTTGTCACACAGAAGGGTAAAATCAATCGGAGATTTCATTCGCTACCTCCGACCAAGAAATTGATGGACATATCGCTTTCGTCAATATCCGGGACACGACGCAATTCATCGAACGAAACAATCTCATAGCCGCTGTCTCTGAACCAAGGGACATCTGCGTATGTCATATTGTCAGGCTCGCAGTAATCAGCATCATCAAAGAATGTAAAGGCAGTCTCTTCTCGATAACTTCCCCAGTTATTTGAATCAACATCCCACGCTCTGACTCGTTCTGGACACAAATTCTTTGCCGCACGAATTATTGCAATCGCTTCTTCTTCGGTTCTGACCTGTACGGCACAGGCGGGACACTCTAACAGTCGAGATATATCAATCTCGAGTGCTACCTTTCTCTCGTCCATTTATACCCCCCCCCGAAAATCCGGGCGGTTGAACGCTTAGGGCGATAACCGAAATATGTGTAAAGCTTTTTCATAAGCCATCTCCTTCCTATAGGGGCTCGTATCGTGAGCCGGACGCCGGCGGTGTTCAGACGCAGGGCTTGTTACGATACGCCATAGACCGACGGAAACTTGGTGGCGAGCTTCGGAATCGAACCGAACTTAACCGTTCCTCGCCATATATGGGTGAGGCCGGGGGAGGTGTATCCCCGGCCTCGGGACAATCACTTCGCAGGGGGCTTACGAGGTGATTTGGAAGCAGGTTGATACACCATAGCGGAAACCCGGTCTTTCAAACCCTGTGCAGGCTTAAAGCTGGGCATCACACGGGCAGGAATTTCCACAGCTTCACCGGTATGCGGATTGCGACCGATGCGAGGACTGCGGCTCTTCGGCTCGAAGATACCGAAGCCGGAAA
>JAZONG010000125.1:0-4277 GCA_045654385.1 Alistipes sp.
ACAACTCCCTGTTCGGCATATTCTGCAAGAATCTGCTTATTAATTTCTGCATTAGCGACAAAGTCAGCCTCGTCGTCATACTCGTATGCAAATACCACAAACTCTCCGTTTGCGTGACCTTTCATTCGAGGGAGGTCATAATCTTCCTCCTTTGACAAGGCATAGGTCGAAGCATATGTTTTAGACCTTGCAATAGTTCTTAATTGCTTCTTAAACGCCTGAATATCAACATTTGATGGTACAAAATAGATCAAAGACAAGTGATATTGCGAATTAACAAGGTTCATCGAACGCTCACGAATCTCACGCAGGCTAAATTTGGTTCCGATATAGTCCTTGCTATTTGGCAGTTGCTTAACAACCGCAAGAACTGGCAGGGGAACAGGAGTAAACTTTCCAGCCATCAATGTCACACCAAACTCTTCGGCTGCACGAGCATCACAATATGCATAATAGTTTATATATGCTGGAACTGTCTCATAGCCGAGTTTATTTCGAAGAGCGTCCTCTGTAACAATTACGCCAAAAGTCTTATTGTCAAGCGAATCTGGATTGACACAATAATCTCCAATAACATTTTCCGCATCGAGAATTTTCTGTACTAACGCAGTGTTAATCTCCTCGAAATATCGACCCTCGAGATTCTGTGTTTGATAGTTGCTAGTGCAGAATGTCATATAGGCTCCCTTGTCTGATTGGAAGCCTCGATAGTTGAATTGCTGCTTCAATTTTTCGCTTGAAAGGGCTCTTTGGAAGCCATTAAAATCAGACTCGCTTTGATTCTGGATGTCCACCCAATTAATGAATGGGTCATTCATCTTGAAATTCAAATACTCCAAACTTGCATTACTAAATGCAATAGCCAAAAATGTTACAAATAGCACACTGCACAACAGCCACAAATTGGAGTAGTGCTTACCTAGCACAACCTTTCCTTCTCGGCGAACAAATAGCTTAAAGTAGTCGCTAAATTTAATATCTTTAATTTTCATCTTCTACCATTTTTTTAAGTAAGTTTCAAAATCGGCAGGTGTATAGCTATCCACACCATTTGTCCACAAACCCTCTGCATTTACGACAAATACACATCTATCGTCGATAACACCATAATATATCTCCTCGTCTTGATCGGACTTGCGAGGTCGTGCTTCCTTGCGAATCTTCACAATAGTATCAGCAAATGTTACAGCCAAATGCATATCATGAGATACTATAATAGCCGATCCTCCTTCTAGTCTAGAAAGACGATTGGTCAATATCTCCATGGCCTTAACAGCATTATCGCTATCGAGGTTACCAGTCGGTTCATCACCAAACAAGATGGTAAAATCGGGTAAGATTGCACGAGCAAAGGCAAGTCGCTGCTGTTGTCCACCCGACAGCTCTTGAGTCATTCGTTGCTCATCGATATGTTGAAGTCCAAGATCCTCAAGCACCTCGGTTGCACGAGCAAAAGCCTCCTCTTGCGAATAGCCTTGTAACATTCTGGTCAAAGCAATATTCTCATATGCTGTAAAGTTGCGCATAAGATTAGTGCTTTGGAAAATGAAACTAAAATGCTTCAATCGAAAGTCGGATAGTTCCTTGTCGCTATTGTGCCACAACTCTATCAAATCGGTAGCTTCGCCACCATTAATAAAATTGAATTTGGCGCTACTATCGGGCACAATTGTATTGTTCATCATACCGAGGGTTTCGAGTATTGTACTCTTGCCAATACCCGATTCACCCACGATGAAAACCTTTTTTCCTTGTTCAATATTTAGATGCTCGATCTCCAACACTACTTTCGATTTTCCCTCTTCGTAGTGTTTATCGTACGAGCAACGCAATTTCTCTATCTCAAATAAATTACTCATTTTTGTTTGGGCTAAAAAACCATTTATTTTGTTTGACCTAAACTTATGGAAGCTGATCTACAGGTATCCAATAGAAGCACTCGCCATTAAAGTCTTTTGCATAACGCTTGCGATAATCCTCGCTGGCAGCAATATTCTGCAACATCTCAACCTTCTTGCTGAAATCATCGATAATCGACTTGTAGGTAGGATTGTCAACAACATTCGGGTTGTTGAGTTCGTCCAATGTGTAACTCTTTATAGAACCTGTATTGACAGTGATACCACCTACCATATTCATAATATCCTGCTGCGTCATTCTGTTCACATCCTCACCTGACATACCGGTGATACCAGCAACCAACGCCTTCAACGCCTTGATATAAGGCTCTCGATACTCCACATTACTCTCATCTGCAGCCTTCTTCACTGGCTCGAGCACCTTCAACAGCTCTTGCAACTCCTTATCCTCGATAAACAACACCGGCTTGAAGTGATCGTAGCCACTAGAGTGCTTTTTGCGAGTATAACCAGCAAAGTTTACAGTTCTATTTCCTACAATAGTCAACAACTTACTAGTAAAGGCCTCACTCAAGTTGACAGAGCCATCACTCTTGACCAAAGATTGAGCAGGTCCTACTATTCCTTGCATTTTCTTAATCAATTCATCCAACTGTGTTTGAATTGTTCTCGCAAAGGATTCAACCGTCTCATTAATAAGTGGCTGCAAAGCCTCAATAGGCATCTTTCCTCCGACAGCAGGATCTACTGTTCGTGAAGAGCCTACAAAAAGAGCCTCATTGCTACCAACTATTTGTCCGTTATTAGTAGCAGTATATACATATCCTACGCCCTTGCCTCCATTGTCTCGGATTTCAGAATATTTCACACCAATTTTACTATGCAATTCTGTTTCAATATTCTTGCGATAGTTTCCAAGCATAGAGTTACGAATAAGCCAATTCATCTGGCGACCAAATGCAGTATAGGCAGGCTTATTATAGTTCTGCACCTGGAATGCCATCAAATGAACATCCTTCTCCACTAACTTTGCCAAGATAGCACTACGATATTGGTCACTTCCTTCGATCTTCTCTCCGCAGTCTCCAATCACTATCATAATGTTACTCTCGCCTTTTTTGAAAAATCTATATTTCTCATTCAAAGCCGTATTAAGACCTGTGTACAAAGCCTCCTCTTCGGTCAGACCAATACTTCTAGTCTCGACATTATTGAGAAAACTTGTCACTTTCGCAAGTAATTTGCGCTCGGTTGGAGCGCACTTTTCAACAAGGCGTCCCTCATTTTCGTCTGCTTTGTTACGATAAACTACGACACCCACCTTAACTTGCTGTTCTGTGGCAAAGTAATTCAAACTACTCTTAATAGCCTCTCGCACCTGCGGATAGTATGGTTGCATCGAACTTGTTCCATCGATAACAAATACCAAATTAATTTTCTGCTTATCCTCCAATACTTTCTTATTCTTTGCATTTGCCTCTTGCACTTTCGGATCTACATCGAGACTTCCACCAGGTGCAGTAAAGGTCGAAAGATGCCATATATTATCTGTCGAACCATCCAAAATTGGATTACGAAGTTTATCGCCAGGCCATCTAAAAATATTGTCCCACTCGTCGGGCGACATATAGAGTGCATCTTTAGGCAACACATCCTTTATCGGAGTCTTCACCGAAGCCAAAAAGTCTTGCAAGGTGGAACGACCATAGATAGAGTGAGTCTTTATTCCATTCTTAATAAAATAATCTACAGCCTCTTGATCCCAATTTGGCTCAAGACAAGTACGCTGATTCCAAGGAACATAATTCTTATCCTCTACCCAACAATAGAGCAACTTTCTGGAGAATGTTCCCTCCATTGTACTCTGTGTTGCCAACAAAACCATTCCGTTCTCTCGTTTCATAATAAAGAAGAAGCGAGATGCACCTGCTTGAATATTACATTTTGTACTAGTCTTTAATGGTTGAAGGTAACCTACATCAAGGCCTTCTTGGCTAGCTGAAGCCTGTCCTCTTGCTACCTCATAGTTCGCACAAATAAGAGCCTTATTAAAGATGCCGTGCTTATTTGCCAAACATCCCGACCACAACAAAAGTCGCTTCATAGGCACCCAACCATACCATTGTGCATCTCCCGAGATTTGAGGATATTGCATATTCTTATTAGGGTCGGAATAGACCAAAGCCATACCTGTTGAGTAATCAATCTTCGCAATGCGCACAGCTTGGCTAAACTTCAACTCTGTACACTTTGTCGACGATGTGTTTGACTCCATATAGGTAGTATTATTTTCACTATCGCTATATGCCTCCCAGTATACAGGAGCTGTAGGTTTGATACTCTGGCCATATCTATTCGATCGCCCCAAAGCTGTAGCCTCATGTTCGAATATTATATTCTTACCCAAGACTTCAGGGC
>JAZONG010000126.1:0-54670 GCA_045654385.1 Alistipes sp.
TTGCCACAGTCAAGTTGGCAGCCATAAATTCGGCAGGGTAGTGTGCTTTCAGGTATGCTGTTTGGTATGCCACCCACGAATAGCAGGTTGCGTGCGACTTATTGAAGGCGTACTTGGCGAACTCCTCCCAGTCGCCCCATATCTTTTCGAGAACCTTTTCATCGTGGCCGTTGGCTGCGCCGCCTGCCAAGAACTTCGGCTTCAACTCGTCAAGTTTCTCCTTAATCTTCTTACCCATCGCCTTACGGAGGGTATCTGCTTCGCCTCGGGTGAAGTTGCCGAGCAAGCGAGAGAGCAACATCACCTGCTCCTGATATACGGTAATACCATAGGTATCCTTCAAGTACTTCTCCATAACCGGAATATCGTACTCGATAGGCTTACGGCCGTGCTTACGGTCGATAAAGTCCGGAATGTACTCCATCGGGCCGGGACGATAGAGGGCGTTCATCGCAATCAAATCCTCGAAAACGGTAGGCTTCAAATCACGAAGGTGCTTCTGCATACCTGCCGACTCAAACTGGAATGTACCCAAGGTGTAACCTCCGCAATAGAGGTCGTATGTCTTTTTGTCGTCAATCGGGATAGCGTCAATATCTACCTCTATGCCCTTGATTCTGCGGATATTCTCAACCGCATCCTTCATAATCGAGAGGTTTTTCAGACCGAGGAAGTCCATCTTGATAAGACCTGTATCCTCGATTACCGAACCCTCGTATTGAGTTACGAGCATCTTCTCGCCCGTCTCCTTATCCACAGCAGTCGAGACGGGTACCCAATCGGTAATATCATCACGACAGATGATTGTTCCGCAGGCGTGTACGCCCGTACCACGAACATTACCCTCCAACTCGCACGCATACTTTATCGTATCACGCATAACGGGGTCATCGGACTGCTCTGCCTGTTTCAACTCCGGAACAAAGCCGATAGAGTTCGGGAGGTTGATTTTCAACTCCTTTGTCTTGTCGTTAGGGTCAGGGATATGGTCAGGGATCAACTTGCAAAGACGGTCGCTCTCCGCTAACGGCAACTTCTGTACTCGTGCAACATCTTTGAGTGCCATCTTGGTTGCCATTGTACCGTAGGTGATGATGTGAGCCACCTTCTCCTGTCCATACTTCTTGGTTACCCAATCGAGTACTCGGCCACGACCTTCATCATCGAAGTCAATATCGATATCGGGCAACGAGATACGGTCAGGGTTCAAGAAACGCTCGAACAGCAGGTCATATTTGATAGGGTCAATCTGCGTAATTCCCAAGCAGTACGCCACAGCCGAACCGGCAGCTGAGCCACGGCCCGGACCTACCCATACGCCTAACTCCTCTCGTGCGGCACGAATAAAGTCCTGCACGATAAGGAAGTAGCCAGGGAAACCCATCGTCTTCATAATGTAGAGCTCAAAACGCAGACGCTCCTGCACCTCCTCCGATAGAGGCGAGCCGTAACGCTTCTCGGCACCCTCCATAGTGAGTTTTGCGAGGTAGTCTGCCTCGAACTTTATACGATATAGTTTGTCGTATCCTCCAAGTTTCTCGATCTTCTTCTTTGCCGAATCCTCATCCATCACCACTTCGCCATTCTCGTTGCGGGTGAACTCGTTGAAGAGATCCTCTTCGGTCAATCGGGCACGATACTCCTCCTCAGTGCCGAACTCGGCAGGAATAGGGAATACGGGCATAATAGGTGCGTGGTCGATAGAGTAGTGCTCCACCTTGTTGCAAATCGCCACCGTATTGGCGAGGGCCTCCGGATATTGACCAAAGATAGCCTCCATCTCGGCAGTGGTTTTCATCCACTCCTGCTTCGAGTAGAGCATTCGCTTTGGATCGTCGAGGTCCTTACCCGTACTCAAACAGATGAGTCGGTCGTGCGCCTCGGCATCCTTCTCGTCCACAAAGTGAACATCGTTGGTGCAGATAAGCGGAATGTTGTGCTTGCGAGATAACTCCACCAACTTCTCATTCACTTTGCACTGTATATCGTATGCCTCGTGATTGGCACGCTCTACTGTAGCCTTGTGCAACTGCAACTCCAAGTAGTAATCCTCGCCAAAGAGATTCTTATACCACAAAACTGCCTCCTCGGCCTCTTGCAGACGCTCTTCGGTAATTAGTTTTGGAATTTCGCCACCAAGACACGCCGAAGCACAAATCAATCCGTCGTGATATTTTTCGAGTTCTCTGCGATCGGTTCGAGGTCGGTCGTAGAAACCGTCCGTCCACGCCTTGGATACGATTTTAAGCAGGTTTTTATAGCCCTTGAAGTTCTTCGCAAGGAGAATAAGGTGGTAACCTCCTCGGTCGGCCTTTTCGGTTTTGAGGTTGAGGTCGCCACGACGAGCAACATATACCTCACATCCGATAATTGGCTTGAACGGCTCCTTGCCTTCGCTCTTCAAACCCTTGTTTGTCTTGCCCACATAGTTCATAAACTCCTTGATGGCGAACATATTACCGTGGTCGGTAATAGCGATACCCGGCATACCATCCTTGATAGCCTTATCAACGGGTTTTTTTACACTCGCCTGACCATCGAGGAGAGAGTATTGGGTGTGGGTATGAAGATGTACAAAACCGCTCATAATAAAGTCATAAATTGCTACCTACAAAGATAAGTAAAATAATTGACAATAGGCAACCGATAATTGATATTTTTTTTGACTTCGCCGATAGGCACACCTCTGATTGCGGTGTAGACATAAAAAAACGGCCACCCGTAAATGAGTGGCAGTCAAAATATCTTTTTGGGTAGCGCAGCAACGGGTTGTAGAAGATATTGCAACACTGCAACTACTCGATAATCTGAGCCTCAATCTCGACTTTGCGGATAACCTGATAGTTCTAGTTTGTGTGGAATGCCGAGCCTTGTTGCCAGTGGGCATTAGGTACGCCGGCGATTTGGGCATATACGATTGTCGATAGCAATAAGGCTACTGCTATCGACAATCTCGCAACAATTTTTCTCATTAGACTTGTGTCTAACTCTTACTCTGTTACCACGCAAAGAGAGGGTAGTTCTCCATCAAAGCGTTCACATCCTTGCGAACTGCTGCGATGTTCTCCTCGTTCTCTGCGTCCGAAAGTACACGGTCGATCAACTCTGCGATGTACTCCATCTTATCCTCCTTCAAACCACGAGTTGTGATTGCCGGAGTTCCGAAGCGCAAGCCCGAAGTCTGGAATGCCGAGCGAGAGTCGAATGGTACCATATTTTTATTAGTGGTAATATCCGCTGCTACGAGGGCCTTCTCTGCAACCTTACCTGTCAATTCTGGGAATTTGGTGCGAAGGTCAACGAGCATAAGGTGGTTGTCAGTTCCACCCGATATAATCTTGTAGCCACGAGCCGACAATGCTGCTGCCAAAGCCTGAGCATTGCGAATAACCTGCTTCTGATACTCCTTGTACTCTGGTGTCAATGCCTCGCCGAATGCCACAGCCTTAGCGGCGATAACGTGTTCGAGTGGTCCGCCCTGAATACCTGGGAATACTGCCGAGTTGAGAATCTGCGACATCTTCTTCACTACACCCTTTGGAGTAGTCAAGCCCCAAGGATTGTCGAAATCCTTACCGAGCAAGATGATACCACCACGAGGACCACGCAAAGTCTTGTGAGTGGTTGAAGTTACGATGTGTGCGTATGGTACAGGGTTTTCGAGCAAGCCTGCTGCGATAAGACCTGCGGTGTGAGCCATATCAATCATTAAGAGTGCGCCAACCTTGTCTGCGATCTCACGCATACGCTTGTAGTCCCACTCACGAGAGTATGCCGAAGCACCACCAACGATAAGTTTTGGCTTATGCTCCAAAGCCTTGCGCTCCATCTCGTCGTAATCTACACGACCATCCTCCTCACGCACCGAGTAGTCTACTGCGTTGAAGTACATACCCGACATATTTACTGCCGAGCCGTGTGAGAGGTGACCACCGTGCGAGAGGTTCAAGCCGAGGAAGGTGTCGCCTGGCTTCAATACTGCAAAGAATACCGCCATATTTGCTTGTGCGCCTGAGTGAGGCTGAACATTTGCATACTCTGCACCATAGATTTTGCAAAGGCGCTCTATTGCAAGGCTCTCTACCTGGTCTACAACCTCACAACCACCATAGTAGCGTGCAGCAGGGTAACCCTCGGCGTATTTGTTTGTCAACACCGAACCCATCGCCTCCATTACCTGGCCGCTTACGAAGTTCTCCGAAGCGATCAACTCAATTCCGTGAGTTTGACGACTACGCTCCTTGGCGATAAGGTCGAAAATTTGTTCGTCTCTTTTCATTTTGATATATCTATATTACTGTTATTATGTTAGTTATCTTGCTCAATTGTAGTTTTGCTACCTACTTTCAAAACTTTTGCTTTGCAAAGTTACAAGATTTTTCAGATAAAACACTATCTTTGCACTAAACTTATAAACAAATTATAATATGAAACTACTTCAAGGAAAGGTTACTCTCGTTACAGGCGCTACTCGTGGTATAGGTCGTGCTATTGCGCTCAAATTTGCCGAGAATGGCGCAAATGTGGCTTTTACCTACCTCTCATCTTCGGCGGCTGCCGAGTCGCTTGTTTCTGAGATTGAGGCCTTGGGTGTGAAGTCTGTGGCTTACGCCTCAAATGCAGCCGACTTTGACGGAGCGCACCAGGTTGTCGAGCAGGTGCTTGCCGAGTTTGGTCAGATAGATATTTTAGTAAATAATGCAGGTCAAACCAAGGATGGTCTTATGATGCGTATGAGCGAGGAGCAGTGGGATTCTATTATCAACACCAACCTCAAATCGGCGTTCAATTTCACGCACGCTGTAACTACGCCTATGGCACGCAAGCGCTCCGGCTCAATTATTAATATATCATCTGTTGTTGGTACAAATGGTAACGCTGGACAGTGCAACTATTCGGCATCCAAGGCAGGCTTGATAGGTCTTACAATGTCGTTTGCGAAGGAGATGGGCGCACGAGGTATTCGATGCAATGCAATTGCTCCCGGTTTTATCACTACCGATATGACCGACAAACTTAACGATGCTACCAAAGAGGCTATAATATCCTCCGTTTCGCTCGGTCGTATGGGCTCTGTCGAAGATGTCGCAAATGTCGCATTGTTTCTCGCAAGCGATATGTCATCTTACATCACCGGAGAGACCATTAAGGTTACCGGCGGAATGCGATAAAAATTGTTTTTAAGCAGCGATAGCTGCGTTACGCAAAAAAAATCGAGACAGGAAAATACGCTAAGTATTCCCCAGCCTCGATTTTTTTTGCATGCCTTGCTCTCATCTACTTAAAATCTAATTTTTTGTAAGATGAAACTCTAATCTCCTTAATCTCATTAAATTCCTTAATTTCATTAATCTCTCTAAAAAAAGCTAATGACTAATAGCCAATAGCTAAGAGCAAAGAAAAAGGGCTGGTAAGTTTCACCTTACTAGCCCTTATTAGTCCTTACTATCCGTTACTCGCCATTAGATTCTTTTCAAAATCTCATCGAGTGCTTTTCTCTTTTTGAGGGTTGGAGTGTCGGTTGCGTAACCGATAGGGATGATTGCAACGGGATATACTGTCTCACCGTCAATGTTCAAAACATCGCTTACAATAGCGGGGCGGAAGTTGCAAACCCAGCACGAGCCGAGGCCAACCTCTGCGGCTGCGAGGCAGATGTGCTCGGCAGCGATTGCAGCGTCGATGTCTGCGTGATCGTGGCTATCCTTTTTGCGGGTCCACGACTGCGATTTATCGCCACAAACTACGATATAGAGTGGTGCCTGCTGAAACCACTCCTGCGCATATCCTGCGTGGAGTGCAGTACGCTTCTCTTCGCTCTCCACGATGATAAATTTCCAAGGCTGAAAGTTTACCGCCGACGGTGCAAGTCGTGCACATTCAAGTATATAGTCGATTTTCTCCTGCTCAACTTTTTTGTCGCTATACGCACGAGCCGAGTAGCGACTCTTTACCAAATCCAAGAAGTTTCCCATAGTGTTTCGTTATTTTCTGCGACAAAGATACAAAAAAGATGCAGAAAATTCAGTTTGTTGGTGCTTTTTTATAGTGAGTAGTTGGTAGTGAATTTAAGGAAATTAAGGAGTTTAATGAGATTAGCGAAACAATCTTAACCCCCTTGACTCCATTTTCTACTCCCTCATAGGTATCGAAAACGATACCCTGCTCTGAAAGAGTCACACTCCACCTCCCTCATAGGTATCGAAAACGATACCCGGCACACACGAAGATACCCCCCCCCTCTCCCAGGTATCGAAAACGATACCCTGCACTGAAAGAGGCACACTCCCCCTGCCTTATAGGTATCGAAAACGATACCCAGTGAAAATAGGGGATATAGGGGTGATGTGGGTGATAGTGCAAAACATCTAATGACTATCTTCTAGACTTTTAACTCTCAATTCTTAATTTTTAATTTTTAATTTGAAAAGTCGCTAACTTTTCACTATATTTGCACGATTGTATCTTTGATACAAGTTTTTTGAACGAAATGAAAGAGCAAAATTTAGATATTAAGACAACAATCGAGGAGTCGGACTACAAGTACGGCTTCACCTCCGACATCGAGACCGAGTTTATTCCTAAGGGCTTGAATGAGGGGGTTATTAGCCTCATCTCGGAGAAGAAGGGCGAGCCCGAGTGGATGCTTGAATTGCGCTTGAAGGCCTACCGCCACTGGCTTACATTGAAGCATCCGACCTGGGGACATCTCGATATTCCGGAGATCAATTTTAACGATATAATCTACTTTGCTGCGCCTAAAAAGAAGAAGGAACTCGCCTCGATGGATGAGGTGGATCCTGAGCTTAAAGCGACCTTCGACAAACTCGGTATTCCGTTGGAGGAGCAGAAGGTCTTGGCAGGTGTGGCGGTAGATGCAGTGTTGGACTCGGTGTCGGTAAAGACCACTTTCCAAAAGGAGTTGGCCGAGAAAGGTATTATCTTCTGCCCAATCTCGGAGGCGGTGCGTGATTATCCCGAGTTGGTGCGTAAGTACCTCGGCTCGGTAGTGCCGTATGCCGATAATTTCTATGCAGCATTGAATACGGCGGTCTTTTCGGATGGTTCGTTCTGCTATATTCCAAAGGGCGTACGATGCCCTGTGGAACTCTCCACTTACTTCCGCATTAATGCTCAGGGTACGGGACAGTTCGAGCGCACTCTGATTGTGGCTGACGAGGGCTCGTATGTGAGTTACTTGGAGGGTTGTACCGCACCACAGCGTGATGAAAATCAACTCCACGCCGCAGTTGTGGAGATTGTTGTTGAGCGTGATGCCGAGGTTAAGTATTCGACCGTACAGAATTGGTATCCGGGCGACAAAGAGGGCAAGGGCGGAATCTACAATTTCGTAACTAAACGAGGTATCTGCTACGCAAACGCACATCTCTTTTGGACACAGGTCGAGACGGGTTCGGCAATCACTTGGAAGTATCCAAGTTGTGTGTTGATGGGCGATAACTCGGTCGGCGAGTTCTACTCGGTGGCTATGACCAACAACTTCCAGCAGGCCGATACGGGTACGAAGATGATTCACATCGGTCGCAACACCCGCAGTCGTATCGTGTCGAAGGGTATCTCGGCAGGCCAGTCGCAGAACGCCTATCGTGGTCTTGTGAAGGTTATGCCGAAGGCTGAAAATGCCCGCAACTACTCGCAGTGCGACTCGCTTTTGATTGGCGATAAGTGCGGAGCGCATACCTTCCCGACGGTCGATTGTCGAAACTCATCGGCTCAACTCGAACACGAGGCTACCACATCGAAGATTTCGGAGGATCAACTCTTCTACTGCAATCAGCGAGGCCTCTCAACCGAGGATGCCGTAGGTATGATTGTCGGCGGTTATGCTCGTGAGGTGTTGGCGAAGTTGCCGATGGAGTTTGCGGTTGAAGCGCAGAAGTTGCTTTCAATTAGCCTCGAAGGCTCAGTAGGATAAAATCGTTCTGATTGGTAAATTTTGCACCTTGCGTCGGTCGCCAAATTGCTCACATACGCTTTAAGTATGCTCCGCATTTGTCGCCTAGTAACGCACAAAATTTCCTCAATCACCTCCGGTTTTAGGAAAATAAATAAAGAGTAAAACAAAAGAAAACAATATATGTTAAAAATTAAAAATCTTCACGCATCGGTTGATGGTAAAGAGATTCTTCGAGGTATAGACTTCGAGGTTAAGGCTGGCGAGGTACACGCCATAATGGGCCCTAACGGCTCGGGTAAGAGTACCCTTGCATCGGTAATTGCAGGACACAACAAGTTTGAGGTTGAGGCAGATGAACTCTCATTCGAGGGCGAGAGCCTGCTCGATATGTCTATTGAGGAGCGTGCACGCAAGGGCTTGTTCCTCGGTTTTCAGTATCCGGTAGAGATTCCTGGTGTTACGATGGCAAACTTTATGAAGATTGCCGTAAACGAGCAGCGCAAATCTCGTGGCGAGGAGCCATTGACCGCAGCCGAGTTCTTGAAGATGATGCGAGAGAAGGCGAAGGTCGTGGAGCTGGATGCCAAGATGACCTCCCGTGCCGTAAACGAGGGTTTCTCGGGTGGCGAAAAGAAGAAGAACGAGATTTTCCAGATGGCGATGCTCGATCCGAAGTTGGCTATCCTCGATGAGACCGACTCGGGCTTGGATATTGATGCTTTGCGTATCGTGGCTACGGGTGTAACAAAGTTGCACACTCCGCAGAACGCAACCGTAGTGATTACTCACTACCAGCGTCTGTTGGACTATATCGTGCCTGACTTTGTGCATGTCTTGTATAAGGGCAAAATCATCTATTCAGGCGACAAATCGTTGGCTCTCAAACTCGAAAAGGAGGGCTACGACTGGCTTATTAACAACTATAAGGAGTAACGATGAATATCAAAAAACTGATAGCAGAGGGGCTGTTGCAACCATTCAAGGGTGGTCGTATCGATGATGCGACTTCGCTTGCGTTGCCTCTCGTTGTCGAGAATCCGCACAAGTGCGATATTGAGGTTTGCGCTTCGCAACCTATGTCGCTTGTGGTGTGGCACGACAATGCCAAGGAGTGTGCCCTCACTCTTCGACTTGCTCCTCACGCCGTAGTTTCGCTTACCGAGGTCTACGCCTCGCAGAAGTATGTGGATGTCCGCATCGAGCAGGGCGAGGGTAGCGAGTGCAGAGTTACTACCGTTATGTTGAGCGGTGCTCACACTTCGTACGAAACTTTGTTGCAGGGCTCGCACTCGGAGTTTAAGATGAACGCAGCCTATGTGGCTTCTGGCTTCGACCACTCGGTCTTGTCGCTCGTAACACGCCATCTTGTGGCAGACTGCAAGAGCGCATCTATCATTAAGGGTGTCGCTTCGGGCAAGGCAACAGGCGAATTTAAGGGTTTGGTCTATGTGGCACAGGATGCACAGCGCACCGATGCGCAGCAGACCAATCGCAATATAGAGTTGGGTGGCGGTCATATCGTGTCGGAGCCGCAGTTGGAGATTTATGCCGATGATGTAAAGTGTTCGCACGGCTCAACCGTAGGACAACTCGACGAGCAGGCAATCTACTATATGCGCCAGCGAGGTATCTCGCAGGAGTCGGCTGAAAGACTCTTATTGGAGGGCTTTGTGGAGGATGTAGTGGCAAAGTGCGAGGTTGAGGTGTTACAGGATATGCTCAACGAGGCAGTACAAGCAAAACTAAACGAGTAACGAAATGTTTGATGTAGAGAAGATACGCAAGGAGTTTCCGATACTCTCACGAGAGGTCTATGGCAAGCGATTGACCTACCTCGATAGCGGTGCTACGGCACAGAAGCCGTTGTGCGTGGTGGAGAAGATGGAGGAGTTGCTCCTAAACGATAACGCCAATATCCATCGTGGCGTGCACCTCCTCTCCGAGGAGATGACCGTGCGTTATGAGGAGGCTCGTGAGGTGGTACGCTCATTTATCGGTGCAGCGCACCGTGAGGAGATTGTCTTTACCTCCGGTGCTACGATGTCGCTCAACTTGGTGGCTTCGTCGTGGTGCGAGAAGCACTTAAAAGAGGGCGACAATATCGTTGTCAGCCATATCGAGCACCACTCCAATATCGTGCCGTGGCAGTTGGCTGTGGAGCGCAAGGGTGCGGAGTTGCGAGTTATTCCTGTGGCGGATGACGGCTCGTTGGAACTCGATGCACTCGACACCCTTATTGATGAGCGCACGAAGGTTGTAGCCGTGACACAGGCGTCAAATACCCTCGGTACAAAACCCGACCTGGCACGCATTATCGCCAAGGCTCATTCGGTGGGTGCTGTGGCGGTTGTTGATGGTTGTCAGGGCGTTGTTCACGGTGGGGTGGATGTGGTTGCGTTGGATTGCGACTTCTATGCCTTCTCAGGACATAAACTCTACGGCCCTACGGGCATTGGCGTATTGTATGGCAAGCGAGAGTTGCTCGACGAGATGCCTCCATATATGGGTGGTGGCGATATGGTAGATAAGGTGTCGTTCGCAAAGACCACCTATGCTCCCGTACCACTCAAATTCGAGGCGGGAACATCGAACTTTATCGGTGCAGTCGGCTTGGCCGAGGCGATAAAGTTTTTACAGTCGCTTCCGAAGGAGGAGGTCGAACAGCACGAGAAGGCGTTGCTCGACTATGCCACCGAGCAGTTGTTGCAGATTGAGGGGTTGCATATCTACGGCATAACGGCGGATAAAGCGCCGATAATATCGTTTAATGTTGAGGGTTGCGACCACTACGATATAGGAATGATTTTGGATAAGATGGGTGTTGCAGTTCGCACCGGCCACCATTGCGCCGAGCCTACAATGGCTCGCTTCGGCACAAATGGTGTAGTCCGTGCTTCAATCGCCCTCTATAACGATAAAGAGGATATTGACGCTCTCGTAAAAGGTGTACGCAGGGCGGTTACAATGTTAAAATAGAAGAAACTATGTTTATAGTACTTGAAGGACTTGACGGAGCAGGCAAGTCAACCCAAATTAAGAAGTTGCGTGAGATGTTTGCCGAGCGAGGTATCGAGAGTGAGTATGTTCACTTTCCCCGCTTCGATGCTCCTATATATGGCGAGTTGATTGCTCGCTTCTTGCGTGGAGAGTTGGGCGGTGTGGATCAGGTGGATCCATATATCGTGGCTCTGCTCTATGCCGGCGACCGTGCCGATATGGCACCACAAATTCGTAAATGGCAGGAGGAGGGCAAGGTGGTCATTGTGGACCGCTATGTCTACTCGAATATCGGATACCAGTGCGCAAAGATTGCCGATAAGGAGGCACGCTTGCGCTTGAATGATTGGATTTTGCACCTCGAATACGAGGTGAATAAAATTCCTCGCCCCGATGTATCGTTGTTCCTCGATGTGCCGTTTGCATTTACCGAGAAGCGCTTGACCGAGCAGCGTGAGGGCGATGATAGAACATACCTCAATGGCGCAACCGACATCCACGAGCAGTCGCTCTCGTTGCAACAGCGTGTGCGAGAGGTCTATATCGAGTCGTCGGAGCGTGATAGCGAACTTGTAGTGGTTGATTGCAGCAACGATGAGGGTGCAATGGCACTCCCCGAGGAGATTTTCTCTCGCATAGAGAAGCAGATAGCCCCACTCTTGAATAGATAGTAAGAAAATGGCTCATAACCTACGAAACAGACGCTGGTATCGCTACCTCTCACACTTTTGCAGAGTGTCGTTTGCCTTGGCATTTCTGGTGTCGGGATTCTTCAAGGCGATAGATCCTTGGGGTACTATCTTGGTGGTCAAAAACTACCTTGTGGCCTACGATATCACTCTGCCCGAGTGGTTGGTAACGGCCTTTTCGATATGGTTGTGCGGTGCGGAGTTGATGATGGGTTGTATGCTCCTCTTTAAGGTGCGTATTCGTATGGTATCGATATTCTCGGTGCTGTCGATGACCTTCTTCACCATTCTGACCTTCCTTAGTGCCACATTTATTCCGGTTGAGGATTGCGGCTGCTTTGGCGAGTTGTGGAAACTGACACCTTGGCAGTCTTTTGCCAAGAACTTGGTTTTGCTACCTATGGCGTTGTGCTTCTGGTATCGCTATCGCCCCGATAGAGTCTTTGCCTTCTCCAAGTTGGAGTTTTTCCTTATGTGCTTCTTCTTTACGGCAGCGATGAGTGTCGGTACATATTGTTACTATCACCTGCCGATTATGGATTTGTTGCCATATAAGGTTGGTACAAATATCGCCGAGGAGATGGAGAAGGCTCGCACAAAACAGAGTTGCGAGGAGGTGGTGCTTCTCTACCGTAATACCCGTACCGGTCGTGTTCGAGAGTTTTCGATTAACGACAAGGCTTGGCATAACGACAAGCGTTGGGAGTGGGTAGAAACCCGTGTGGAGAGCGATGAGGATGGCGTAGAACCTATGATTTTGGAGTTCTATATCAGCAATCAGGAGGGCGAAAAGACTGCGGAACTTCTCTCGATGCCTGGCAGACTCTATATGATTTGTGTGATGGAGTTCGATCGGGTAACCGATAAAATAAAGGAGCGATTTGCAGCGGTGGAGCGCTATGCCGAGCAGAATGGCGGTACGGTAATATACCTTACGCCCGAACATCTTCCTGCCGATGCACCTGTTTCGCTATACAATATCGACTCCAAGACTATGAAGACTATGCTGCGTGCCGATTATGGCTTGGTGGAGTTGGAGAGTGGCGTTATAGTCGGAAAGTATAACTACCGAGATATACCTTACTAACATATAGAAGAAACGAATACAATATATAAATATGAATATAAAGGAGAGATTGCAACGAGTGTTGCAGATTGTTGAGGAGTCGGAACTTTCAGGCTCTATGTCGGAACTCGACCGAGATGTTGTACTTGCCGAGTTGCGTGAACTCTATTTGGCAGTGAAGTTTGCCGATACAAACAACGAGGAGTCGCACGAGGAGGTGGCTACCGAGTGTGCTGGCAATGAGCCGGAGGTAGAGTTCGAGATTATCTACAACGAGGAGGAAGATGAGGAGACAGAAAATGTAGAACTACCGGCAGTAGAGGAACCTGCTGTTGCGGAACCTGCTGTTGAGCCTATTGCAGAACCTGTTGCTGTTGAGCCGGCTGTTGCAGCGACTCCTGCTCCACAGCCAACCCCAACCAAGCGTAGTCCTATATTGTCGCTCTATGAGGATGAGGCAGCAAAGCCGGTTATTGGCGACCTCTTCTCCGAGAAACACTCGGTAGCAGACACTATCGCCTGTCCAAAGGGTGTAGCGGAGAGCGCTCCCGTAGCTTCGTTGCGTGAGTCGATTGGTGTAGCCGATAAGTTTATGCTTATTAGAGAGTTGTTCGGAGGCGATAGCGATATGTATGAGAGCGCCATTGCTAATCTCGACAAGCAGACTTCGTTTGATGATTGCGTGATATATATCACCGAGAATTATGCTTGGAGTGCGCAGTCGCAGGCAACCAAGACCATCATGTCGCTCTTGCAGCGCAAATTTAACGAATAAGAGATATATGGCAAAACTCTATATTGTACCCACCCCAATCGGTAATTTGGAGGATATAACACTTCGTGCGGTACGCATTTTGAAGGAGGTTGATTTTATCCTTGCCGAGGATACTCGCACAAGTTCGGTGCTGATGAAACACCTCGGTATTGAGAAACCTCTGCGCTCGCATCACAAATTCAACGAGCACGCCACCGTTCAGGTCGTAGCTGATGCCATAGATGCAGGCCGAGATGTGGCGTTGGTGTCGGATGCGGGTACTCCGGGTATTTCGGATCCGGGATTTTTGTTGGTCCGCACCTGCGTAGAACGAGGAATTGAGGTCGAGACCTTGCCGGGTGCTACGGCTTTTGTTCCGGCATTGGTACAGAGCGGATTGCCTTGTGACAGATTCTGCTTCGAGGGCTTTTTGCCGCAGAAGAAGGGCCGTAAAAAGCGCATTGAGGCTCTCGTGAACGAGGAGCGCTCGATGATATTCTACGAGTCGCCGTTCCGTGTTGTTAAGTGCTTGGAGCAGTTGGCCGAGGTGCTTGGCTCGGAGCGAGAGGTGTCGGTATCTCGTGAGATTACAAAGAAGTTCGAGGAGACCGTTCGAGGAACACTCTCGGAGGTGGCAGAGCACTTCCGTCAGCACGCACCAAAGGGCGAGTTCGTGATTGTGGTGGCAGGTCGCTCGACCAAAAAATCAAATGTTGAGGAGGATGAAAACGAAGATTAGAGAGATATACGAGAATGTGGTGGTAACATTGCTGTGGTCGATGTGTTGGCTCTTGTCGATACTTCCGCACTGCATTCGCTATGGCGTACTCTCGCCATTTGTAGCCTTTGTAATGCGCAAAGTGGCGCACTACCGCTATGATGTTATTATGCGCCAGTTGCGTGAGTCGTTCCCTGATAAGAGCGAGGAGGAGATTGAGGGCATCTGTCGTCGCTACTACGACCACTTGGCCGAGATGGTTATCGGGACACTCTCGTTGGCGGCGATGAATGACCGTAGACGACGCAAAGCCACAGAGTTTAACCTTACGGAGGACTTTCATCAGGTTATCGAGGGTAAGAATGTGGTGGTTTTGACCTCGCACTACGGCTTTTGGGAGATTGCGCTAAATCTATATCTCGCAGCACCAACCCATCACCTTATTGTGGCATATCGCCCGTTGAAGAGTTCGATTATGGATAAACTCTACAAACGTTTGCGTAATAATAACGAGGTGGATGTTGTGCCAAGCAACCAACTCATACGCCACTATATCGCCAATCGCAACGGCATTAACGGCAAGAATATCGTTGTAGGACTTATCTCCGACCAAAACTGCCCTCCGACAAAGGGGTGTTGTTGGCATAACTTCCTAAACCACGACTCGCTCTTCTTCGATGGCGGAGAGTTGTTGGCTATGAAGTTTGGCTTGCCGGTATTCTATTTGGAGTTAGAGCGTATTGATGCAGGTTGCTATCGCCACAATTACACTCAGATTTATGATGGTAAGGAGGAGGTTGCTCCTCACGAGATAACCGAGCGCTATGTGCGTTGTTTGGAGCGTACCATCGAGGCAAAACCGGAACATTGGATGTGGTCGCACAAGCGTTGGAAGAATCGTCCGAAGGAGGGTGCTAACTTCTACAATAACTATAAGGAACAGTAGATGAAAACAGCTGTCGTAATACTCAATTGGAACGGATTGCAACACTTGCAATGCTATCTGCCGAGTGTGGTCGCCACTACGCCCGATGCCGACATCGTAGTTGTCGATAATGGCTCTACGGATGGCTCGGTGGCGTGGTTGAAGGAGGTTATGCCTGCGGTAGGGCTCGTTCTACTTGATAAAAATTACGGCTTTGCCGAGGGCTATAATCGTGCGTTGAAGCAGTTGCAGGGCTACGATGCTTTTGTGCTTCTAAACTCCGATATAGAGCCGACCGAAGGGTGGCTTGTACCTCTTGTCGAGCAGTTGCAGGAGAATGAGGATGTAGCGGTCGTCGTACCTAAAATTCTCGACGACAAGTGTCGTTCAAAGTTTGAGTATGCAGGAGCAGCAGGAGGCTTTATCGATGTTTTGGGCTATCCGTTCTGTCGAGGTCGCATACTAAACTGCGTGGAGGAGGATAACGGTCAGTATGACACTGCGTGCGATGTGATGTGGGGTAGTGGTGCAGCATTCTGTTGCAGAGCTGATGTATATGCCGAGTTGGGCGGTCTTGCGAGAGAGTTTTTTGCTCATCAGGAGGAGATTGACCTCTGCTGGCGTGTATGGCTTTCGGGTCGTAGGGTGGTGGTTGAGCCTCGCTCAAAGGTCTACCACTTGGGCGGTGCAACACTTTCGGCTGATTCGCCATTTAAGACTATGTTAAACCATCGCAATAACCTCGCAATGTTATTCCGCTGTGCTTCGCCTTGGCAACGAGCCTTGGTGGCAGTAGTACGCCCGGCGTTGGATATTGCTGCTGCGATGAGTTACCTTATGCAGGGTAAGACCGAGAGTGCAAGGGCTGTATGGCAGGCGTGGTACGACTTTTTGAGGTGGCATAAGCGTCTTTCGGCAGAGCGCAAGGCGATACGCCAAAATGTAAAACACGAAGCACCTATATACTATGGCTCGGTGGTGTTGCGTTATATGTTCGGACAGCGAACATTTTCAAAAATAAAGAAGTCGAACGGCTAATGGCTATAAATATGAAAAAAGTTGTAATTATCCCAACTTACAATGAGTGCGAGAATGTGGCTCGTATGACAGATAAGGTGATGTCGCTTGCGGGCGATTTTGATCTTCTCTATGTTGATGATGGCTCGCCCGATGGCACAGCCGATATTATTCGTACAAAGATGGCAGAGTATGGCACTCGTGTAAATCTTGTGGAACGCAGTGGCAAACTCGGCTTGGGTACAGCATATATCGCAGGCTTTCGTTGGGCTTTGGCACACGGCTATGACCAGATTTTCGAGATGGATTGCGACTTTTCACACAATCCTGACGACCTCCTTCGCCTCTCTACACGCTTGGAGAACGATGCCGATGTGGTTGTAGGCTCTCGCTATGTTAAGGGTATGAATGTGGTTAATTGGCCACTCTCCCGCATACTCATCTCCTACGGAGCATCGCTCTATGTCCGTATTGTTACAGGTATGCCGGTTGCCGACTCTACCGCAGGCTTTGTGGGGTATCGCCGTGAGGTTTTGGAACGCATAAATCTCGATGATGTAAGAATGATTGGTTACGGCTTCCAGATTGAGATGAAATATACCGCTTGGAAACACGGATTCCGCCTTCGTGAGGAGTCGATTGTCTTTACCGACCGAGAACTCGGAACATCGAAGATGTCGTCGAGTATCTTTGGCGAGGCCTTCTTTGGTGTTATGAAGTTGCCGTTCAGAAGATTTAAGTAATAACCATTTACCTAAATAATAAAGAGGTTGCCCTCAAGACAACCTCTTTACTGTTTTATTTATCGGTAGCCCATTCGCCCTTGGCTCCCTCGCAGATAACGAGGTGGTTTGGCAGGAGTGATTTCAAAAGCAGATAACTCTCATAAATGTTGTAGCCCGAGGTCTTACCCTTGGCTATTTCGTAGCCTATAACTGCGCTGCAACCCTTTGTCGAGTGGAGAGCGTGGCTGTTGCGCCACAAATAACTCTCGTGCCATACGGGGTCGTTGCTCGGATTTCCACCTCGGCGGATGTCGTTACCCAAAAGGGTGGTATCGATTGGTGTGCGCACAACGACATATAGCCCCTGCTTCTCGCACTCCTCGATAACCTTCTCGGTATTGCGGTCGAGAGTGATGATAATACCGTTGTAGCCATATTTCTTCACCTCGTCAAGGCTTTTAATGGCGCTCCACTCCACGAGGTTTGGCACAATCAACTCGTTGTTGATATAGAGCTTGCTTTTGCGCAACTCAATCTGTCGCAAACCTACCTTACGGCTCACGCACTCTGCGATGCGGTTGTCGATGCGGCTTTCCAAATCGAGGCGCAGCATCGTAGGACTCTTTGCGCTCCACAACGCCTTGGTTGGCACTACGCAGGCAAAGCGGAGAGTATCCTCACGACGCATATCGAGTTCCACCTCACGATAACCCTCTGTCACCACAATCGTGTCGTTCAGACGCAAAGCGTAGTGGACACGAGCCTCCTTGCGGTTCAATGCGTCACACTTTACCGGTATGGCAAACTCGGCAATACCCTCGCCGTTTTCGTTCAAACGAACCTCTGCTACAATATCACGCATACGAATTGTAGGTTGCGAGAATACCTCGATGCCCTCGACCTTCAACTCCTTCGGCTCGTACAACTTATTTGCAAGCAACGACTTGTCGAGCGAGATAACTACCTCGTTACGACCTTCGATTGTCGCCTTTGTGATGTTGAACTCTGCGCCCATAACACCTGTTGGCGCAAAACCCATCTCACGACCATTTACACTTACCATATACGCCGCCGATGCGTAACCTACACGAAGTATTACTTGGCGGTTGAGCCAAGTTACAGGCAGGGCAAAGTGTGTTGTGATGGTTGCCGTAGAACCGCTGTCGTTGCGGGTAGGCTCTTCGCATACCGCCACAAAGCGAGAGAGCGAAGCCTCGCCCTTTACCGCATCAGCCATACGATGATGTGGTATAAGGCGTGGTCGAGCAGGCTCAACCTTGCGTGCCGAGAGGTTAAACTCCTCTTGCGCACAAAGATTGCCGATTGTTGCAAGTAATATGGTTGCGAAAAATAGAACTCTCTTCATAAATTTTTTGTATCTTTGCGACAAAGGTACAATTTATTTCGATAAAACACTATGCCCAACACTGCAAAACTGATATTTCCTACTATTTCGCCCCGAATGAAGGAGGCTGATGGCGAGAAGTATATCTGGGATTCGCTGCGTCGTAAGTGGTTGGTGCTCACTCCCGAGGAGTGGGTACGCCGTCACACTATTGCGTGGCTCGTGTCGCATAAGGGCATTCCCGAACTTCGTATTTCGCAGGAGTACCCCGTAAATGTGAATGGACAGCATCAGCGTGCCGATATTGTGGTGATTGATGAGAGCGCCAAGCCTTATCTCTTGGTCGAGTGTAAAGCGCCCGAAGTGGTTATAGATAACGAAGTTGCTATGCAGGCAATGCGCTACAATGCTATTGTAGGAGCGAGGTATATGATGCTTACAAACGGCAAACAACTCTTCTGTTACGAACACTGCAATGGGCAGTATCGAGCGGTAACAAACTTTTAGGTTAAGGCAGATATTATAAGAGGTAGGCTAATTGCCTACCTCTATTATTTCGATTGTCCAGCCAAATAACTCGTTTGCGCAAGTTGCCTGCATCTGTGCAATCTGCGAGGTCTGCACCGTGTCGGCAACAATTGCATTTACCAACTGCTCGGCATTCGAGTAGGTGTTATCCACCGCATTCGCAAAACACTGATAGAAGGCGTTCTGCTGAGTGCGACTCAAACCATCAGGCAGGATATTCGCAGCCACGAGATCACGATAAGGGTAGAGGTGGCGCATATTCGAAGCATCAGCAGCCAACTGCTCCACAATAGTTGTAACCACATAGACCTGCACCGTATCGTTCATTCCCGGCATCTCGATAAATGTGGTATAGGCAGGGTATGCCTCTTCGATAGAGGCCAATACGCTATCGGTAAATAGCATATACTCTGCCTCGCTCAAATTGTTGAGATATACCATCTTGCGATAATCACGCAGAAGATTGCGCATCGCCTGACGCTCCTCTCGATTCCACTTCGCCTGCTCACCGCAAGCGAACATTCCTCCAAAAATTAGTGCCACAATGGCAACCGAAAGTAGAAACTTTTTCATCGTGTAAATTTTATTAAGTTAAACCACACGATGAATGCGCAACCTTCGTGCCAACTGCTCTTCTACTCGAAATCCTTGGTTACAACGATGCGTATAGCTTGTGGTAATACGCTGATAGTTACTGGTGTACCACCTTGCAACTCTCCATCTGTTTCGAGTGGCATATTCGGAGCCGAGGTTATTTTTACGCACTTACCCTTGGCGTGCTGTACATGGCCGACAGAGTATATTCTGCATCTCTTATCTTTCCGCTCTCATCTCCACTCCTATGAGCGACCCGTCGCAGATGACTATCGGCGAGTCGTAGTAAGGGGTGTTCTTGAATTTGAAATTCTTGCCGAGTTTGCGGTGCGGTAATTCGTAGACTACGCCAGTAAGGATGTCAACGCATACAGGCTCGTTGCAGTTGAAATTCTCGATAACAATCTCGGCACAATTCTCGCATTCGCAGTAGATCGGCACTTCACCTCCTCGCCATACAACAAGCGACTGTAAGGCGGTTTCGTTGTCCTCGAATAGATAGTATAACGGTTTGGAGTTGGCGTTGTAGATTGGAGCCGACACCTCGATGCCCGACTTGTCGCATACCTTATCGAGATTATCAAATACCGAGACAAAATTACGAATTGCGTGGTATGCAATCTTTGGTCTCGATACTTTGTTGCTCGCTCGGGTTGCGAGAATGCCTTTCAGGTTTTTAATCTTTATCTCATCCTTTGTTCCGTAATTCATATCGGCAATCGAAAAGATGCTGGTACGCACGCCATTTCCGTGGTCGTTCATCATTTTGCGGATGTCCCACTTTGCCTGTGTCTGCTCGGTCCAAGAGTACTCTGCCAATGCACCACCCATATAACCGGCGGAAGGAGCGCCACTCTCGCCCTGCCATATCGCAATGTCGAGGTCGCAACGCTCGATTACATTACGCAGTGCAACGCCATCAATAAAGTAGGTGTCCTCTGGCACATAGTGGTATCCGTGATATGTTATCCAATCAATCAGATGCTCCTCGTTGTTCGCCTTCAACTTCGCTGCCAAGTCGGAGATAATAGCTTCCGCATAGACTTCGTAGCGAGGTACTGCCAAACCAAATGCAGCAATCTTTGCATCGGGGTCTACCGATTTTATCACTCGTGCCGTAGCGATTGTCAAATCGACAATGCTCTTTGGATCGGCGTTGTTGTAACGCACGGTGTTGTCCGGCTCGTTCCAAATCTCCCACTGATGCACCTTGCCTTTGTATCGCTCTACGGAAGCCTTTGTCCAGCACAACCAGGCATCTATGGCGACTTTCGATGTCGGCCAACCGCCATTTAAGAAGATAGTTCCACCACCTGGGTAGATGGGGTTGCCATACGAGAGTTCAACCCAAGGCTCCAATCCTCGAGATACAGCGTCGTTGATAATCGTGTCGAGCCAAGCAAAGTCGTAGACACCCTTCGCCTTTTCAGTCTTTGCCCATCCTGCCTGCAAACGGATATAGCGCATTCCAAGAGGCTCGAGATACTCCTTATATTTTTGATAATCGGCGTAATCTCTATCGAGCGTTTCGCAACCAATGGCGAGGTCGTTTTGTACCTCCGAGAGGGTTTTCTGGCGCAGAGTTCCAATCTGTTGAGGGAATCTCTCTGCGCAACTTGCAAATATTGTCAATGCCAATAGGCATAAAGAGACTCTTTTCATACTATTTGTGACAGTTTTGTTGTAATGACTCCTCTGTTACCACTACCTTTATGGCTTGTGGCACAACCGATATTGTTACAGGTGTTTCGCCCTGCAACTCACCATCTGTTTCGAGCGGGATATTTGGCGCAGCGGTGATTTTCACGCACTTACCCTTGGCGTGTTGCACGTGCCCGATAGAGTATATCTTACCATTGAATAACCTTCTTGCACGGAATATAACGTGCCACCAATGTACAGGGCGGATAATTGTCAGGTCGAGCAATCCGTCGTTTGCTACCGCCAATGGCAACTGTTGAATACCTCCGCCATTGTAACGGCAGATACCTACCGCCAACGAGAAGAGCAACTTGTTGTAGATAACCTTTCCATCCACCTCGATGGTTGCGCCGGCAGGCTTGGCCGAGAAGTAGCCTTTGAGAAGGCTATACAGATAGAGCCACTTACCTTTGTATCCCTTTAATTTGAGGTGGTTGAAAATTTTGATGACATAAGCATCAAAACCCAATCCTGCAACATTTACCATATAGCGTGATTGCTCGTAGTTCGACTCGGTGTAGGTAACCTTACCTACATCTTGTAGGTAGGAGTATCCCTCCTTGATTGCTCGAATTACAGCCGAGTAGTTGCGAGGGATGCCGAATGTTCGCACCCAGTCGTTACCCGTACCTACGGCGATAACGGCCAGAAGTATATCCTTCGGCTCGCACTGCTTTTGGATGAATAGTCCGTTAACAGCCTCATTCAGAGTGCCGTCGCCACCTATTGCGATAATTTTGCGATAGCCACGGTTTACGGCCTCAACAGCCAACTCTGTGGCGTGGTAGCGGTGTTCGGTAAATGCAGGGTCGTGCTCGATGCCGTTTTCACGCAGGAGGTGCGAGATTTTTGGAAAGTCCGCCAATCCCTTACCTCCTCCCGAAATCGGGTTTACTATTACAAACCAACGGTTAGTCATACCTTTCTACTTTGTGGGAGCGTTTTTGAGCGTGTGGAGCAAGAACTCGTAGAACTTCGCCACCGAAGCAATCTCCACCTTCTCGTCAGGCGAGTGCGGGTAGCAGATTGTAGGGCCAAACGAAATCATATCGAGATTAGGATATACACCACCGATGATACCGCACTCCAAACCTGCGTGGATAGCGGTTACAGCAGGTTTCTTGCCGTATAATGCCTCGTACGATGCCAACATAGCCTTCAAGATTGGCGACTCCATATTTGGCTTCCAACCGTCGTATGAGCCCGACAATTCGACCTCTGCACCTGCCATTTCGAATACTCCCTTGATAGCCTCTGCCAAAGCAACCTTCTCGCTCGATACCGACGAACGCAACAGACACTGAATTTTAACCTCCTTGCCATTCGATACCACACGGGCGAGGTTTGTCGAGGTCTGTACCAAACCCTCCATCTCGACCGACATCTTTACTACACCGTTTGGAGCGCCCACAACAGCCTTTACGAGATTTACAGCCACCTCCGCAGGGATGATCTCGGTAGGGTAGGCAACCTCCTCAACGAGTACTGCAATCGAATCCTCGATATTCTCGAACTCTGCCTGCAAGGTCTTCTCGTATGCCGCAGCCTCCGCCTTGAATGCCTCTACATCCTTAACGAGAACTACCGCCTGAGCCTCACGAGGTATAGCATTGCGTAAGCCACCGCCATCAACCGAAGAGAGCAACCACTCCTGCTCGGTATGGAGCAATAAGCGACATAATAAACGGTTGGCATTTCCACGCTGGAAGCCAATCTGAATACCCGAGTGGCCACCCTTTAAACCCTTAACTTCGAGTTTTACGGCACTCCAACCCTTTGGTGCAACCTCTGCCGAGTATGGGAGAGTGATGTTTGCGTCAGTACCTCCTGCACAACCAACATACAATTCGCCCTCGGTCTCCGAGTCGAGATTTAAGAGGATATCGCCCTTTAAAAGTCCGCCCTTCAAGCCGAAAGCGCCATCCATACCTGTCTCTTCGGTTGCGGTGAACAAACCCTCGATGGCGCCGTGCTCCAAGGTGTTATCCTCCAATACTGCGAGGATGCACGCAGCACCGATACCGTTATCGGCACCGAGTGTAGTGCCATTTGCAGTTACCCACTCGCCGTCGATATAGGCCTCGATAGGGTCATTCTCGAAATCGAAAACCTTATCGTTATTCTTCTGCGGAACCATATCGAGGTGTGCCTGCAAAACGATGCCCTTGCGACCCTCGTAACCCGGTGTTGCAGGTTTTGCGATATATACATTGCAAGCCTCATCTACCGAGTATTCGAGGTTGTGCTTCTTCGCAAATGCTACCACATACTCACGAATCTTCTCCTCGTGGTGCGATGGGTGCGGAATTTGACAAATTGCCTTAAAGTGCTTCCAAACCAATTCAGGTTTAAGTTGTTCCAAATTGTAGTTCATAAGTTTATATTTAAGTTATAGTTTCAATTGCAGTAAATCGTTCCGATGGACTCTTTTTGCACCTTACTTGCGGCGTAAATGCTCACATAGGCCTACTATGCTGCGCTTTTCGCCACTGCGTAATGTACAAAAATAGCCTCATCGCCTCCGATTTTATCTATTTGGAATGATTTCTAGTTTTCTGCTTTCCGTTTTTCGTTATCTGTTTTGTCGAACGCCTCGACAATATGCTTAACTAACTCGTGGCGCACGATGTCGCCCTTGTTAAACTCTACAAAACCGATGCCTTTGATACCCTTTACCGTATTCATTGCACGCACAAGTCCGCTGTCGCTCTTGTGTGGCAAGTCAACCTGCGTAACATCACCCGTAACGATAAACTTGGCGTTACGGCCCATACGGGTTAGGAACATCTTAATTTGCGATAGGGTGGTGTTCTGCGCTTCGTCGAGAATTACGAAGGCGTTGTCCAGAGTGCGACCACGCATATAGGCGAGCGGAGCAATCTGCACCGTACCATCCTCCATAAACTTCTGCAACTTTGCAGGCGGAATCATATCGTTGAGCGCATCGTACAAAGGCTGCAAGTATGGGTCGAGCTTATCCTTCAAGTCGCCCGGCAGGAAGCCCAACTTCTCGCCCGCCTCCACCGCAGGACGAGTCAAAATCACTCGGCGCACCTGCTTATCTCGCAAAGCACGCACCGCCAAGGCGATAGCCGTATAGGTCTTACCCGAGCCCGCAGGTCCAGTGGCGAATATCAAATCGTTGTGGTCGTACAAATCTACCAACTTGCGCTGATTGTCGGTGCGAGCCTTCACAATTACGCCGTTATTGCCATAGACAATAACCTCCTTATCGCTCTTGTGCGCCTGCTCTGCTGCCTCGGCAAAACCCACCGAGAACGATTGTTCCACCACCTCTTTCGAGATGTGCCCATAGCGGTCGTAGTAGGCTATCAATCCCTCCATCTGTCGCTCAAATCGCTCCACATCGCTCTTTGCACCAAGCACCTTCAATGCAGAGCCTCGTGCTACAATCTTCAATTTGGGGTGCATGGCAACAATCTGTTGCAGAAAGCACTCTTTTGCTCCATACAACTCACGGGTATCGACACCCTCGATAAATATCTCCTTACCTGTTACTTCTGTCATTCTTAGATAAACTCTTCTTATATCAAAAAACTTCATCGCCTCCGATTTTAACTAATGGCGAGATATTTTTAGAATCGTTATGAAAATCGTTTTTTAGAACACCAGTCCGAATCTCACCTGTATATTTCGGCTGCGGGTGCGGAATTTAAGCGGCTCGGCCTGCTCGGAACGGTTGAGTGTCCAATAAAACTCGTTTACGCTCTCTATATCCTTAAATTGGTCGGCATAGCGCACATCGATAATGGTATTCTTCGGCAACTTTACGCTTATACCTGCGGTGTAAGTTACGGTAGGGAATATCTTACCGAGAGGCATCTGCTGTATCGAATTATCTTCGCTGTTGGCCAGCGAGTAGGTCGGATTATCCATAACGGTGAGTACAGGGCCGAAGTTCAAACGCACCATAGCAATACGGAACGAGAGCAACAGCGGAATCTGCACCAGATTTGACTTCGCCTTGATTGTTGATTTTAGGTCGCCACCCTTGAACTTCAAAGTCGAGTAGGCATAGACAATCTCTGGTTGAATACCAAATGTTGTGCCGAGGTTGAGCCTGAACTGCAATGCTGCGCCGTATGACAAATTCATCGTAACCTTTGGGCCGAAGTTGGCACTTACGGGTACAAGTTCGAAGAAGTTGTATCGAGCACCCACTCCCAAGCCGAATTCGGAAGATACCTTCGAAGTGCTACTCTTTATATAGTATTTCTTCGGCTGCGACGGCGATTGCGGCTGTGTCGAAGTTGAATTGGTTGGCGCAATATCCTGCGCCAATGCCATCATCGACATTGCCGAAAACAAAACAATCAAACACCCCTTTAATGCGCTATATTTCATATATCAATCCTTTGTTCTCTCTTATTCCGAAAATATCAACTCCCAAAAATAGTAATTATTTTTGAAATTGCCGACTTTTGTTGGTAAAATGTCGAAAAAATCGCATATAAAATATCGATGCGACAAATTTGCTAATTTGCCCAAATTGTACTACTTTTGTTCTACTTAAAATCTTTTGTGATTATGTTACACAGATACAACAAGGCTATCTATGTGGGCTTATTGAGCCTTATAGCCGCAGCCCTTTTGCTGGATTATATTCCGGCAGTGAAATTTATCACTTCGTATGTTACTCCGCCCGTGGTTTTGTTTCTCGGACTTGCCTATGCACTGTTGTGTGGTCAGGCCTATCCTAAATTCAACAAAACGGCCTCTAAAAAGTTGTTGCAGTATGCCGTTGTCGGACTCGGCTTCGGTATGAATTTGCACGAGGCTCTGGCTTCGGGTAAGGAGGGTATGACCTTTACGATTATCTCGGTTGCAGGTACAATGATTTTGGGTATGTTTATTGGCTATAAGTTACTGAAAGTCAATAAAACAACCGCCTATCTCATCAGTTCGGGTACAGCTATCTGCGGAGGTAGTGCCATCGCTGCCGTAGGTCCTGTGATTAAGGCGAAAGATAGCGATATGTCGTTGGCTTTGGCAACGGTTTTTGTCTTGAATGCCATTGCTCTTTTCATCTTCCCGATACTCGGCCGCTGGCTCGGCCTGACACAGCAGGAGTTTGGTACTTGGGCTGCTATCGCCATTCACGATACAAGTTCGGTCGTGGGTGCAGGTGCGGCGTATGGCGAGGAGGCTCTCAAAGTGGCCACAACCATAAAACTCACCCGTGCATTGTGGATTATTCCGCTCACTCTCGTTACTTCGCTCATATTCAGAAGTGATAACAAGAAAATTTCGATACCTTGGTTTATCCTCTGCTTTGTGCTTGCCGTTGTGGCTAATACCTATCTCCTCCACACCGTTCCGGAGGTTGGAAAATTCGTTTCGGGAGTTGCTCGTAAGTTGCTGACTATTACAATGTTCTTTATCGGAGCATCACTCTCGAAGGAGACTCTCAAAGCGGTCGGCATCAGACCTATGATACAGGGAGTGCTCCTTTGGATAATTATCAGCGTAGGCTCTCTGTTGTACATCATTTTTTAGCCGGTGCAAAAATATCATCTTGCAGATGATGTTTTATAGCTAAAAATTTGTACCTTTGCAGCCGTAAAATAGCGAATTATGAGTTTAGTAGCAATAGTAGGACGCCCGAATGTGGGCAAAAGTACACTCTTCAACCGCTTGGTGGGTAATCGTCAGGCGATTGTAGATTCGACCGCAGGTACAACCCGTGATCGCCACTATGGTAAGACCGATTGGTGTGGTCGTGAGTTCTCGATTATCGATACCGGAGGTTACTCGGTTAATAGCGACGATATTTTCGAGGATGAGATTCGCAAGCAGGTGATGCTCGCCATCGAGGAGGCTGATGTCATCCTCTTTATGGTGGAGGTAGGCACAGGTGTTACCGATTTGGATATGATGATGGCCGAGGTGTTGCGTCGTGCAAAGAAGCGCACAATCCTCGTTTGTAATAAGGTCGATAACTACGATTTGATCTACTCGTCAAACGACTTCTATTCGCTTGGTCTTGGCGATCCGTTCTGCATCTCGTCGATGTCGGGTAGCGGAACTGGCGATTTGATGGATGAGATTTTGAAACATCTCCCAGAGGATTGCGAGGCAGAGGAATTGGATGATCTTCCACGCATCACTATCGTAGGCCGTCCGAATGTTGGTAAGTCCTCTATGACTAACGCATTGCTCGGTCGTGATCGCAATATCGTAACCAACATTGCAGGTACAACCCGAGACTCTATCCATACCCGTTACAATAAGTACAGTATGGACTTCTACCTTGTCGATACCGCAGGTATGCGTAAGAAGGGTAAGACAATGGAGGATTTGGAGTTCTACTCTGTAATGCGTTCTATTCGTGCTATCGAGGCGTCGGATGTCTGTATCCTTATGCTCGACGCACAGCAGGGCTTGGAGTCGCAGGATTTGAATATCCACAACCTTATCGTTCGTAACCGCAAGGGCTGCGTTATCGTGGTAAATAAGTGGGACCTTATCGAGAAGAGCAATAATACAATGAAGGAGTGGAAAGAGGCACTCGAAAAGCGTCTTGCACCGTTTAACGATATTCCAATCATCTTTACATCAGCGTTGAATAAGCAGCGTATTCTCGATGTGTTGCAGACCGCAATCCGTGTTTACGAATCACGCTCTCGCCGCATCCCTACATCGGAGTTCAACGACTATATGTTGCCGATTATCGAGGAGACTCCGCCACCATCAACCAAGGGTAAGTATATCCGTATCAAGTATGCGATGCAGCTCCCGACACCTACTCCGCAGTTTGTATTCTTCTGCAACCTGCCGCAGTATATTCGTGAGAACTATCGTCGCTTCTTGGAGAACCATTTGCGTGAGCATTGGGATTTTTCGGGAGTGCCTATTCAAATATACTTCCGCCAAAAGTAAAAATGTTTTTAAGCAGCGAGAGCTGCGTTAAACTTCAATAGCCGAGTTGCTCACATAGGTTTACTATGCTGCGCACTCGGCTTAACTTTGTTTTCTTCCTTCTTGCAAGGTATAGTGCAAATAAATTTGCCCTCTGCACTTGCTTCGTGCGTCAGTTTTCGTTTGCCTTGCCACTATCTCATTTTTCTTTGACGGTGTAGCAAAAAAAAACGGAGCAGTTGATGCTCCGTTTACTGTTTGTATGCCACTGTGTGTGGCGATGTAATGATTTGAGGATAAATCGTTTAGATAATATCAAACGCAATTTCCATCATATCGGTAAAGGTCTTTTCTCGCTGCTCGGCTGTGGTCTCCTCGTGTGTTACGAGCGAGTCCGAAACAGTGCATATGCAGAGCGCCTCATTGCCACTGCGAGCCGCATTCATATAGAGAGCCGAAGCCTCCATCTCGACGGCCAAAACGCCCATCTTCTGCCACTGCTTCCACGCCTCGGGGTTGTCGTTGTAGAAAATCTCCGATGCGAGGATATTTCCAACGGCATATTTAACGCCCATAGCCTTCGCCTTATCGACCGCAGCGCTCAACAATTCGAATGTCGCAATTGGCGCATAAGTGCCAGGAAGGTTGTATTGTGCCGCATAATTCGAATTGTCGCAAGCGCCCTGTGCGATAATGATGTCGCCGATATGCAAATCCGGCTGATAAGCACCGCACGAGCCTGTGCGTATAATGCGCTTCACGCCGTAGAAATTGTATAACTCGAAGGTGTAGATACTGATAGACGAAATACCCATTCCGTGTCCCATCACCGAAACCTCCTTACCCTTGTAAGTGCCGGTGTAACAGTACATTCCACGCACCTCATTTACCAAACGAGGGTTTTCGAGATAGCGCTCTGCCATAAACTTTGCACGCAACGGATCGCCCGCCATAATTACTCGCTCGGCAATCTCTCCGTGCTTTGCTCCAATGTGTGCAGTAGGTGTCATTATACCTTAATTATTTAGTATAGAACTTATATGTGCAAGTGTGAGTATAGGTCTCTCCCGGGTTGAGTTCTACGCTTGGGAACGATGGTTGATTTGGCGCATCAGGATAACGCTGTGTTTCGAGTGCGATAGCACCACGATATGCAATTGGCTTGCCAAATTTGTTGTTGTACGAACCATCGAAGAAGTTACCGCAATAGAACTGCAAAGCAATCTGATCGGTGTAAACCTCCATACCACGGCCACTCTTTGGCGAGTAAACATCTGCAACCTTCTGAATAGTGCCGTCATCCTCACGGTCGATAACCCAGTTGTGATCATAGCCGGCACCCATTTTGAGCTGCTCGTGCTCCTCGTTTACACGCTCGCCAATAGCGTGTGGAGTGTTGAAGTCGAACGGAGTATCCTTTACACACATAAGCTCACCGGTAGGGATAAGGAACTCGTTTACAGGGGTGATAGCCTTGCTGTTGATAGTCAAGATGTGGTCGAGAATTGTACCCTCGCCATCGCCTTCGAGGTTGAAGAACGAGTGGTGCGAGATGTTAAATACGGTCTTTGCATCTGTTGTAGCCGCATAGAGAACGGTAAATTCATTATCCTTGGTCAAACGATATGTCATCTCGATTGTACGATTTGCAGGGAAGCCATCCTGCCCGTCAGGAAGGGTGGTAACGAATACGATTTCGTTCTCGCTGCACGACTTAACATCCCAAACGATGCAGTCAACGCCGAGAAGACCTCCGTGCAATGTCTGTCCGTTGTTGTTTTGCGGAAGGGTGTAGGTCTTGCCGTCGAGTACAAACTTACCGTTTGCAATACGGTTTGCAACAGGACCTACAACTGCACCGAGGAAGCGCTCGCCGGTGTTGTTGATGTAACGATAGATGTTCTCGTAGCCAATCTCCACATCGGCGTAGTTGCCATCACGGTCAGGAGCCCAAAGTGATACGACACGAGCGCCATAGTTGGTAACCTGCATTACGAGGTCGCCACCACGAAGAGTGTAGAGTGATACCTCCTTGCCATCAACGGTTGTTTCGAAGTTCGATTTGTCGAGCAATGCGATTTTGTCCGCCTTGCTTGTACACGAAATGGCGAAAATTGCCATCAAAAGAGTTGCTAAAATTTTCATAATTAAAAATGGTTGTTTGTTAGTTTTGTTTTTACAAAGGTATTAAAAAAGGTGAAATTGTGCAATAATTTCGCTTAAAATTACTATCTTCGCTCTCAGAAATCTTAAAAAATATATAAAATGGATGTTCGTATAGCCGAGGATTGGAAGGCGTTGTTGCAGGAGGAGTTCGACAAGCCATACTTTGCCGAATTGGTAAATTTCGTAAAGTCGGAGTATGCTTCACAGCAGGTGTTTCCGGCAGCAAAAAATATCTTCCGTGCATTCGATAAGTGCCCACTCGAAAAACTCAAAGTAGTAATCATTGGCCAAGACCCGTATCACGGTGATGGTCAAGCAAATGGCTTGTGCTTTTCGGTTGATGACGGAGTCGATTTTCCACCCTCATTGCGCAACATTTTCAAGGAGGTTTCCGAGGATATTGGCAAGCCTGTTCCGATGAGTGGAAATCTCGATCGCTGGGCCGAGCAGGGAGTGCTTATGTTGAACGCCGTTTTGACTGTTCGAGCACACGAGGCAGCTTCCCATTCGGGGCGTGGCTGGGAGCGATTTACCGACGCCGTTGTGCGCCTTATTGCCGAGAAGAAGGAGGGTGTTGTCTATATGTTGTGGGGTAGTTATGCGCAGAAGAAGGGCGCAATGGTAGATGCATCACGAAATTTGGTATTAAAGGCGGTCCATCCATCGCCACTCTCTGTATACAGAGGATTTTTTGGCTCTCGCCATTTCTCCAAAGCAAATGCCTATCTTGCTGCAAATGGGCAAGTTGCGATAGAGTGGTAGATTGTTCGGCAAAACGCAACGAAAAAATCTTCAAAAAATTGCAAAAAAAGTTGCTGTTGCCGAAATAAATTTGTACTTTTGCAAAACCAATTGAAACCAAAAATCGGCGCAGAGGGGGACGCCTCTTTGTGACGAAGAACTTAAAACTATGAAAATGTGCTAATTATGAGGGCTTATAATCATTTATAGGTCCGGATTTAGGGAGATTGTCGCCTCGTATATGTACGGAGCGAATCTCTTTTTTGTCTTTTTGCGTGCGTGCGTAGCGTATGTGTATAAGACGAGCGGCTTTGGAGGATGACAACAAACAAAACACAAAACAAAATAAATTTTTAACAAACAATTTCAAAAAACTAACTAGCGTGAAAAATTTTACTAAACTTTTGATGGCGGTGGTTTTGCTTACAAGTTACTCTTGTATGCAGGATCCAACCGAGGATGTGGCTCCGGTAGTTTCGGGGTCAGCCAATGGAAGTGGTGAGGTGAAGACGCTGCAAGTATCTCTTCCTGTCCCTCCTCGTACAGAGTTGGGTAATAAGAATGAGGCTGGCAAGTATCCGGTTTATTGGTGTGAGGGCGATGTCCTTTCCGTAAATGGAAAGCCGACAACGGGCATCACACTCAATGAGGCGGATAAGTCGGTTGCAGTATTTGGTATGCCTCTCGATACTTCGATTCCGTATCACATTCTCTATCCGTACTCGGATGAGGAGGTGAAAGCGGGTAGTGGAATGTATCCGGTGCGATTTGCTGCCGAGCAGGAGCACGCCGAGGGTACATTTGCCAACGGCAGCGCACCAATGTATGCGTGGTCGAATGGTTTTGAGGATGTAAAGATGCACCACCTCTCGACTGTTCTTCGTTTGGCTATCACTAATCCGGGCGAGAGCGTTAATTTGCGATACATCTCTGTATCGACCGTTGATGCTTCTCCTATCGCCGGCGTTTTCGATGTATATTGCGGTAGCACCGACAATAACGACGAGAAGACCGGTACTATTGTGGCTCGTGAGGGTGCTGCCTCTACCGTAATCTACAATTTCGGTGAGGATGAGAACGGCGACATCAAGTATCACCCGCTGACAAGCGAGGGCTCGGTGTTCTATATCGTTGTTCCAAAGGGTGAGTACAAGGGCTTCGAGGTGAACTTCGTTGCACAGGATGGTTCTGTATGTGTTCGTACATTCAGCGCTGAGGGCAATAATAAGTTGGAGGGCGGAACTGTTCGTGAGTTCTCGACCGAGTTCGAGGTTAACAGCAAGATGTTCCTCGTAGGTAACAGCGACCAGATGCTCACCTTTGCACAAGAGGTGCAGAGTGGCAACTATTCCGGCGCATTGCTCGTGGCTGATATCGATATGACAGGTAAGGAGTGGACTCCAATCGAGAACTACGATAAGTTGTTCGAGGGCCGTAACAACACAATCTATGGTTTGACAGTGCCTCTCTTCGGTAACAATGTTGCCGCAACTATCTCGAATGTAAATATCGAGTCTAATATCGTTGAGACCGAGAATGGTAAGGTTGGCCTTCTTGCTCGTTCGTTGGTTGCAGGTGGTGAGGTATTCAACTGCTCTGTATCGGGTAGCATCAACTACAACAATACAACCCTCGATGTATCGGATGACTTGAAACTTATCAATGTCGGAGGTCTTATCGGAGGTATCTATGGTGGCAAGGTATCGCTTTCGAAGAGTGATGTCGATATTACCATCTCTAACAGTGCCAAGAGCGGCGAGAGCAAGTCGTATAAGCCTTGCGTTGGTGGTATCGTAGGATATATCTGCAAGGATGGTAGCGAGGATGCTCCGGTTGTGGTTAATAACACCAGCAACTGTGATATTGACTGGAATGACGCATCTGAGGCTACTCAGGTAGTACCATATATCGGTGGTGTTGCAGGTTATATTACAGCAGGAACATTTACCGACAATGTCAATGCGGGTAATATCGTTATTGCTACTCCAACATCAGTTCTCGACTGGGGCGGTGTTGCCGGAGTATCGAGTGTATCTATTGCTCGTTGCGAGAATAAGGGTACAATGACTATCGATAATGCTACCAACACTGCAAATATCGGTGGTGTTATCGGTCAGTTGGAGGCAGGTTCTATTGAGGGATGTACCAATAGTGGTATGTTGAACTTCAACGAGAACTTCCTTATCAACACTGAGTGTAACATCGGTGGTGTTATTGCTTATGCAGTGCAAGGTACAGATAAGATTTCGGGATGTTCGAATTCGGGCGCTTTGACCTACAAAGGTAATTGTGCATACACTGCTGCAAACAACAACAAGGATAATGCCCATGTTCGTATTGCGGGTGTTGTAGGTTTGTCGTTCTCGAAAGAGGTTGTAAACTGTGAGAATATGGAGAGTTCTACACTCTCGATTTCCGGATCGTTGGCATCTGTAAACTATTCGACTGAGCCTCATAAGTATTCATCAGTAGCGGGTGTAATTGGTTGTTACAGTTCTGATGCGAATGGACTCGTTAAGAATTGCTCTAACTCGGGAGAGGTTTATATCAACTTCGAGTATCGTGGTAATGCCCATATCTCAATGGCGGCTTGTGTAGGTCTTTTGTATGCAGGTCATATGGAGGGTTGTAGCAATAGTGAGACAGGTAATGTTGTTGTAGGTGTTAGCAGTGCATACAACGATGTATATACCAACCAGACAACAACTCGTAACCAGATTTATGTTGCAGGTCTTATCTGTCGTGCAAACTTCAACTGCGAGATTAAGGATAGTAGCAACAATGGTCGAATTTACTACGATAATGCTAAGTCTGAGCAGATTAATATCGGAGGTATTGTTAGTTTCTCGAACAGCAAGCAGATTACCTTGGAGAATTGCCACAACAATGGAGAGTTGGAGGTCGGCAGTTCGACACAGTGTAAGGTGCTCTATTTGTCGGGACTTTTGCCAAACTCAACAGCGTTTAGTTCTGTAATATTCAAAAATTGTTCGAATAAGAAGAACGTAATTTGTGGTGGTCGTATAGAGAACGCTTATGTTGGTGGAATCTACGGACTTTCGAATAATGCAAATGGTAAGGGTAGCATCACTTCGGTAGAGAATACCGGAACTATCACATTTGCGCAGAATGCAACTGCTACAAATCTCTACATTGGAGGTTATACAGGATCATACACAGAGGATAACCACTCTGTAGCCTTTACAAATAGAGGTAAGGTTGAGATTTGTGGTACTGCTACAAATATGTATGTAGGAGGATTTGTTGGACAGGGTTCGTTTAGAAAGAACAGCAATACCTCAATCTATTATCACTCTCAGTCTCGTATGGCTAACGAGGGTAAGGTTGCGGTTTCGGAGTCAGTCGTTGCTAATCAGTTGTATGTCGCAGGATGTTGCGGTTATGTATCTTTGCGTGACGAGAGCGGTAGCGGCTCTGCAACAGCTTATCTCGATGGTTATGTTATGAATATCGAGAATAGCGGTACTGTCGAGATTGCAAATCCTTTGAGCGAGGCAAACTACCCAACAAATATCTATATGGGTGGTGCAATCGGTTATGCAGCGTTAGGTTCTGCATACTCTGACTCTAACTCAACCAAGGAGTCTACCCGTGTTGTGAAGTATTGCCACAACTTTGGTAAGCTTATATATAATGGTATCGCGCGTGATGGTGCATATATCGGTGGTGTTGTAGGTAAGGCATATAATGCAGTCTTGAAGGAGTGTACTAACGGTAGCACTGTGAGCCGCAGCGGTAACGGTGAGATCTACTCAACAGGTAATGCAGGAAGTTTGATCGCTCGTCAGGCTAATGAGGATGCAGAGCGAGTAGCGGATTTCCGTTTGGCTCAACTCCACTACCACGATCTCGCTATCGGAGGTATCGTTGGTGAGACAAATACCGATGTTGTATCGTGCGTAAATAATGGTGCTGTAACACAGAACTGTACTGTGAACCCATTGAAGACCGATTCGAGAGGTGATGTTGTTTCATCTCGTTTCGATATTGGTGGTGTCGTAGGTCGTGCTTATGTTGATAAGGCACACAGCAGCACATATACAATCAATCTTACCGGTTTGGAGAATAATGGTAAGGTTACAATCGATGGTGAATATCCATATTGTACCGTAAACAACTCTTCTATCGACTGGGCAGATGCTGCAACACCTCAGGCTAACGATATTGATGACGCCGATAGAACAAATACTCGTTTGTTCTACCGTATGAATGTTGCTGGTATCGTAGGTCGTTTGCACGATCACTCGAAGAAGAATATTACATATAACCTCTCTTCTTGTACGAACAATGGTGCGTTGGAGACAACTCCGAAGGCATCTTCGTTGAAGAACTTTAACATCGCAGGTGTTGTTGCAGACCTCTTGGCATGCTATATAAATATCAACGCAACTAATAACGGTGATGTAACCCTTAATGGCGTTGGTGCTCCTGGTAAGACAAGTATTGCAATTAGCCAGAAGCACGGTGCATACTTCATTAATATGGGTGGTGTAGCGGCCTTCTGTTTCGATATGCGATTCCGTGATGTTAACAGCGTGTCAGCAGTTAATAACGAGACAGTTACATTCGATAATTGCCACAATACAGGTAACTTACAGTACAACGAGGCTTCGGCTTCAATCTATCAGGCAGCGGGTGGTATCCTTGCTGAGGCTTTGCACCACGTTGGTAACAACTGGGGTAAGACGGGTAACTACTACTACTCAGACAAGAAGATTGTGTTTGATAACTGTACAAATAGCGGTAATATCGGTTACATCGCAAGTGGTTTGGCTACTCAGATTACACCGGTAAATGCAAACTTCTCATACGCAGGTGGTATTATCGGTAACTCGGGTCACATTGGTGGTGAGTATAACAATATGACAACTTTGGTTAACAAGCAGCATAGTGCTGTTGAGATTGAGTTGACAGATTGCGAGAATAGCGGAAGCGTTCAGTTTGGTCGTTTCGATGGCGTTAACTCGTACAATGTTAACTACAATACTACCGCAGTTGGAGGTTTGGTTGGAGTATTCGTAGGTACTAACGGTTTTAACTCTGCTACCGTTATGAATGACAAATACTACTCTGCAAAGATCTACAACTGTAAGAACAGTGGTCGTGTATATAGTAATACAGGTATGGTCGGTGGTATCATCGGTCAGGGCTTCTGGTTTGTTGATATCGATGGCGCAGAGAATACCGGAGATATTGTAGTTGTTCGTGCTTCAAATGGCGAGGTTAATCCTCGTAATGTATACGGTTCTAAGAAGGAGAATCATGTTGGTGGTATCGCAGGTGTTCTTATCGAGTACACCGAGGGCACAACCTATATCGGTAAGACCACTCAGACTAATGAAGCTGCTCCTGCATTCCCTCTCGGAACTCAGTATGCTCGTGTTACCAATTCGGTTAACTACGGTGCCGTAGGTGGTCGTGGTAAGGTCGGTGGTATCGTTGGATGGTATCGTACGTTGCGTGTTGCAACCGATAAACTCTATGATGATAATAGACATAAGGGTGGTATCGAGAACTGTACTAACCACGGAGATATCTACTGTTTGGATGGTATGGGTACAGCCGGTGCAATCGTGGGTGTAAGCCGTATGCTCACAATGAATTCATCAACTGATACCTCTACAACCGAGGAGACTATCCACGTTACTTCACAGAGTTGGCCGGTTGGTGTTCGCAACTGTTACATTGGTGAGGATGTAGACATTCTCCGTGGTGCGAGTGTATACTTGCCAAACAAGAAGATTAACGAGACCATGGCGAAGGTTTATCAGAACTGTATCTATGGAGAGAACTGGCGCCTTGACTACGAGTCAATAGTTACTGGTAAGGGTAATGAATATGATGGTTGTAAGGTTGCTCCTTCGGTATCATCCGAGGAGTAACAAAGCTTCCAATCGTAAGACGGAAATAATTAAAATAAAAAATAGAACAAATGTTTAAGATGAAATCAGCACTTTACATTGTGGCTATATTCTCGCTTGCGTTGGTAGCTTGTACCGAGCGCATTCAGAGTCCTGAGATGCCGGATGTTCCAAATGGTGCTACTACTATGGTTACCGCCTTGGTAAAGCCTCTCGTAGTGGAGGGTATCGAGGGTGTCGGTTACTATAAGTGGAACAGCGAGACCAAGATTGGAATTCTCTCGGCAGGTGAGAATCAGTGCTACCTTCCTGTTCAAACCACAACAGGAGATGACGAGGCCTATTTCTACGGAAATGTGGTAGGTGGTGAATTAACTATCTACTCGCCTTACTCTAACGAGAATGGTACAAAGGCTAAGAGTGGCAGATTGGTGATGCTTGCAGAGCAGACCTACTATGCTAATGCCCTCGACCATTTGATGTACAACTCAACATTCCTCGCAACTACATCGACCGACCATGTCGAGTTCGATTACTATGCAGGTTTGCTCAAAGTTGTAGTAAACCACGAGAAGACCGAGAGTATCTCTTCGGTTGTAGTCAGCGTTGGTAATATCCACAATCAGGATGGCCAGTACAACGACTATCTCGCAGGTGATTACTCGATTGTAAGCGGTTTGCTCGACGACGAGAACCATCGCACAGGTAGCGTACAGGTTACTTTCGAAGAGGAGTTTAAGGCGGCTAATGAGAACCCTATCTGGGTGGCGTTGGCACCTGGTAAGTACGAGAACCTTATTGTGGCAGTGTCGTACAGCGACGGCGTATCGATTGTGTTGCCAGTGCAGGGTCCATTCGAGGTTAAGTCGAAGGCTCTCACCGAGAAGGTTTGCCGTGCCGAGAAGGTTGATCACGACAACAATGTTGACGACTTTGTAGGTAAGGAGGATCAGTTTGATCAGGATAAAACTAACACAGTAGAATAAATAGTGGTTTAACAATTAAAAATGAAAAGAGTTATGAAGAAGAGCTATTTATTCATGATATTGGCAGCCGTGATGATGATTTGCAGCTGCTCGAAGGAGGTTGTTGAGCTTCAAGGTAGAGTAATTGCTACCAAGAGGGTATCGAAGGAGGCGGGTTCGTTTATGCTTCCTATCACCGTCAATGAGACCTCTCGCTTGGTGTGGAGAGTACGACCACTCGATAGTTGGTTGCACCTCTCTGAGGCTGATCAAAATTGGAAGCAGAATGCTTACAATGTTACAGTAAACTACGATTCAAACCAATCTTCGGCGCAGAGTTTCAACTTTGCCCGTGTAGGACACCTCGTAGTTGAGACTTATGATGGTTTTGTAGCCGATACAGTTGTAGTGATGCAGCGTGGCTTAACACCATATATGGAGTTGGCAAATATGGAGGTTGAGGCCTCTGCTACGGAGTGCGAGGTTGCATTCAACTCGAACCTTACCGATGCTTGTCGTCCTTCGATGACATTCTGGGCAAATGAGGATTGGGTTGAGAGCATCGAGTACCTCAACTGCGGAACCCATATGTTGGTTAAGTTCTCGGCTAACAGTGGCGCAGAGCGTCAGGCCGAACTCACAGTTGCGTTTACTGACGACTGGGGTGAGACTACCGAAGCAAAATGTGTACTTACTCAAAAAACAGTTGTTGAATAATGAAGAAGATACTTTACATATTGTCTGTTGTGTCGCTCTTCGCAGTAGGCTGTACCAAGGAGATTCCGGTGTCTAAGGATCACGACATCGATGCCGAGGTTACAGAGCTCGAGACTGCGCTTGATTTGACGGCACTCTATTGCAATCTCAACGACTCGGAGAGTGTTGATTTGCAGAAGTTAGGTGAGTACATCGTTGCTGCCGGTGCAGATGTGGTTACATTCGTAGCCCCTGCTACCGTTAAGAATAGCACTGCTGATGGCCTCGCAGATGTGAATTTTGCAGAGTGGCTCTCGACCTTCGTGTCGAGCGAGGAGTGCCCTCTCAATTTGCATTACACTGCCACTCGTGAGAACAACTCATTGGTTATGGCTGCGGCTGTGGCTGAGGGTTTGACTGCGGAGCGTAAGATATTTAACTACAACGGAGCTTTGGCTGATGCCAACCCTGTGCTTCACTTTGTGGTTGAGGGTTTGAACTTTGTTGTAACCGAGGTTAAGGATTCTCGTATCTCTATCCCTGAGAATTGGGAGGCACAGGTAGATGCGATGAAGAACTCGACTACTGCGTTGACGTACGATGAGACTAATCGTAATACCCGCAAGGCAGAACTTGGTGCAATTTTGTTGCAGACTATCAATAATAGAGAGTATAAGAGTGAGCGTAATTGGGTATTCTGCGTTGATATGAATGCTTCGTCGAAGTATGATATCAACAAGTATGCTCAGGAGTTCCTCCTTATAGAGTGTTACAATGATGTAACCGAGGAGTTCCTCAACAAGAAGACCGTATACTACTCGACAAGCGAGTACTTGACAGTATCGGATGGCTACTTTGGCCTCTGCGATATTATGTCGAAGAACTTGCTCGACTGTGCATTGGTACAGTACTCGGTATATATGCCGTCGAGCGTAGATGGTTCACGCCACAACTTCTTGTATTCGACAAACGGATGTTGGAATATGTTCGACCGCTTCGTTGTTGATACCAACGCAGCATTGGGCACTACCCACTATCCTATTTTAGTAACCATCAAAAGTGAACAGTAGCACATGAAACGCATAATTAAAAGTGTAATATACGCATCGTTCTGCATTGTTGCTATGCTGTTCGCCCAAACAGCAATGGCGCAGAAGGCTCGCACGATAACAGGTCAGGTGTTCGATAATAACGGACAGCCAATGATTGGTGCAACCGTTGTCGTTGTAGGAAATACCAATGTCGGTACAATTACCGATATGGAGGGTAAGTATAAAATTAAGGCTACGCCGGATGATCAGCTCTCGTTCTCGTTCCTCGGTTATGTTGAGGTTGTAGAGCGTGTTGGAAACCGTACCTCTATCAACATCGTGTTGCAGCAGGAGAATGTAAGCATCAACGAGGTTGTGGTTATTGGTTACGGTTCGCAGCAGAAGAGCGACTTGACCGGTGCAGTTACCTCGGTAAATATGGAGGACTTGGCAAATACTGCCGCTGCTTCGGTTGATGAGGCGTTGCAGGGCCGTTTGGCTGGTGTCGAGATTATGACAACCAACGGTGAGCCGGGTGCTGCGGCATCTATCCGAGTTCGTGGATCTCGTTCTATCTCGGCTTCGAATGAGCCGCTCATCGTTGTTGATGGTGTTATGGACGCAGTATCGAGCTTCTCGGATATTGATCCTGCCGAGATTAAGAATGTAACCGTGTTGAAGGATGCATCTTCGACCGCAATCTACGGTTCTCGTGGTGCGAATGGTGTAATCCTCGTTACAACTCACGAGGCTAAGGCTAACAAGTTGAATGTAACCTTCAAGGCGACATTCCAACTTTCGGAGTTGCCTCGCCAGTTGGATATGATGAATGCAGCAGAGTTTGCACAGTATCGTAACGACTACTTCGAGAACAGTAGCGGAACCAACAGAAAGCGTTACCGTCCTTCGACCAGCTTGCGATATGCAGATCCTTCGAGCTACGGAGAGGGAGTTAACTGGACCGATGTGATGACCCGCAAGGCGTTCTCACACAGCTACTATCTCTCGTTGTCGGGTGGTAGCAAGACTACCAAGGTACTCTTCTCGTTGAGTTACAACGACCGTCAGGGTATCGTACTCAACTCGGATCAGCAACACTTGACAGGTCGTTTGAAGCTCGACCATCAGGCATTCAAGTGGATGAAGGTTGGTATCAATACCCAGTACTCATTGCGCCACAACGACCTCGTTAATCACGCAATTTCGGGTTGGAATGCAACTGCGGTAACCAACTTGAACCCATTGCAGGATCCGACATCATCTTGGAATGTCTTGGGTGATAACGGTGTGAATGGAGGTTCGGTTTATGACTCGCCATACTTGAAGGCGTTGAATATGACCAACCAGAGTGATCGTACCATCTTGACTTTGACTCCGTATGTTGAGTTGAACTTGGCAAAGGGCTTGAAGTTTAAGACACAGTTCTCGTACACTCTCACACAGACTCAGAACTTCCGTTACTCGCCATCAACAATGCCTGTTGCAGAGCGATACAGATATGGAGGTACAGCATTCCGTTCGGATAGCCACACCAAGAACTTGTTGAGCGAGAACACCTTGACCTACAAGAAGACTATCAAGAAGAAGCACAAGGTTGATGTTGTGGGTGGTTTTACTGCACAGTACAACCGTAATGACTATGCAGAGATGCAGGGTCGTGGTTACCTCGATGACAATGTATCGTACTACAATATGAGTAGTATTGCAGATAAGCGAGCATTGTCGGCACACTCGTCTGCTTCGATGTTGCAGCGTTACTCGGTGTTGGCTCGTGCTAACTACTCGTATGCAGGTCGTTACCATGTTACATTGACAGGTCGTGGTGATGCATCTTCAAACTTTGCGAAGGGCCACAAGTGGGCATTCTTCCCTGCGGCAGCGTTCAAGTGGACTATCAGCAACGAGCGCTTTATGCGTGGTACCAAGTCTTGGTTGTCTGACCTCTCTGTTCGTTTGTCGGCAGGTCGTTCGGGTAATGACTCGGTAGGTCGCTATGTCTCTATGATGTTGCTCTCTACTAACCAGAGTGGTTGGTTGTTCGGTGAGGCACGAGAGATTGCTTACTATCCAAACCGTTTGAACAACCCTAACTTGACTTGGGAGAAGACCGACTCGTTCAACCTCGGTATCGATATGTCGTTCTTGAATGATAAGATTACCTTGTCGTTCGAGGGTTATATGTCGTACACTAAGGACTTGCTCCACACTATGCAGAATGCAACCATAACAGGTTTCGGTTCTCGTATCGCCAACATCGGTAATACCGAGAATAAGGGTGTTGAGCTCTCGATTACTTCTCGAAACATTTCTCGTCGCAACTTCCAGTGGACAACAAATTTGACCATTGCACACAATGAGTCTAAGGTAACCGATATCGCAACCGCATACGGTTATGTATCGACCTACTCTCGTGGTGGTTATATGCTCTATGGTTACCGTGAGGGTTACCCTGCAAACTCTTTGTGGGGCTTCCAGTTCGAGGGTGTATGGCACACTCAGGAGGAGATTAAGCAGAACAAGCAGACCAAGACCTATGCGGGATACTCGCAGACTAAGGGTTATGCTCGTTATGCCGATATTAACCACGATGGCGTGTTGAATAACAAGGACCTCATCTACCTCGGTTCGGCAGACCCTATCGTATATGGAGGTTTGAACAATACCTTCAAGATTATCAAGAACTTGTCGGTAGGTGTATACTTCACATACAGCCTCGGTGGTCGTATGTACAACATTATGGAGTTCACCTCGATGGTGGGTAATGCGACTTCGAATAAGGATCGTCGATTGTTGGAGGCTTGGCATGTAACTCGTAATCCATTCTCGAATGTAGCGGGTGCATACTTCACTGATGATTACAGCGGTGATCAGTATATCTACAATTCGTCGTACTTGCGTTTGCAGAACATCAATGTTAATTACCGTTTCGACTTGAAGAAGAAGACTCGTTACATTCGTGACATCTCTCTCTCGGCATCGGTAAATAATGTTGCGTTGTTTACTAAGTTCCCAGGATACGATCCGGATGCTATCTCTGGTGGTAAGCGTATCGATACCGGTCGTTATCCAAAGAATAGAACCTACTCATTGGCAATTCAAATTCGCTACTAATTATGAAAAAGATACTATTATTTATACTAACAGTAATGGCGTTTGTAGGTTGTACGCTTGACGAGGAGGTTATCTCTTACTCGCAGCCATCAACATACTATCAGACCGTGCCACAGTGCCGTACTGGTGTGAATGGTTGTTATATACCATTGCGCTCGATTTACGCAAACATTACCTACTTCGAGGTATGCGAGGTGGCTACCGATCTTATGTACCACCCTCACACCACTTCGTATCACGATTTGTCGTGTAACTATACTCCGGCAGTGCCTCGTTTCGGTAAGACAATCTGGAACAACTGCTATCAGGGTATTATGCGTTGTAATGCTATCATTGCAGCGGTTGAGCGTGCTCCATTGACCGATGATGAGAAGGCTCCACTTATTGCAGAGTCGGTTATTTTGCGTGCATTCTACTACTACATTTTGACTATCAACTTCGGAGATGTACCATACTACTTCGATGAGGTAACTGATGACAACAATGACGAGATTTCGCTTTTGCCTCGTATGGATGCAAAGGTTTTGCGTACAAAGTTGATGGATCAGTTGTCGTACTGGCTTGAGGATTCATCTAAGGAGTGGGTTCCTGAGGATGATGACTACAAGGCTCGCCTTGCAGCATACAAGCAGGAGCAGTTGGAGCTCAACGGAGCAGAGCCTGTTGTAAAGTGTCGTCAGGCACTCCGCTACATTAAGACTTACGATCCTTCGAATGAGTATCGTATCGGCTCGATGGTGGGCTTTGTTATCGCAGGCAAGTTGGCTATGTGGAACAAGCGTTTCGACAAGGCTATCCAGTTCTACAAGTATGTAGAGGATGTATACGGATGTTTGGATAATACAGGTAGCTACGACCCTAAGCAGTCGCTTATGGACTATCCTATTTCGGATATTATGTTCCGTAACCGCTACACTGCTGAGTCAATCTTCGAGCTTCCAGCTTACGCTAAGGATTATGGTTTGCGTGTAACTAACAACCTCGCTATGCGTTGTACACCGCCTCGTACATCTACTCTTGCTGAGGGTGATGCAGGTAATACAGATAGTAGCGGTGAGGGTTCGTTCGAGGATGAGTTGGTTGACTACTCTAAGAAGGATGATATGTACAACGGTATCCGTATCCCTGAGTTGGGTGCAGAGGCTCGTACCAATGAGCCATACCGTCCTACAAATGTCTTCTACCAGACCCTTATGCCTTATCGTTACAAGAACCCTAAGGATAACAACAAGTATGTTACCGACAAGCGTTGCTGCGTATACGATGTGGCAAACTTCTCAGGTTCTGAGATCAATATGATTGAGGGTTCTTGCGGTACATTGGCTTGGTGCTACTCTGGTTGGAGTAAGGATGAGAATATGGATCAGGTTCCTCGTCATATGATGTGGTTCTCGAATGTAGGTAAGGCTGATGCTCGTCCATACTTGGGTGATAAGTTCTGGTGCCCTGGTATGATTTATACTCAGGACTCAAACAACTTGAAGATATTCCGTTTCGCTCATGTTATCCTCGATTTGGCAGAGGCTAACTATCGTGTAGGTAACTATACCGATGCTTACGGCTACCTTAACGCATCTCGTCTTCGTGCGGGTATCCACGAGATTTCGCAGGAGGATCACAGCGGCGAGATGGCGTTTATGGCGGATCTTCAGGATGAGTCGGCTCGTGAGTTGTTCGGCGAGTTTACCCGTCGTCACAACCTCGTTCGTTGGGGTATTTGGCGTGAGCGAGTTCTCACATATTCAAACAACTCAACTTTGAAGGAGAATGTTCAGATGTACCCTTGCCTCGAGTACTATCCAATTCCGGATGAGCAGGTGCTCCTCTCAAATGGTAATTTGACTAATGATAAATATACAGAATGCGGATTGTAATGAAAAAGTTATCGATATTTTTAGGAGCATTGTTTGTCGCTATGGCGATGACTTCATGCGTTAAGCCGTATGAGAACCCAACTTCGTTGGCACTTGACGGATTGGTAGTTGTTTTGCCTAAGACATTGGAGGGCAAGGAGCCTATCCACTATGCAAAGGTTACCTCAAATGGTGAGTGGATTGCAGAGTTGGAGACAGCTGATGGCTCAACTTGGTGTTGGATGGATCCAACCAGAACAGATGCTGAGGGCAAGAAAACTCTCATTAAGGGTGTTAAGGTTTTGGCCAACTACGATGGCACAGATATGGCTTGTAAGATTAAGGGCACAGGAAATATATATGTTCCTATCCATTTTGCCTTTGGTCAGGGTCGCTATGCTAAATTCTCGGTGTATCGAACCGATACAGGTGAGAGATGTACATTGCAGCTTAGACAATAGTAAAAAAGGAGAGAATTATGAAGAAGATATTAGGAATTATTTTTGCTATTTCAGCACTCTTTGCGTCGTGTACTTCGCCATACAATCCGGAGTATCGACCAGTGATTGCATTGGGTGCTAATACAGATGCTGTTGTCTGTGGTAGCGGCGAGTCGCAGTGCTCGTTCAATGTTATCTCGAATGTGGAGTACGAGGCTTGTATTGTGTCGGGCTCGGAGTGGCTTTCGTTCGCAGACACTGATGCATTGAGCCGTACCGGTAGTGGTAATGGCGTATTGACCTTCCACCACCTTGCAAACAACAATAACAAGCGTGTGGCAGAGGTTAAACTCTCGTCGGGTAGCCGTGAGTTTGTTGTTAAAATCAAGCAGGAGGGCTTCGAGCCTGACCATCTCAGCTTCGATACCACTGACGAGTTGTGGGTTCGTTACTTCATCTTGGAGAACAATACCCGTATGTCAATTCCGGAGGAGGGCGCAGATTATTCACTTCGTCTTAGCACATCGTGCCTCGACCACGAGATTTCGTTCTGGACCGACTATCCAAAGGCGGTTGTAGATTTCAAGGTTGAGAATAAGTATGTATACTTCCACGTGAATGATAATACCGAGGGTCAGCCTCGTATTATCTCGGCAGAGTTGTCATACATCGACGGTTGGGGTGACAAGAAGGTTCTTTCGTTCTCGATTCGTCAGGACTTCACTCCTAACGACTAAACTCAAAGGGTTATATAGAGAAGGGTGCCAATTAATTTGGCACCTTTTTTTGTGCGCTTTTCGATTTATTTTTGTATCTTTGTTATATGGCAAAGTATGACGAGATATTTTCGATAGGCTCAGATGCGGAGTTCGAGCGTGAGGCGTTGCGCCTGTTTCGCTATCAGGCGGAGCATTGTGCGCCCTATGCCGAGTATGTGCGTCTGCTTGGCATAGAGCCAAGCGAGGTGCATCGCATCGAGGATATTCCGATGTTGCCAATCGAGATTTTTAAGTCGCATAAGGTCTATTGTGGCGAGCAGGAGGCGGAGCAGGTCTTCACTTCGAGCGCCACCACGGGTATGGTGCAATCTCACCACTATGTCGAGGATTTAGCACTCTATGAGCGTGCCTTTACCGAGGCTTTTCGCCACTTCTACGGCAGCGAGAAGGAGTGTAGTATCTATGCCCTGTTGCCGTCATACTTGGAGCGTGAGGGGTCATCGTTGGTCTATATGGCCGAGAAGTTAATCGCCTCGTGTGGTGGCGGTGGATTCTATCTCCACGACTACGAGAAACTCCTACGAGATATGTCGCACGACCCACACCCTAAAATTTTGTTGGGCGTAACCTATGCCTTGCTTGACTTGGCGGAGAATTATGCTCCGAAACTCGACCATACGGTAGTTATGGAGACGGGAGGTATGAAGGGCCGACGCAAGGAGTTGCCAAAGAGTGAGTTGCACCGAATTCTATGCTCGGCATTTGGCGTGGAGAAGATTCATTCGGAGTACGGAATGGCAGAGTTGTTGTCGCAAGCCTACTCCTTTGGCGATGGTGTGTTCCGCACACCAAAGTGGATGAAGGTGCTTGTTAGGGATGTGAATAATCCGTTTGCACGCCTCAAAGCGGGAAAGCGAGGAGGCTTGGATATTATAGATTTGGCAAATCTCTCGTCGTGCGCCTTTATCGCTACGCAGGATATGGGCGTAAGGTATGATGACGGCTCGTTCCGTATCGAGGGCCGCATTTCGCAGAGCGACATCAGGGGTTGTAACTTGTTGGTGCAGTAGGGTAGTATGAAGTACGCAAAGGAGGATTTAGCAAGGTTGCATGAGGCGTTGTATCGCACGCTTGCAGAGGTTATTCGTGTCTGCGAGGTGTGTCATATCCCATATTTTATTCAGGGTGGCTCGGCTATCGGAGCGCTCTACAATAAAGGTATCGTACCGTGGGATGATGACATAGACATAGGTATGACTCGTGAAAATTATGAGCGCTTTCTGCGTGAAGCACCTGCGCATCTCTCTTCTGACTACTTCTTGGAGTGGTTTGGCACGGAGGCGAATACACCATTCTACTTTGCAAAAGTTAAGCGTAACAACACTCTCTTTGTCGAGGAGATTTGGCGCAATATGAATATCCACCACGGTATTTTTGTGGATATCTTCCCATACGATCGTATTCCGGATTGTGCTTGGCTCGAAAAAGTGCATCGCTTTTCGGCAAAGTTCTGGATAAACTGCTTTATGGGCAAGGAGATATGGCTGTGGCGCCACTGCGGTAAGTGCGAGATTGACGAGCCGCTGCCAAAGTCGTGGATAGGCTGTGCCGCTATTCGTGCCGTTGTGTCGGTGATGTCCCGCAAGGCGATATACGAGAAGATGAACCGTGTGCTCGGCCGCTTCAATTCGTGGAATACCGAGCGTGTGAATATCGTGCGTATGCCGAAGGATCAGATTGCAAGAGCCGATATTGAAAATACGGTCGATATGGAGTTTGGCGGTATGATGGTTAAAGCACCCCGTAATATCGAGGTCTACTTGCGCCACCACTATCCTCGTCTGCGCCCCGTATTGCCCGAGGAGGAGCAGATAAACCACGCCCCTTATAAACTTTCGTTCGATACAACCAAGGAATAATGAAACTACTCTCGATAATCGTTCCAGCCTACAATATGGAGGCATACCTCGCACAATGTGTCGAGTCGGTGCTTCGTACCCCTTCGTTGGCGCAGGTGGAGATTATTATTGTGAATGATGGTAGTAAGGATAAGACTCTGCGCATTGCCCAGCACTATGCCGAGCGCTATGCCGATACGGTGCGAGTCGTAGATAAGCCAAATGGAAACTATGGCTCGACCATAAATGCGGCATTGCCGTTGGTACGAGGCGAGTATGTTAAGATTCTCGATGCTGATGATTGTTTCGATGGCGCACGAGTGGCGGAATTTCTCACCTTCCTGCGTAAGATGCAGGGTGTGGATATGGTTGTTACTCCGTTTGTGGAGGTATATAAACATAGGGAGCATAGGGTAGAGTACAATATCTACTCACGCAAGGTCTATGAGTATGGCAAGAGTTACAATGCCGATAAGATATTCGGCGACGGCGTAATTCGCTATTTTATGATGCACGGCGTTTGCTATCGCACCGAACTTTTGCGCAAGATGAACTATATACAGAGTGAGGGTATCTCCTATACCGATCAGGAGTGGGTGTTCTATCCGCTATTTCACATTAAGACGGTGGCATTTGCCGATATTCCGCTCTATCGCTATAACCTCAACCGTGAGGGACAGAGTATGGATAGGAGGGTGCAGATGTGCTCGTTAGCACAGCTTGTGGCTGTTACCGAGGGCCTTGCACGCTACTTCATTTCGGCTTCGAGGAGGATGCAATCATCCTCTCGTCAGCAATTTCTGCGCAATATGGTGGCAGATAAGGTGCGCATCGTATATCGTAAGTATCTGCTTATGATGGATGATGAGTCGTTTGCAAAGTCGGACTTCGAGATGGTCGATATGCGACTGATACGCCTGCTTGCGCAGTGCAAACTCGATGGGTTTAGTGTGCCGGTGAATAACCTTTTTCGTGTGGATTTACTTCACCATTGGCAGAAATATCATCGCCGCTACAATCGCTTCACCCGCAATCTTCTTTTAACTGCCAACTCCCTTATGACTACCATCCACTCGTTGGTGTTTAGATAAAACGGTTTAGAGTTGAGAACAGAGAGCAGCAGCCAAATTCATTTGAGATGATGATATTTGATTTATTATCGTAGTTGCGCAGCAACAATGGCTATCTCGCAACTTGCCGACTACTCTGCCACTCCACCACCGACTGAACGAATCTTGGTAGTCCAAAACGAAAAACAGACGACTAAAAGTCGTCTGTTTGAGTTGGGCTACCAGGATTCGAACCTAGAATGACAGGACCAGAATCTGTAGTGTTACCATTACACCATAGCCCAATGCTGTTTTGCGAGTGCAAAAGTATGATTTATTTTTTGTTTTCGCAAAGATTTTTCGAAAAAATTTATAATTTTGTTAAGATTTTCATCGTTTGAAGAGAGAAAACATAGAAATGCTAACAAATATAAAACTTTGACACTATGAAAAACATCAAGTTTCGTCTTATTGTAATGAACTTCTTGCAGTATGCTGTGTGGGGTTCTTACTTGACATCTATGGGGCGTTACCTCAGTTCGATTGATCTCTCCGAGCGCATCGGCATCTTCTATGCGGTGCAGGGTATCGTGTCGCTCTTTATGCCTGCATTGGTAGGTATCATTGCTGACCGCTGGGTTCAGGCACAGCGTATGCTCGGCTTGTGCCATACCCTTGCAGCACTCTTTGCAGGCTTGACAGCACTCTATGGCTCGGGCGTGATGGGCGAGGTGGCATTTGCGCCTTTGTTTTCGGTTTACACATTGAGCGTAGCGTTCTATATGCCGACTATTGCCTTGTCGAACTCGGTGGCATATAGCCTTTTGGAGCGTGCAGGTCTTGATACAGTGAAGGCGTTTCCTCCAATTCGAGTTTGGGGCACAGTGGGCTTTATCTGCGCAATGATTGGTTGCGACTTGGCAGGCTTCCAGAGCACCTCTTTGCAGTTTGCTCAGTGTGCATCGTTGGGCTTGCTGCTCGGCGCTTATGCCTTCCTTTTGCCGCAGTGCCCAATCGCTAAGGGCGAGAAGAAGAGTCTCAAAGATGCTCTCGGCTTGAAGGCCTTTGCACTCTTTAAGCAGAAGAAGATGGCTATCTTCTTTATCTTCTCGATGCTTTTGGGAGTGTCGTTGCAGATTACAAACGGCTTTGCAAATCCATTCTTGGGCGATTTCGGAAGTATTGCTGAGTATGCCGACACATTCGGTGTGCAGCACTCGAATATCCTTATTTCGTTGTCGCAGATCTCGGAGACCTTGTGCATTCTTTTGATTCCGTTCTGCTTGAAGCGTTTCGGAATTAAGAATGTGATGTTGATGTCTATGTTTGCGTGGGTATTACGCTTCGGCTTGTTCGGTTTGGGTAATCCGGGTGCAGGCGTGTGGATGTTTATCCTCTCGATGATTGTCTACGGTATCGCTTTCGACTTCTTCAATGTGTCGGGCTCGCTCTATGTAAATCAGGAGACCTCGGAGGATATTCGCTCCTCGGCACAGGGTTTGTTTATGATGATGACCAATGGCGTTGGTGCAACTATCGGAACACTTGGCGCTCAGGCGGTTGTAAACCACCTCGTATATAATGGTTCGCAGGGTGTGGAGATGATGCAGGGCTGGTCGCACACTTGGCTGGTGTTTGCATGCTATGCCTTGGTTGTAACGGTGTTGTTTGCCTTGATTTTCAAGTACAAGCACACTCCGGCAAAGAACTAGTCGGGATAGATGTCACAAAAAGAGAGCATTCACTTTTTGGGTGAATGCTCTCTTTTTATGTTTGATACTATTCGTGAATTATTTCACGAATAGTATCTCTCGATATTTTGGAAGTGTCCAAATCTGATCGTCTACAACCTCTTCGAGTTTATCAATCTCGGTGCGAATCTTGTCGAAATAGACAGCCACAGTGTCGTGGTATGCGATAGCACGAGTGCGAGTGTTCTCGATGTTGTTGGCCTTCTTGCGACACTCGATCATATCGGCCACCAACTTCTGAATAAGGGCGGTGCGTTTTTGAATGAGATGTATTAACTCCTCATCACTCTTCGAGGTCATACCAATCTGACGCATCTTCCATACCTTATCCAAGAGGATATCCTCGTATCGAGATGCGATAGGTACGATGTGGTTCATAGCCAGCTCTCCGAGTACACGAGCCTCAATCTGAACCTTCTTTACATACTGCTCCCACTTAATCTCTGTGCGGGCCTCCAACTCCTTGGCGGTATATACGCCCAACTTACCGAAGAGTTCTACACTCTCCTTGTCGAGGTAGCGGTCGAGTACAAGTGGAGCGGAAGTTTCGCAGTCAAGACCTCGGCTCTCGGCCTCTTTGCGCCACTCGTCGGAGTAGCCATTGCCGTCGAAGCGGATAGCCTTGCACTCACGAATAAGTTCACGCAAGCGCTCATATATAGCCTTCTCCTTCTTTACGCCCTTGGCAATACGCTCATCTACGCTCTTGCGGAAGTCGATAAGAGCCTCTGCCATAGCGGTATTGAGTACAATCATTGCATCAGCGCAGTTGTCCGATGAACCTACGGCACGGAACTCGAAGCGGTTACCTGTGAAGGCAAACGGCGAGGTGCGGTTGCGGTCTGTATTATCGAGCAAGAGCGACGGAATCTGTGTCAAACCACCCATACGGAATACATTCTTCGAGTCGAAGCGAATATCCTCGTTGTTGAGCGACTGCTCCATCTTGTCGAGTACCTCCGAAATCTGTGTTCCGAGGAAGGTCGAGATGATGGTCGGAGGTGCTTCGCCTGCACCTAAACGGTGCTCGTTCGATGCACTCATTACCGATGCCTTTAACAAGCCATTATGACGATGTACAGCTGCCATCGCATTTACAAGGAAGGTCATAAACTGCAAATTCTCGAAGGCTGTACGGCCCGGTTTGAAGAGGTTTACGCCAGTGTTTGTGCCAAGCGACCAGTTGTTGTGCTTGCCCGAGCCGTTGATACCCTTGAATGGCTTCTCGTGCAACAAAACACGGAAGTGGTGGCGGGTTGCAACCTTGCCCATTACGGTCATCAGCAACTGGTTATGGTCGTTTGCGAGGTTTGCCTCCTCGTAGATAGGTGCTAGCTCATATTGGTTTGGTGCAACCTCGTTGTGGCGGGTTTTCAAAGGAATACCGAGTTTCAAACACTCATACTCCAAGTCCTTCATAAAGGCGAGAACTCGCTGTGGAATAGCACCGAAGTAGTGGTCGTCGAGCTGCTGATTCTTTGCCGACTCGTGTCCCATCAAAGTGCGACCTGTCTGCACAAGGTCGGGACGAGCCGACCAGAGTGCATCATCCACCAGGAAGTACTCCTGCTCCCAGCCGAGGAATACCTTTACACGCTCCACGCTGCGGTCGAAGTAACGACACACCTCTGTTGCTGCATTAGATACTGCCGAAATTGAGCGCAAAAGCGGAGTCTTGTAGTCGAGTGCCTCACCTGTGTAAGAGATGAAAACGGTTGGAATACAGAGGGTTGTATCTACGATAAACGCAGGTGATGTCGGGTCCCACGCCGAGTAACCTCGTGCCTCGAAGGTATTGCGGATACCACCACTTGGGAATGACGATGCATCAGGCTCCTGCTGTACCAAAACTTTGCCCGAGAACTCCTCCAACATACCTCCCGTGCCATCAGGCTCGGAGAATGAGTCGTGCTTCTCGGCAGTACCGCCTGTCAAAGGCTGAAACCAGTGGCAGTAGTGGTCAGCACCATTTTCGAGCGCCCACTGACGCATACCTGCGGCTACTGCATCGGCAATATCTACCGGCAGCGGAGTGTTGTTCTCGATGGTATCGAGCAAAGCGGTGTATATCTGCTTGTTGAGATATTTGCGCATCTGCGCACGACCAAATACCATAACACCGAAATAATCCGAAGGATTTTGTGCCGGAGCAGTTACCTCTACGGGCTTGTGATCGAGAGCCTTCTCGAACATCTTAAATCGTAGTAACGACATAACTTCTGTTTTTGTTTGCTTTTGTTGTGCAAAGATAGAGATAAAAACGGAAAATAGAAAGCAGAATACCTAAAACTTTCACTTTTGGCTCTAAAAATTATTTAGATCATCGAAAAACGATAAATTAGAAATGTGATTTTTGAAATTTAGAAAAAATAAATTATTGAAAAACGATAAAATGGCAAATAAAGGCTGCACTTGCGATAATGGCAATTCGGTTTGTAGAGAAAAGTCATTCGAACCCTCGTAAAGTCTATAATCACTGCTGTGTCTATTTTAATCTGCATTAAATTTTTGCCTTCTAAAAAATTTTTCTTATCTTTACACAATCTTATGAGCAGATAGAGAGAAAGAACTAAAAATAATATATTTTTACCCTAAACTAAATTCTTAAAAATTATGGCAACAAACAATCGTGAAAAGTTGTTCGCAGAGTTCCCACCGGTGTCAACCGAGGCGTGGGAGGCTGCAATAACTGCCGACCTCAAAGGTGCCGACTACGAGCGCAAGTTGGTATGGCGTACAAACGAGGGTTTCAACCTTCGCCCATACTACCGTGCCGAGAACCTTGAAGGTCTTGAAACTTTGGGCGCTCAGGCTGGCGAGTTCCCTTACTTGCGTGGTGTAAGCACAGACAACACTTGGCTTACCCACCAGACAATCAAAGTGGTTTGCCCTAAGGAGGCAAATGCTACTGCTCTTGCGATGTTGGAGTCGGGTGTTGATTCGCTCGGTTTCTGCGTAGCAGAGGAACTTTCGGCTGAGGCTCTCGACACTCTCCTTGCAGGTGTTGTTCTCCCGGCTGTTGATGTAACTTTCTGTGGTAAGGCTGCTGCTTCGGTTGCTCCGCTTCTCTTGGCTAAGGCAGAGAAGGATGGCGTGGCTAAGGCAGACCTCCGTGCTAACTTCTGCCTCGATCCACTCGTAAAGGGTATGACCGTTAAGGGTGCTTGCTGCGACTGCGAGGCTGTTGTTTCGCTTGTTAAGGCTACCCAGGAGTACAAGCATGTTCGTGTTATCACAGTTACAGGTCATAACTTCTCTGACGCTGGTTCGACTATCGTTGAGGAGTTGGCATTCTCGTTGGCAGCTGCTCACGACTACCTCGTGTGGTTGATGGAAGAGGGTTGCACTATCGACGAGGTGGCTCGCAAGATCCGTTTCTCGTTCGCCGTAACTTCGAACTACTTTATGGAGATGGCAAAGTTCCGTGCCGCTCGTATGTTGTGGGCTAACATCGTAGCAAAGTACGAGCCTGCTTGCAACTGCTCGTGCAAGATGTATGCACACGCTCGCACATCATCGTGGAACCAGACCGCTTATGATCCATATGTAAATATGTTGCGTGGTACTACCGAGGCTATGTCGGCAGCCATTGCAGGTGTACACTCGTTGGAGGTTCTTCCGTTCGACCACTCGTACGCAGAGCCATCGGAGTTCTCGTACCGCATTGCTCGTAACGAGTCGCTCCTCTTGAAGCACGAGTCGCACTTCGATCAGGTTATCGATCCTGCGGGCGGTTCGTACTACATTGAGAACTTGACCAACAGCATCGCTTCGGAGGCTTGGAAACTCTTCCTCGAAGTTGAGGAGAAGGGTGGCTACGAGGAGGCTCTCAAAGCGGGCTTCGTAGTTGAGCGTGTGAAGGCTTCGGCTGCAGCGAAGGATAAGGCAGTGGCTACTCGCCGTCAGATTTTGCTTGGTGCAAACCAGTATCCTAACTTCACCGAGGTTGCTGACGCTGCTGTTGCAGTTGAGGATGTAACTCGTGTTGAGGGTGAGAATGTAATCACTCCATATCGTGGTGCTATGGCATTTGAGTCGATGCGTTTGGGTGTTGATCGTAGCGGTAAGGAGCCTAAGGCATTTATGCTCACTTGCGGCAGCCTCGCTTGGGCTCGTGCTCGTGCGCAGTTTGCTTGCAACTTCTTCGCTTGTGCAGGTATCCGTGTTGTAGATAACAACTTCTTCAAGTCGGTTGAGGAGGGCGTTGAGGCAGCACTCGCATCGAAGGCTGACATCGTAGTAGTTTGTGCTTCGGACGACGACTACGCAGAGGTTGCTCCAAAGGTTCAGGAGTTGCTTGGTGGCAAGGCTATTCTTGTTGTAGCCGGCGCACCAGCTTGCACCGAGGAGTTGCAGTCGAAGGGTATTAACAACTTTATCAGCGTCAAGAGCAATGTTCTCGAAACATTGAAGGATTACTTGAAGCAGATGGGTATCTAATCGATAGGAGGAAAAACTATGAGAGCAAAATTTGCAGAATTGAAATATGCAGGCGGCGCAGCTGCTTGCAAC
>JAZONG010000127.1:0-4598 GCA_045654385.1 Alistipes sp.
TTGCTCACGCAGCTATCGTAGCGACTATCTTGGACTTGCCGATGGGTTATGTTCGTAGCGGTGCGAAGGATCACGGCCGTACAAACCGTATCGAGGGTAAGTTGGAGGCAGGACAGAAGGTTGTTGTTGTCGAGGACTTGATATCAACCGGTGGCTCGTGCATCGAGGTTGTAGATGCTTTGCGTGAGGCAGGTGCTGATGTCTTGGGTATCGTGAGCATCTTCACCTACGGTATGAAGCGTGGCGAGGAGCGTATCGCAGCAGCTAACACCGTAAACTACTCGTTGTCGAACCTCGACGCACTCGTAGAGGTAGCAGCAGAGGAGGGCTATATCGCACCAGAGTGGAAGGAGCGTATCCTTGCATTCCGCAATAATCCAAGCGACGAGAGTTGGATTAAATAAGCGAACAACTGACAACTGAAAACGAAAAACTAATTTTGAATTTTACATTCTGAATTATGAAACATTTAATTGATCCTACCGACCTTACTCGTAAGGAGACCGACGATATTGTTGCTTTAGCGTTGGATATTATCGCCAATCGTGCCAAGTATAGCGAAGTGTGCAAGGGCAAGAAGTTGGCTACGCTCTTCTATGAGCCTTCAACTCGTACCCGTTTGAGTTTTACCGCTGCAATGATGGAGTTGGGCGGTAATGTACTCGGTTTCTCGGATGCAAACTCTTCGTCAGTGAGCAAGGGCGAGACTGTGGAGGATACCGTGCGTGTGGTAGGTTGCTTTGCTGATATTATCGCAATGCGCCACCATATCGAGGGTGCTCCACTCGATGCAACTACCGTATCTCGTGTGCCTATCATCAATGCAGGTGATGGCTCGCACGCACACCCGACACAGACTTTGACCGACCTCTTGACCATCACTCGTGAGTTGGGCCACCTCGATAACCTCACAATCGGTTTCTGCGGTGATCTTCGCTTTGGTCGTACCGTTCACTCGTTGATTAAGGCGTTATCACGCTACGAGGGTACAAAGGTTGTGCTTATCGCTCCGGATGAGTTGCGTTTACCTGACTATATCAAGCACGATGTATGCGAGAAGAATGGTATAGAGTATCGTGAGGTATCCTCAATGGAGGAGGTTATGGGCGAATTGGATGTTCTCTATATGACTCGTGTACAGAAGGAGCGCTTCCTCGATGAGGAGGAGTTTGATCGTGTGAAGGATTGCTTTGTTCTCGATGCTGCAAAGATGGCTTTGGCAAAGGAGAAGATGGCTGTTTTGCACCCACTCCCTCGTGTAAACGAGATTTTGAAGGAGGTTGACGCTGATCCTCGTGCTGCATACTTCCGTCAGGTAGAGAATGGTAAGTTCGTTCGTATGGCGTTGATTTACACTTTGTTGAAGTGGGCCGAGGAGGGTGCTGAGTCGAATATCAAACACGATGCAGTGGCGGTAGAGGGCTTGGTTTGTCCGAATAAGAAGTGTATCTGTAACAACGAGAATGTGGATTATAAATTCCATTTGACCGAGGGTGGTGTATATCGTTGCATCTACTGCTCGACAAAAGCTAAATAGGAAGAATGAAGAGATTTATATTGACAGTTACAGGTCTGCTCCTTGCGGTTATGGCAATGGCGCAGACCTTAACCTCACCTAATGGTGAGTTGGTGATGAACTTCTCGTTGGAGAAGGGTGGAGTGCCTACCTATACGCTTTCATTTAAGGGTAAGGAGGTTGTTAAGCCGAGTCGCCTCGGTTTTGAATTTGTAGATAATGCCTATGCGACTTACGGTTCATACGCCGTAAGACCGGAGCGTCCCGTATATTCGATGCGAGAGGGATTTTCGATGCTTGGCAGCGAAACAGCCTCGTTTGATGAGACTTGGGAGCCTGTATGGGGTGAGAGCAGCAAAATTCGCAACAACTACAACGAGTTGCTCGTTAAGTTGTGTCGTGATGAGCGTGGTTTCTTGTTGAATATCCGTTTCCGACTCTACGATGACGGTTTGGGCTTGCGCTACGAATTCCCATACCAGAAGACAAAGAAACTAGCATACTTCGTAATCAAGGAGGAATATACTGAGTTTGCGATGACGGGCGACCATATGGCATATTGGATTCCTGGTTGCTATGCTACGCAGGAGTATCAGTACGAGGCGACTCGTATGAGCGAGATTCGCAGTGCAATGTCAGTAGTAAGCGAGAATGTGGGTAGAGCGCAGGTTGATATTTTCTCGCCTACGGGTGTGCAGACCTCGTTGCAGTTGCGTTCTGTCGACGGTTTGTATATCAACATCCACGAGGCAGCGCTGGTTGATTACTCGTGTATGCACCTCGACTTGAACGACAAGACAAATGTCTTTACCTCGCACCTTACACCCGATGCACTCGGCTATAAGGGCTGGTTGCAAGCGCCTTGCCACTCGCCTTGGCGTACAATTCAGGTAACCGACAGCGCTTGCAAGATGCTCGCTTCGAACCTTATTTTGAACTTGAACGAGCCTTGTGCCTTGGAGGATACTTCGTGGATTAAGCCGGTGAAGTATATCGGTGTTTGGTGGGAGTTGATGCTTGCTAAAAGCAGTTGGAGTTACACCAAGTCATTCAATGGCGTAAAACTCGGTGTGGATGACTACACAAAGGCGACACCTCGTCCAAGCCACGGTGCAAACAACGAGAATGTCCGTCGTTATATCGACTTTGCTGCAAAGCACGGCTTCGATCAGGTGTTGGTCGAGGGCTGGAATATCGGCTGGGAGGATTGGTTTGGCTACAAGAAGGATTATGTGTTCGACTTTGTAACTCCATATCCCGATTTTGATGTCGAGGCACTCAATAAGTATGCTCACGAGAAGGGCGTGCGATTGATGATGCACCACGAGACTTCGTCGTCTATTCGCAACTACGAGCGTCATATGGAGCAGGCCTATTCATTTATGAATAAGCACGGCTACAACGCTGTAAAGAGTGGCTATGTGGGTGATATTCAGCCATTGGGCGAGCACCACTTCGGTCAGTATCTGGTAAATCACTACCTCTATGCTGTGAAGGAGGCTGCCAAGCACAAGATTATGGTGAATGCTCACGAGGCTGTTCGTCCTACGGGCTTGTGTCGTACCTATCCAAACCTTATCGGTAACGAGGCGTGCCGAGGTCAGGAGTACTACACCAATGCCGATAGCGGTATTGCACCTCACCACGCTACCATTATGCCGTTTACTCGTTTGAATGGCGGTCCTGTGGATTACACGCCTGGTATCGTAAACCTTAAATTTGCCGATCAGACCAAGAGCAAGTCGAAGCAGAAGCGTTGCGGACAGAGTACTATCTGCTTCCAGTTGGGCTTGTATGTTACAATGTACTCGCCATTGCAGATGGCTGCCGATTTGCCTGAGAACTACGAGGCACAACCGCAGGCGTTCCAATTTATCAAGGATGTAGCTGTGGATTGGGATGAGAGCCGCTACCTCGCAGCCGAGCCGGGCGACTATATCTTGATTGCTCGCAAGGCAAAGGGTAAGAATGAGTGGTTTGTAGGCGGTATTACCGACGAAAATCAGCGTACCTTGCCTCTCTCGTTCGACTTCCTCGAAAAGGGCAAGAAGTACGAGGCTACAATCTATGCCGACGGCAAAGATGCACACTTTATGGAGAATCCGCACTCTTACACCGTTACAAAGAAGGTTGTAACATCGAAGTCGAAGATGAATGTTTCGATGGCCGCAGGCGGTGGAGTAGCGATATCAATAAAAGAACTCTAATTTATGGCGAGAAAACGAGGACCACACCCATTTATTGAGGGGTTGGAGATAACAACTTTGGCAGCCGAGGGTAAGGCTATGGGACACCACGAAGGGGTGGTTATCTTTGTGCCGATGACCGTGCCGGGCGATATTGTAGATGTGCAGATTACAAAGCAACACCGTCGCTTTATGGAGGGCAGGGTAGTGAACTTTGTTCACAAGTCCGACAAGCGTTGTGAGCCCGTATGTAAGCACTTTGGCGTGTGTGGCGGGTGCAAGTGGCAAAATCTCCCATATCAGACTCAACTCGATTACAAGACTCAGCAGGTGTGCGACCAGCTTGTTCGCATCGGCAAGCTCGAAATTCCTGAGGTACGCCCGTGCCTTGGCTCGGAGCAGCAGCTCTACTACCGCAACAAGATAGAGTACACCTTTGCAGATCGTCGTTGGTTGACCTACGAGGAGATTGCCGAGGCGGGCGACATCGCTCCACAGCCTGCGTTGGGCTTCCATATCCCGAATATGTTCGACAAGATTCTCGATATCGAGGAGTGCCACCTCCAAGCTTCGCCATCGAACGAAATTCGCAACTTTATTAAGGGGTTCTGCATCGAGCAGGGTTACTCGTTCCACAATGCTCGTGCTCACGAGGGTTTGATGCGTGGAATGATTCTCCGCACCGCTTCGACTGGCGATATTATGTTGTCGGTTATCTTCAACGAGTACGATCAGGAGAAGATTTCGAAGTTGTTAGACGCTGTATTGGAACGCTTCCCGCAGATTACCTCGACCATCGTATTCGTAAACGAGAAGTGGAATGATTCGACGGGCGATTTGACACCGATGTGCTATGCAGGTAAGGATCATATTATGGAGGAGATGGAGGGCTTGCA
>JAZONG010000128.1:0-4346 GCA_045654385.1 Alistipes sp.
GTAGTGGTAGCACATCTGATTTCCAATCAGATTGCACCGGTTCGAATCCGGTATACGCCTCCAACCTATGTATGGAGATGATTCTGTGGACATCAAAGCGTTAATGGATATTATTGAAGAGCATTGTAACATAGTGACTCAGAAACAATATGACGAGCTGTATAACGCATTGGACAATGCTGTGCGGAAAATGGAATCCGCTCAACAAGCGCAAAATTAACTCCGATATATGCCGGAGTAACTCAGATGGTAGAGTGCTATCTTTGTAAGTTAGAAGTCGCGGGTTCGAGACCTGTCTCCGGCTCCAGTGTGGGGTGGTGCCCACACTCTCTTTCCTTTCTGCCTGCTAAGCAATGCCGCTAAGCATTGATGCTGATGCTTGTGGTGAAGATGGTTTGAGTCCGTCAGGGGTATTGCTGAATATGGGCAAGTAACCACCTTGTCAATTACACTTCGGTGTTTTGAATATTACCCGCATGTAAATTAACTGTTGCCGACATACATATAGTAGACTCTTGGTTCAGTTGCTTTTCGCTGTCAGCAAAAGTATCAAATCGCTGGCTGCATTTACAGCTTGCCATAGATTTCTCTCATAAACTAAATTGTTGCCCGAGCGGGGCAAAATTTAGTTTATTCACGAAACATAGAGCAAGCGTAAATGGCACTTGTGCATATGCGTCCTTTGAGGTCAACTACACGGACGCATACGGATGTGGGTAAACATCTGGGGCGGGAGACCGCCCCTATTTTGATTTAAGGAGGAAACAATGGGACGATTGTTGAACTATGTCTTCAAGAAGAAGCGTGAAGAGTTCCAGGCTCTCACCAAAGAGCGTGAGAGGCATTTCGATTTCCCGACTGATGTCGTCCATGTCCAGAATATTGGATACGACAAGAGATATCAGGAGCGTCGTTTAGATGTGTATCGTCCCACCGATACCTCTAAGAAATACCCCGTAATCGTTAATGTCCACGGCGGTGGACTGATTATGGGCAACAAAGAATTCAATACATACTTCTGCGCCCAGCTTGCAAGGCTGGGCTTTATTATTTTCTCCGTCGAATACCGCTTAATTCCCAATACCAAAATCCGTGGGCAGATTGACGATGTGTCAAGAGCTATGGATTTCGTAAAGGAGATTGCTCCGGCTTTCGACGGTGATATGTCCAATGTGTATGTGGTTGGTGATAGCGCAGGCGCTTTGCTTTCTGTGTACGCATTGGCACTGCAGAAGAACCGCAGGTTTGCGAACACCCTCAATGTCAAGCCGTCAACCTTGGATGTGAACGCCGCTGCGTTTATCAGCGGTATGTTCTACACCACCCGATTCGACAGCATTGGACTGTTTTTGTCCAACTCGATTTGGGGTAAGGGCTTCCGACGGAGAGGTATTCGCCGGTTTACTGACCCCGGATACAGCGGTATTGCGAAGCATCTGCCTCCTTGTTATCTGATTTCCGGCGACAGTGACCCCCTGCTTCGATATACGAGGGACTTTGCAGACGCTCTTAGCGTGTCGGATGTAGACCACGAGATATGTGTCTTCCCATACGGAGAATGTTTGGGACACGCATTCCCGGTGTTCGAACCTGATTTGGAAGAGAGTTTGCAGGCGATGGCTGACATCGCCAAGTTCTTCGATGAATACAGAAAGGATAATGTGCGATGAAGAAAACGCTGATTGTCATTGATATGCAGAACGACTTCGTTACTGGCGCTCTTGGCTCCAAGGAAGCAGTCGCAATTCTGCCCAATGTGAAGAAGAAAATCGATGAGTACATCGCCGGCGGCCACGAGGTGATTTTTACCCGTGATACTCACGGCGAGAACTATATGGAGACCAGAGAGGGCAAGTATCTGCCTGTACCTCACTGCATTAAGGGTACTGAGGGTTGGCAGGTTGTTGCCGACATTGACCGGCCTGACTGCGAGCATCTCGACAAGCCCTCCTTCGGCTTCACCGGTTGGAGTTTTGCTTATGACGGTGCCCGTGTGATGGGTATGCGTCAGTTTGAGGAAATCGAAATCATCGGTGTCTGCACTGACATCTGTGTGGTATCAAATGCCTTGATTTTGAAGGCGTATTTCCCCGAAACCAATATCACGGTTGACGCAAGTTGCTGCGCTGGCGTTACTCCCGAGTCCCACGCTGCGGCACTGGCGACTATGAAGTCCTGCCAAATCAATGTAATTGGAGAGTGATTGAATGATTAAGTTGAACGGCAAAGCCGTTGAGCTGAAGCATTTTCCCGACGGAACTTTCCTGATTAAGGAGAAGCCGGAAGATTATGACACGGCAGACTTGTCCTGGAAATTTGAGCACAACGACGAGCTTGTCGCTTTGATTTACATCACGCAACATCTCCGTGCCCACGGCGTGCAGCACATCGAGCTGTATATGCCGTACATTCCCAACGCCAGACAGGACAGAGTTAAGTCCGACGAGGATGTGTTTACTCTCAAGTATTTTGCTTGGGTTATTAACTCCCTCAGATTTGACAAGGTGCGAGTGCTTGACCCGCACTCTTCCGTTTCCGAAGCCCTCATTGACCGCATTGAGGTATTGTCTCCCGCTATGTTTGTGGATACTGCAATTCGCAATATCCATCAGAACTATGTAGTGAACGGCACAATGCTTGCGTTCTATCCCGACGAGGGTGCAATGAAGCGGTACTCCGGTATGGTTAAGATGCCGTTTGCTTTCGGCATCAAAGACCGAGATTGGAGCAGCGGTCAGATTAAAGGCTTGTCTGTCTGTGATTGCGGTCAGTCCATCAAGGGCAAGACCGTGCTGATTATCGACGACATCAGCAGTCGTGGTGGTACTTTCTACCACAGCGCCAAGAAGCTGAAAGAACTCGGTGCCGACAAGGTGTTCTTGTTTGTCACACACTGCGAGAACACTATTTTGGACGGTGAGGTTCTGTCCAGTGGGTTAATCGAAAAGGTTTTCACTACGAGCAGCCTGCTCACCGAAAAACACGAAAAGATTGAGGTGTTTGAGTTATGACAAGAATGAATCCTATGCATCTGATTGACTTCTATAAGGGAGTCCACGCAGAGATGTTGCCCAAGGGCATTTCTAAGTCTATGTCCTATTTTACCCCTCGTATGAGTCGGGTAAACCGGTGGAATAAGGTTGTTATGTTCCAACTGCAGGGTTTCATCAAGACATACCTCATTGACTACTTCAACGAGGAGTTTTTCGGCAGACCTTTCGATGAGGTAATGCACGAGTACAGCCGAGTGATGGACGCTACTCTTGGCAAGGGCGTGTATGGTATGAAGAAAATCGAAGACCTGCACAAGCTGGGATATCTTCCCATCGAAATTGTTGCGGTCCCCGAGGGTACTCGTGTTCCTATGCAGTGCCCGATGTTTGGTATTACCAACACGCATCCCGACTTTGCTTGGCTTCCTCAGTCCTTGGAGAGTCTGATTTCCGCAGAAATGTGGCATCCTATGCTGGCCGCCACCGTCGGTTATACATACCGTGAAATTGTCAACCGCTACTATGCTTTGACCTGCGATGATAATCTGCCTCGTGCAAGAGCGCTCGGAGCTTTTGACTTCCGTGGTGAGGAATGCCTGGAGTCTGCCGTCAAGGCTGGCGCAGGCTGGTGTTTGTCCTTCCTGAATACCGCCACCGTCCCCGTAATTCCTTATCTGGAGCACATTTACAACTGCGACTGTACCAAAGAGCCAGTGGCTTTCGGTAGCCCCAGTACGGAACATTCCGTAATGTGTTCTAACTATGCTGTTGACGGCGATGAGATTACTCTGCTTCGCCGTCTGCTGACCGAGATTTATCCCAACACCAGTTTCTCCTGTGTTCTGGACAGCTACGACTATTGGAACATCATCGATAATGTACTGCCTCGGCTCAAGAAAGAGATTCTCGAGCACAACGGCTGTATGCTGATGCGTGGAGACTCCGGCGACTGCGTGGAGGTCGTTACCAAAACGGTCTTTAAGCTGTGGGATATTTTCGGTGGCACCATCAACGGCAAGGGTTACAAGGTTCTTGACCCTCATGTCAAGGCTATCTACGGTGACAGTATTACCGTCCAGAGATGCGAAGAAATCTATAAGATTCTGACGAAGAACGGATTTGCCTGCTCCAATGTTGCATTGGGCGTTGGCTCTTTCTCCTTCCAGTGCATCGAAGAGGACGGCATTTTGAAGCCTTTCACTCGTGATACTTTCAGCTCCTGCATCAAGGCAACCTATTGCGAAATCGACGGCAAGCCTTTCCCGATTTTCAAGAACCCCAAAGACGGCGGTTTTAAGAAGTCCCAAAAGGGTTGCTGTGTGGTTTACGAAGAGGAAGTCCGCCTGCTCGACG
>JAZONG010000129.1:0-4212 GCA_045654385.1 Alistipes sp.
CTATCCGGCAGCAGCTGAGGGTCAGGTTGAGTTCTCTGCAAACCAGTCGCACGCAGGCAACAACACTTTCGGCAACAATGTTGCCACAATGTGGGGTTACAGCGAGAATGGCGAGGGCATTCAGTTGCAGCACCTCACCGGCGTTCTCAAGATTGGAGTCGTAGCTGACGCAGCTCTGGCAAACAAGACTCTTGTTTACGCTCAGGTGTCGACTATCGACCGCACACCTATCGCAGGTGCGTTCAACTTCGACTTCGAAAATGGCGAACTTGGCGAGCCTACTGCATCGGCTACCGAGGTTATCTCTTACTCGTTTGGCGATGGTGCTGCACTCAGCACAACCGAGCCTACTTACTTGCACCTTGCAGTTCCTGCGGGCAAGTACGACGAGTTGTATGTAACCTTGTACGATGAGGATGGTGGCGTAATGTACGCAACCGTTAAGGCAGGCGACAAGAAGCCTCTCGCAGCAGGTAAAGTGCGTGAGTTCAAGAAGGACGGCGTTGAGCAGCTTATCACCTACGCTCCAAACGCTGAGGTATTTGTTATCAAGGATGCCGCATCGTTGGATTCGTTCGCAAAAGCAGTAAAGGCGGCTACTACTGAGGCTCCATTTACAAAGGATGTACTCTTTGTTGCAGATGTTGATGCATCGGAGTGTACAGAGCCACTTGATTTTACTTGGAATTCGGTTCACAAGGTGAATGATGTATCGAAGGCTGCTACTATCCACGGAAATGGTTATGCAATCAAGAACTTGACCACTCCGTTGTTCAACTACTTGTATGCAAATGTTAAGGGCTTGCACTTGCGTGATGTAAACATCAACGAGACTGTTAACCCTAATGTTGGTACATTGGCTCGTAGATTAAATACTACCAAAGAGGTGGGTCCAATATATATGGAGCACTGCTCATCTTCGGGTGAGATTGTGGTTAATTGCCCTAACAAGGTCGGCAACAGTTCTGATGCCTATAACCCACACTCAGTTGGTGGTATCGTAGGAATTTTTGGAGGAATTACTTGTCGCAATTGTATCAACTATACAAATGTCTTGATTAAGCAGACCGTTAAGGCTGGTGGCTCAACTTGGGTAAGCCCTTGTACCGGAGGTATTGTTGGTAATATCGGCCATATTGAAAATGGTGACAATGATATTTTTACAAATCTTACCGATTTGGAGAATAGAGGAAATCTCACTATTAACGACCAATCTTTCACCGATGCGCCAACTATGACTACATACTCGAAGGTAGGTCCATTCTTTGGCGGTATTGCTGGTAGTTGTGCGGGTGCAAATAGCGGCGCAACATACAAGAACCTTGTAAACCGTGGAGATGTAACCTTGGATGGAAGTTATGCTCAAAATACTCGATTTGGAGGTATCTTCGGTCAAGTTAAGCAAGATAAGGGTATCGCTATTGAGAATGTGTACAACTATGGTGAAGTAACCCTCAAAGGCAAGGGTGTTCGTCAGATTCAAATGGGAGGATGCTTTGGTTTGGTAAACAGGGGTACTATATTGAAGAATGTCCACAACTATGGCGAGGTAAAGATTGAAGATGGCACTGTCTGTGGATACCTCATGTGCGGTGGTATTCTTGGCGAGCATCTGATTGATAGCGGAGTTTTGAATCTCAATTCTACACGAGATGTTTATGCTAATTGTAGCAACAATGCCTCTGTCTATATTGGCTGTAACAATGTCACTTCACTTACCGCCAATACAGATGGTCAGTATTATCGTATCGGAGGTATTGCTGGTTGGTCGCAGGCATATATGTACGATTGCAACAACACCGAGAAAGGCTCGATTACCTGTAAAGGAACTCTCCTCGACTCTTATACTTCAAAAAATTACTTCTGCGTAGGTGGATTGGTTGGCTATAAGACCGTGAATGCTATTGACGAATCTTACAACAAGGGAACTGTTGATTGCGATATTACCCTGAATAAATTAGATTCAAATACCGATTTAACATCGGTTCGTATGCACATCGGAGGTATCTTTGGTTACTCAGATCTTCCTTGTCGCAATGTAACCAATCACGGACAAGTTATCGCAAAAGGTAATTATGCAGGTCAACTCCGTGTAGGTGGTATAGGCGGCCACAACAACAATGTCAGCACTGCACTTACACATAACACCGGTACAAACGAGACAACAGGTAGCGTTACCGTAAAGAGCGGCACAACCGTTGGGGCTGACTTATTTGTGGGCGGTTGCTACGGTTATGCGAAAAATATGATAGATGTTACAAACAAAGGTAATGTAACTATCGGAGAGGGCGTAACAAATAGCAACGCAGCAACATATATTGGCGGTGTTGTAGGATATGTAGGAGGAACAAGTAGCGAACTCTACAACGAAGGAACAGTTGAGATTAAAGACAATGCGACTTTTAAGGGATTGTATTGCGGAGGTGTTATAGGTCGTACAGACGCGAATATCTCAGTCATCGAGAACAAATCAACTGGAACTCTCACCATCGGTAAGGCGGCTTCAAATGGTACAAATTACATCGGCGGTTGCTTCGGATTTGCATCAGCGGTTACAAGTGACAACAAGACACTAACTGTAACCGAGATTAAGGATATTACCAATAGGGCTGCAATCACTGTTGCACTCACCTCAACCGGAACGACTACTCCTGAGTTGGGCGGTGTATTTGGACGAGTACAGGAATACGATAACAAGGATAACACTGTAACAGGTGGAGTAGATAATACTTTATATGCGGCTAAAACAACCGATATCTTCAATTATGGTCCTATTACCGTTACAAGTACATCGATTCCTAACTACTGGGTTTGTGGTATTGGTGCGTTCGCTGGTGGTGTTTCGAAGAATATGATTAACTACGAAACTGGAACCATTAGTGTAGATGTAACATCCAGAGGAAACTTCTCTATTTCGGGAATATGCCAAACGTTGAAGGATACTTGTACCGATATTTGCAATAAGGCAAATATCACTATTAATGGAACTATCGAAGATACGCTATATGCAACAGGCGTAATTGTCACTGCAAATAACTATGCTCGTACCCGTTGTAACAACGAGGGTGATATCACCATCAATGCAACGATAAAGAATAGTTGTCGTGCAGCTGGAATCATATACAGCACTGCGGCAGATAACACCCTTACTAATTGTCATAATAGCGGAGATATTATTGTAAGCGAAAAGGCAGTAGTGGCAACAAAGTCTACATCAAGTCTTTGTCGTATTGGTGGTTTGGTTAGCCAGACTGTTGCAAACTCGAGCCAAAACATTTTTGATGGTTGCTCTAACTCGGGAGATATTATTTTCAAGGGAGAGGTAAAGTATGGTCCACGCTTCGGAGGCTTGATAGCAACCCACGAAGGCAAAATTCCGTTGATTATCAAGAATGGCTTTACCAATAGCGGTGATATAATTTTCTCTGGCAAAAATAAGGGTACAAACTGCCTTCATATGGCGGGTGTTATCGGAGTATCAGTAAAAAGTGGCTCGAACAGTCCTACATACTCCAATACTGCCAACCCTACCTGGACTGGCGATGTTAAGAATACCGGAAAAATCGAATTTTCTGGCGAAACTGGTGCAACCTTGCGTATGGCTGGTATCTTCGGCGGTTTGGAGGGTGACACCGTTGGAGTACCGGTAAGTTCGGGTAAATTCATCAACGAGGGCGACCTTATTTGCACCGGTACAGTTGCAAAGACAGGAGATATTAGCGGTATCGGTGGCATTGTAGCGGATATTAAAAACAGTATAGGTGGTACATTGAACAATGCTATTGTGAACTGCAATATCCAGGCTTGGAACTTCACTAATGTCGGAATGGTATTCGGTGGCGATACTCGCTCAGAGACCATTAAGGCTACAAACTGTCAGGTTGCAGGTTCGATCGACAAGGGAAAGGATGGCCCACACTACGACCCAACAGAGGATGAGTTTGTGGACTCAGGCTGGTACTCGGTTGTTGAAACTTTGTACACAACCACCTTCCACAACTATATTTATAGAACACCTGTGGATGCTTCGGTGGCAGCTAATGATGGTTGTACTTGCCCAACAGAACCAACACCGGCAGAGTAACGAATGGTTTAACGATTAAATTTTTAGGAAGTTATGAAGAAAAATATAATGTTGAGCTATTCTGCTCCCGAGTTCGAGATTTTTGAGGTAGCCGTTGAAGGCGGTTACGGAACAAGCGTCGGTCTCCC
>JAZONG010000130.1:0-5846 GCA_045654385.1 Alistipes sp.
GTTCTCAACCGCTGCGTTACGAATCTCGTAACCATCAAGACGAGTATTGTGCTGATTTACATCGATTGTATTGATTACATAGCTTACGTGGCCCTTCGACAACGACTTAACGATATCGTCGCTACCCTCGCCAATCTTACCCAACGAGCGAGTACGCAAGCCGTGCTCACGCAAGAACTTTGCAGTTCCGGTTGTTGCTTCGAGGTTGAAGCCGAGGTTGTAGAAGCGGCGAATAAGTGGCAAAGCTGCCTCCTTGTCCTTGTCTGCAATGGTCAAGAGCACTGTACCATAGTTCACAACGGTCATACCCGAAGCCTGCAACGACTTATACAAAGCACGGGTGAGCGAATCGTCGTAACCGATAGCCTCACCAGTCGATTTCATCTCCGGCGAGAGGTACGAATCTACACCCTTAATCTTTGCAAACGAGAATGCAGGAGCCTTCACGAAGTGACGCTTGCGCTCTACTCCGTAGACCTCGGTAATACCCTGCGATGGCAACGACTCACCCAACATCACACGGGTTGCAATCTTCGCCATAGGTACATTTGTAGACTTCGAGAGGAATGGTACAGTTCGTGATGAACGAGGATTCACCTCAATCACATAAACCTTATCCTCCGAATCGACGATAAACTGGATATTGTAAAGACCTACGATACCGATAGCACGACCAAGTCGCACGGTGTAGTCAATCATCTGCTGCTTAACATCAGCGCTCAACGAGAACGATGGATAGACACTGATAGAGTCGCCTGAGTGAACTCCGGTGTGCTCTACGTGCTCCATAATACCAGGGATAAATACATTGCCCTCGGCATCGCAAATTGCATCAACCTCGGCCTCCTTACCCATAATATACTTATCAACCAATACCGGCGAGTCCTCGGTTACCTCTACTGCATTGTGCAAGTAGTGGCGCAAAGCCTGCTCGTTACCTACAATCTGCATTGCACGACCTCCCAACACGAAGCTTGGACGCACCAATACAGGGTAACCAATCTCAGAAGCAGCGGCAACACCCTCCTCAATATCGGTTACGGCCTTAGCCTTTGGCTGTGGAATACCAACCTCACGCATAATAGCCTCGAAGAGCTTTCTATCCTCTGCCTTGTCGATAGCATCAATATCAGTACCAACAACCTTCACGCCCATCTTCGACAACGGCTTTGCAAGGTTGATAGCGGTCTGACCACCGAGTGTTACAATTACGCCGTCAGGCTTCTCCATACGGATGATGTTCATCACATTCTCCACTGTGAGTGGCTCGAAGTACAACTTATCCGAGATTGTAAAGTCGGTAGAAACGGTCTCTGGGTTGTTGTTGATGATAATAGCCTCGTAGCCCGCTTCACGGATAGTCCAGATAGCGTGTACAGTTGTGTAGTCAAACTCTACACCCTGACCAATACGGATAGGACCCGAACCGAGTACCTCAATCTTCTTGCGGTCGCTAACCTTCGACTCGTTCTCCTGCTCGTAAGTTGAGTAAAAGTAAGGTACATAACCCGAATACTCGCCTGCGCAAGTGTCGATGGTCTTATATACCGGCTTAATATCCAACTCCTGACGCAACTCGAACACCTCCGACTCGGTCATACCCCACAACTGGCCGATAAACTTATCGCCGAAGCCCATACGCTTAGCCTCCAACAACACCTCACGGTCGCCCTTGTGAGCCTTAACCTCACGCTCGAAGTTTACGATGTTGTCAATCTTCTTCAAGAAGAACATATCAATCTTTGTGCGGTCGTAGATGAGTGAACGATCCACACCACGACGCAACAACTCTGCGATAGCATATATGCGGTCGTCGGTTGCACGAGTGATGTACTGCAAGACATCGGCAGTTGGCATCTCATCGAACTTCTTGTGGTAGAGATGGCAAACGCCTGTTTCGAGCGAACGAACAGCCTTCAACAAGCTCTCTTCGATAGTACGACCGATACTCATAACCTCACCAGTCGCCTTCATCTGTGTACCCAACTCGTTCGATGCCTCGCTGAACTTATCGAATGGGAAGCGAGCAACCTTGGTTACGATGTAATCCAAAGCAGGCTCCGAACAAGCAGGACCATTCGAGAGCATAATCTCGTCGAGAGTCATACCTACTGCAACCTTCGCTGTTACACGAGCGATAGGGAAGCCACTCGCCTTCGATGCGAGAGCCGACGAACGAGAAACACGAGGGTTCACCTCGATGATATAGTACTTGAATGAGAGCGGATCCAATGCAAACTGCACATTACATCCTCCCTCAATCTTCAATGCACGAATAATCTTCAATGCGCTGGTACGGAGCATCTGAGCCTCCTTGTCAGTCAAGGTCTGGCAAGGTGCAACCACGATAGAGTCGCCGGTATGCACACCCACAGGATCTACATTCTCCATATTACAGATGGTAATTGCGGTATCGTTCTTATCTCGCATTACCTCATACTCAATCTCCTTGTAGCCCTTAATACTCTTCTCTACCAACACCTGATGTACCGGCGAAAGAGCCAAGGCGTTACGCATCAACTCACGCAACACAGCCTCGTTATCAACGAAACCACCACCTGTACCACCGAGTGTAAATGCAGGACGGAGCACCAACGGATAGCCAATCTCCTTAGCCACCTCTACGGCCTCCTCGATTGAGTTTACAACCTCCGAAGGCAATACCGGCTCACCCAAGTCGATACAGAGTTGCTTGAACAACTCTCTATCCTCGGCCTGCTCGATACTCTCGAACGATGTACCCAAAATCTCGACACCACACTCCTCCAAGATACCCTTCTTGGCGAGTTGAACAGCGAGGTTCAAACCTGTCTGACCGCCCAAGCCCGGAACAATAGCGTCAGGGCGCTCATAACGGATAATCTTTGCAACATACTCCAACTTCAAAGGCTCCATATAGACCTTATCGGCAATGAATGTGTCGGTCATAATAGTTGCAGGGTTCGAGTTTACGAGGATAACCTCATAACCCTCCTCCTTCAATGCAAGACACGCCTGTGTACCTGCGTAGTCGAACTCGGCAGCCTGACCAATAACGATTGGGCCAGAGCCGATAACCATAACCTTCTTAATATCTGTTCTCTTTGGCATCTTTCTACTCCTCCATCAATTTAATAAACTTATCGAAAAGATATGCGCTGTCGTGCGCACCCGGAGCAGACTCCGGATTGTACTGTACCGAGAATGTCTTCTCTGCTACACACTCGATACCCTCGACTGTATTGTCAATTACGCTGCGGTGAGTTACCACAAGCGGAGTCTTCTCCAACGACTTCTCATCTACGAAGTTGAGCGAGCCCTGCGCCGTAATCTCGATTTTACCACTCTCCAAGTTGCGTACAGGATGGCCACCACCACGATGAACACCATCGAGTTTGCGAACCTCTGCACCATAAGCCAATGCGAGCAACTGATGTCCGAGACCTACGCCAAAGATTGGCAACTTGCCACGCAACGACTTAATCAACTCGGTAACAACAGGTACATCTGCCGGAGCGCCTGGACCATTCGACACGAGTACGCCGTGTGGGTTGAATGCCAAAATCTCCTCTGCCGAGGTATTGAACGGCACAATCACAACATTGCAACCACGCTTGTTAAGCATCTCAACCAAAGTGAGTTTAGCACCGCAATCAACCAAAACCACATCAAAGCGGTGGTTAGGTGTGCGAGAATACCAGCGCTTCTTGCAACTTACACGCTCTACGGCGTTGTGATCCTCTGGTGTAGCAGCGATAAGCGCCAAAGCCTCCTCCTTCGACATCTCGGCCGAAACGATTGCTGCACGAGTGCTCTTCGAATCACGAATGATGCGTGTGAGCATACGGGTATCTACGCCGCTGATACCGGGGATTGAGTACTCCTCCATCAACTCCGAGATAGTCTTTGTGAAGCGAAAGTTGCTCGGAGTCATACACTCCTCACGAACTACCAAACCTCCGATTGTGAGGTTACGAGCCTCGAAATCCTCATCGGTAATACCATAGTTACCGATTGTAGGATAGGTCATCACCACAATCTGATTTGTGCAGGCAGGATTCGACAAAATCTCCTGATAGCCGGCCATAGAGGTATTGAATACGATTTCGCACACTGCCTGTGTGTCAGCGCCAAAACCGTAGCCCAAGAACTCCTGACCGCTCTCCAAAACTAATTTTTTGTTCGGTTGTTTCATTGTTCCTTCTTTATTTTGTTGTTATTTGTTTTCGTTCCAAACCTTCTCGCCACCGAAGAGTGTCAGCATACAGCGTCCATATACCTCCTCACCCTCGAATGGTGTCGCCTTACCCATCGACAAGAACTCCGCCGAGTCAATTTTATAAGGCTTTGTGATGTCGTAAACTGCAATATCGGCTCTCTCGCCCACCTGCATAGCTCCTCCCAAGCGGAATATGCGACGAGGATTTTCCGACATCAGTGCAATCAACTTCTCAATCGTAATCACGCCCTTGCGCACAAGGTGTGTATAACATATTGCAAATGAGGTTTCGATACCAACAATACCCATCATCGAGCCCTTCAAGCCCCTCGACTTCTCCTCTGCGGTGTGAGGTGCGTGGTCGGTAGCAATAACCTCAATTGTTCCATCTTTGATACCCTCGATAAGTGCCGCCTTATCCTCCTTTGCACGCAATGGCGGATTCATCTTAAATCGGCCATCTTCCTGCAAATTTTCATCGCACAACACGAGGTAATGAGGTGCTGTTTCACACGAAATATGGCCACACTTACGCTTCGCCTCACGAATAATCTCCACACTCTCCTTTGTCGAGATGTGGCATACATGGTAGCGACAGCCCTCCTCTTGTGCCAACTCCACATCACGCTTAATCGGGCCCCACTCGCTCTCCGAGCAAATGCCTTTATGACCGTGTGCGTGGGCATATTCGCCATCGTGGATATAACCTGCGTGGAGCAACGAGTCATCCTCGCAATGTGCCGCAATAATACCATCAACCGCAGCAATGCGTTGCATCGCCTGACGCATAAGAGGCTCTGTCTGAATACCATTACCATCATCAGAATAGCCTACCGACAATGGGCGTAAAGCCTCAATCTCGGCCAACTCTCGACCTGCACGCTTCGATGAAATCGTAGCAAAAGGCAACACCTCGATTACCGCCTGCTCATCTATCATCTTCTGCTCCACAGCGATAGTTTCAGGCGCATCGGGTGCGGGTTGGAGATTAGGCATAGAGCACACCGTAGTAACTCCGCCACGAGCCGCAGCACGAGTTCCGGTAGTGATAGTCTCCTTAGCCGAATAGCCTGGCTCACGCAGATGAACATGTACATCCGCCAAGCCATAGGTAACAATACATCCCTCAGCATCAAACACTTCGGTCTGCTCGTCAGCGCCCAAAGCCTCGCCTATTGCTGCAATCTTACCATCAGCAACAAGCACATCAACCTTGCGGCTGACGCCCTCGGCAACTACCGTTCCACCCTTCAAAAGCAACTTACTCATAGCCTATATTACAAAAAACAGGCGACCAAACAGGCCGCCTGATAATAGTTAATTCGTTAAAACAGTAATAGAATTAAGAGGAGAGCAATTCGACAATGACGGCTGCGGGGCGATATGCTCGCTCTCGTAGCCCATTGTTGGGCAAGCCTTTATGTCAATCAATGCTGCTCGCATCTCTTTACCCTATACTTTATTTTGCGCAAAGGTACTATTTTAATTGGAATTTACAAAGTAAATCCCCAAAAATTTTCATTTAGCGTGGTAAAATTTTCACACCGAGTTTTGCGTAGGCTCTCTCTGCCTTTTCCAACGCCTCCTCAATCGAAGTGCCTGTTGCCAAAATCACACCGAAACGACGGTGTCCGACAACCTCCGGCTT
>JAZONG010000131.1:0-20286 GCA_045654385.1 Alistipes sp.
GCTTGGAGCAATGAAGCACTATGTTGAGTCATGCAAAGAGGATAACTACCAATATCCAGCTTGGCTCGATGGCGAATATACCATTGTTTACAAGTTTGATGCACAATCTCTCTTGCAGTATTACGCAGGAATTATTACTCCCGCTGCGTTGGGTCGTTTGTCCGGCATAAGTTCCAAGCAATTGTGGAGCTATATGCACGGCCATTCAAAACCTCGTGAGGCACAACGCCAGAAGATTGAAACGGCATTACACAAACTCGGTCACGAGTTGGTAACAATCTCTTTGTAGTTATTGTTTGACAGCGTTTCTTCAAAGAGTGAGCCCCGACAGTTTATGTCGGGGCATTTTTATTTTTATCTTACTAAAAATCCCAATAGCAGAAGCACCAATCGTCTTCTCTCTCGGTATGGTCAGTGTTGCTAGAATAGGTATCCATAACCGGCTGTTATATAGTTTTCGTTACCAAGCCTCTGATAACCGACCTTCGGAAAATGGTGGTCTTTAAGAAGTACTCCGACTTCGAGAGATGCTCCCGGCTTTACACCGATGGAGAGACTACCTCCGACATATGGTCGAAATTGACGCACTTTCACAACCGTTTGCTCGACAGTCCGTTGCAGTGGAATAATGGTCGCTGATGCACTTGCCAGTCTATTGGCTTCTACAATAGCCTGAACTTTATACACGCCTGTCGTATCGGTAGAGAAATCCAAATTGTATTCTCGGCGTTGCAGATAGTCTGCAATAATAGCTGTTGTGTCGGCTGGAATAGTTATAGTCTCTTTGACGGTATCACAAAGTTGCAGTCGTGGCAAACTTCGGAATTGTGGCAAGTCTATCGGCTCGCTTTTATAGAGCTTCGGCGAGTCAATTTTAATTGTCGTTGCAGGTCGTTCAATATATCGAACACTCTCAACTATTTGCACCTCTTGTTGAGAACCTATAACCCAACCACATATTACACCAACTATTAACGACACAAGAATACGGGTTAAATTTTGCGTCCGTTGCTTTGTTTCCGGGGTACTCATATATTATGCAGCGTGCAACTCGATACACTTCTTAATTGATTCAACATACCACTCCGCAATAGCCTCTCGACCTTCCTCGCTCAACAGATAATCGAAGTCTTCTCGATTATCGTAAAAGAACGCTTCTACAAGTACCGCAGGACAAATGGTCTTTGTTACCATATAGAAACCAGCTTCGTAATCGTGGTCGCCATCGCTCATATCCGCAAGCAGTCTAGCATTTGCAAACCGCTGTTTTCCACAATGCCAAAACACCTCGGCATACTCGTCACTCTTCGTTGTACCTCTCGAAGTCCAGAGAGATATTCCCCTCGCATCGTGTTTTACCGAAGCGTTAGAATGCACCGACAAGAGCAAGCAGTTCTCCTTACCATATCTTGCACACAGTTCGTTCACTCGCTTGGCTCTCTCCGACAGTGGAATGTCCTCAGATTCAGGAGTAATAATATGCACCGGGATTCCAAGCGAATATAGTTTCTTGGCGACACGATTAACCGTTTCACGATTTGACTCCCATTCGTAGAAGGTTCTGTTGTCAAACGCCCAGCGTTTGCCGGGCGTGTTCTCACCGTGGCCACCATTGAGGAGTATGTGTAGGTTACGCATTCTTGCCCTCCTTCTCCTTGTTATCCTCTGGGGCTATCACAATGCCCCAATAGAGCCAACCGATGAATAAACCGTTTGTGTAGCTGGGTGCTATGTGCTTTCGCCAAAAGTTTATACTCGGTATAAACTGAAAGCATCTACCCCAAAATGACCGAAAAATAACTTTGAACTTCATAATAGTAGTTTTATTAAAGTGGTGGTAAAATGAATTGTATGTATTCTCTAATTTTTAGCATCGCTGCTATTGTTTGGTTTGTCTTCCAAAACACTCTCTAACTCTTTTTTACCAAAGAGTTTCCAAATGTTTATGGTCTTATTCACCCCTCTAAATTCAAAATAGTTATTAAAGCAAGAGGTTAACTCAATGCAGTAAATCACTAACAGGATAAGACCAGACAATGTCGGAATGCCGAATACTTCTCCAAAGGCACTACCGATAACACCTGCAAGTGTTATCCAGCAAATATAATCTACCAACTTATTGATAGCTCTGCGCATCATTCTAGATGCTCGAAATGTTTCTCCTCGCTTTTTACTTGCCTCCACACCAAAGCGAGTATCGGCAATAATCAAGACTATTGCTAAAAGGATATATGGCAATAGTGGTGTGTAAAAGTCTATAAATGGTGATAATACCGCTGCGGTTGCACCGCTAATTATATTGCGCTCCTGCATTCTATTTTTTATCATTTAGACCTTTTGAGAAAGTCTTTGCATTAATACTCTTTATCCCTCCTTAATTTCAACGATTATCCAACCCGACACACACGCAAGTGCTATGGCTACGCCTATCGTACCTGCAATGCCCACGAGTGGTCGCTCAATAGCTGTATGTATGGTGCAAACACCAGCGCACAACAACGCCACTGCAATAAGGCAAAGCACGATAGCAAATGCCCATTTCGACAAAAATTCTGCAATCTTATTCATAGTTTTACTCTGTTAAATTAGTTACACTTGCTTCTATTGGTATCAACTTATCGATTTCTTTTTGCCACTCTTCGTACTCGGATATTGGGACTTCGTGGAACTCTTCTATATGTGCGGTATCAATTACTTTACCCCATACCCTTTGCTCAATAGGGACTTCGGCTATTTGGGTGTATATGTAGCCTTCTTTTGCTTGTTTCGTAATTCTATTCATATCTTATTGGTATAAAATAGTTATGTTAGGTTTAGCACTTTTCGCTGTCATAAAATCTGCACTTGCTTCGTATATTGCTTGGCGGTCTGCTCGGAATGTTATCGTAAATTGCGCAGTTGCATCTGCATTTTGTAATAGATATATAGCGCTTGCAACGGAAAGAGGAGACCAATGGAAGTCTGATGAAACTTTTAGATTTTTCATTCTTATCTCTTCCAAAGAATTGCAATTTGCGAATACAGTGTTTTGTTGCAAATTTATATTTATACAATCTAAAATACCGATTACTTTGCGCAACGCACGGCAATTAGTGAATGCTCCATTCATATACTGTGGTCTTATGCCGTTGTCTGATGAGTATTGAGGCTTTTTGTATAGTTTTATAACTTCGAGTTTAGTATCACCATTTACGAAACCTTCCATATTCACTCTTACAGACGAACCATACCATCCAACAGCTGCAACAATTTCGCTCAACGACAGCAATGTTCTAATTTTATCGTTATAAACTAACGAAAGCGACCAATCAGTGCCTGACCTTTGCAAAGGAGTAGTAATTGTTGTACGCATATCATCGTTGGTCATATTGCCAATCTCGTTGAGAAGCCAATGGTGTGCCTTATGTGTTATCGTATCACCATACTCGCCAGTGAGTGTAATATCGCTATTGGTATCGTTATATACCGCACCCACAACCTCATAAGCATAGTGCATCGGGTCGCCCGATGGTGTCGCTGGCATAAACTCCTTGCTCTGCCCTGCGATGTTACCAATTACGATGTTGCCATTTGGCTTGGTTGTGAGGGTAAGGGTGTTTTGCTTTGAATTCAGAGCCGAAGTATTTTTTGCAATATTTGCAGTGTTCGTTGCTATATCTTCTTTATTCTTGCGAATATCATCAACAAAGTTGTCGGAATATTTAATATCCGCCCTAAATGGTGCGCTTGGTACACTTGCAACAGCCTCCTCTGTACCAAAATCCCACACAAGGTAGTCCGAGTTCCAATTCTCACTACCCTCTATCTCGGTAACAATAGGTTCTGCAAGTTCGTAGTAGAGCTTCACGCCCTGCTCGAGCATTGCAGACTTAAATTCATTTGCAGAAGCATATCTTGTATCTCTGACAGCAAAAGTATTCACTGCGTGCATTATGTTATTAAAGGTGAATACCTTGTCATCCGTCTCTGCCAATGGATTAAAACTTACAAGTTGCGTATAATTTACCATAATAGCATTATTGCGTAACCTATAATCCATCTGACGAACACCATCTTTCACACTTTTTGTTGCAAATGCACTTACGCCCTTGAAGGTATCGTCATACCAACTTAAATCACCCAAATCAACCTCTCCAATTCGCTTCACAGCCTCCCACTTCTTCGTAGTCTTATTGAAGCGAATTTCATCGTAGGCAGTACCTGCCGAGCACAACCCATTAGGAAATAATACATTGCCGTCGTTACACTTTATATCCTTAATAAACGAAAGGTCCACCACCGACTCTTGATAGTCGTGTATAAACTCCTTATTGTAGGAGTGTTGCAAGTTGATGCAAATGTCGCTACCATCTGCAAAAACATAACCCTCTTGCGTAAAGGTATATTGATTATTCTCGTTGAGAGTAACAGCCTCTCTTGCCCCATCTAGTGTTGTAGCAAATTTCAACGATGTATAAATACCCTCAAAGTTGTAAGTCTTTGGCAATACCTTTGCATATCCAACACGATAGTCAAAAGCATTTTCGCCAACACTCACAAGCTCATCAACATTCATATCCACGATAGTACCCTCATTGTAAGCGAACTTGTCTATGTTTATTGGTTTACGCGCATTGAATTCATCGATAGTTGCAGGTTCGTTACCAGCACCGAACATTTGGGTTAGGTCGATAATAGTGCATTCCACAGTCAAATATTGACCTATGTCATTAGTTGCATTAACTGGATTTATAAGAACATACGGATTATTTCTATCAGCAGTGTAAATAAACGAACTTTCACCCTCCAAATCATAGAAATTGTGTATTACAGAACTATCTTGGCCTGTTTGATAAGCTGAACTACTCACCCTAAATGTAACTCCGTAAGAAGCAGGTTCTCCGTTCAGCTTATATTTAACATGAACAAAATACTTATGTCCTGCTACAAAATTCACTCGTTGTGACATATTAGGCAGAGATGATATAGTAGATACAAAATTGATGGTTAGGCTTTTACCAGATAATATAGCATTATTTTTTCCTTGTCTAACAAACCAACAACCTACTGACAAATCATTGTCATTCATACTCTTGACCTCTTCGTATGCTAACAGCTGATTCCATACCACCGAATTACCCTTTATCCTCTCGATACGAGCTGCGCCATCGGTGATGTTGTCCGCACCTGCACTTGGGCGGAAGTTGATGTGCGCATCTTGCACATCTCCACGACCTACCAAGTTGTCAGCCATACCAACTGACATATTAGGGTAGTAGTCATCAATGTCGGCTTTGTTGATTAGTTCATCATGAAACTCCGCAACTATTTTGCTGACATTATTGACTACTTCCAATACCTCATCGTTTGCTATAGTCAGCAGTACGATCTGCGACTGCATACCTTGAATATCATTAACGACAGATTGTAGTGTCGATGTTTCCAACACTTCAATCTCGTCATCAGTAGCTCCTGTCCACAGCTGAACATTGAGTCGCCCAGGAACGGGACACGCTCTTTCGCCTGCCGGAAAAGAGCCATCGGCAACATACTCAATAAGGACATATCGCAGTTGCCCATTTCCGATAAACTTCTCGGATAGTGCCAGATGTGTAAACAGCGTCATTCCATCATCAGAGATCGAGCAATAGTGGCGTTTATCTCCATTTCTCTCACAGATGAACTTTCCACACATTTCGTCAGTATAGTATTGCACCTCTACATGGGAGGGTACCGCTACTTGTACTCCGTCTTTGTAGAAAATGTGTGATGCGGTAAAGTCTCCTCTACTATTTTGTTTGCGTGTTGCCATATCTATTCAATGAAAAAGTCAGGTAATTCGTCCATCTTTTCAGCGTAGCCACCCTTTTCAGCCTCCGCATAGTGGAACTTAAATGTAAAACTATCTATCTCCATTTTTACTCGCTCCGCTTTATACTCCTCGATAATGATCTGTCTATACGAGCCATCATCAAAGAGTATATAGCGGTTAGTCGAGCGCAGGAACTCGTGCCACAAGTTTTCCTCCTGCTTGGTTGTTATATAGCCGGTGTTTACCTCCCAAGACCTTACATATCCATTGTAAACCTCCGACTCCGTCTTGCGGACCATTGCAGTTAGGTTATCTCCATCTGCAATAGTTTTCAGTTCTCCTGTTGCTATAATAGTATCAAAACCTCCAAGAGAGTTTTGGAAAAAGAAATATGTGTTTGATGCTGTTTGTGGTCGCACAACAAATCTCTGAGGCTTGATACCAACCACACCATTATCTGCATCTGTGTCACCATAAATATCATATGCGACCACTTCATCGTCAAATTCTTCTGCGACAAGACTTGCTATGTGGTCATACGAACAGTCTAATCGATATATCGACATATCCGTATTAACTTCACACAATAATTTCGTTGTCGGTGCCAACGACCTGAAATAAATTTTCGCATATATCCTTCTGCTCGTCTCTTCTGGATAGGACTCATTCGTGTCTGCTCCTTCGTTGCAGATCACAAATGAGAGTTGTTCCTTTATGCCTGGCACCACATAATCTATTTGTGGTCGCCAAGTCAAGAAGTTATGTTGCAGAAAATCGTACTCATCGAGTAGTCGAGAATTATCATACCCGCCAAAAAGCACAGGAATACGCTCACTCCAATCGGTCACTTCGTCATTTTCATCTCTTGATTGAATACTAATTTCCTCTATAACCGACCTGATTGTGTCCCATCTTTCTATATATGGATTGAAAGGGAATTGAAAATTGTCTGCAATCTCCGATGTATGTATAGACACTTTATCGTCTACGGCAAATAAAGTGAATACTATAGCATCAGTGTCTTTGTAGCGCACAACAATAGGCGTTTTCGCTTCACCATTAAGGGTGAGTGAAATATCCTCCATGTTGCGGGAGAATAATGATTTTGCGTATTTTGATATTCCCATGTGCTTTGAATTTATGCAAAATTAAGAGTCTATTAGATAGAACAAAAGGACACTATTTGGTCACATACTTCAAACCTCCTCCTGTATAAAAATAGTCTTTGTCTTCCAGCGGAGCGACAACACCCATGCTATCAACAACACCAGCTATCACGATGCTCTTTTGTTGACCTTTCATAATTCTTAAAATTGTAGTTTTATTTACCATTGAGCCCGTCGTCCAGTCTTGATATGAGACATTCATTAAAATATCAGATGTCACAGGATACTTTGCCACCAATTGAAACTGCCGTTCTTCTACTGTATCGCCCCAATATTCTGTGGTTATTATATTATACAAATCTGTTCCTCTTGCCACTTTGCCACAATCCATCAGTTCAACTCTACTTTGAATATGATCAGATTGCGCAGAGAAAGTGTGAGTTATTTTTTTGATTAGGAACAACTGATTTCCAACGCTAATTCTATGATACATTCTCAATGTTGAGATATCATAAATAGATAGTTGTGCATCTGCGCTAATCACTTTTCTCTCGCTGCCAAGCCAATTTGCAAACTGCGTATGAAATCTTCTATATAGACTTTCGGGCGCAATCGACACATTAGGCTCTAGTACACCTCTCTTATTATCCACACTTGCATGTGGACCACTTGTTGTTGGTCTTGGAAATGCACAACCCTTATCTACTAATTGTCCATTCAGCAAAGAACCAATCCAGATGTCCGTTGGTCGCTTATTATCCCCTGCGGCAGGAAATTCTAAAATTGGACACATATGATAAACAGGAATGGTGCTACTTGTTCCCACCTCAGAAGTACCTATTGGTAAACACTCCACACATTTGAAGATAATTGACCTATCAAATGAAGCCTCTGCTTTATCATTAAGCACGATTTTCTGTTGTGTGTTAAAAATAACATCGATATAAGGTAAAGTTACAGGGACTTCCTCTCTTATTACGGTTTTCGTTGCTGTTATAGCCTTTCCTGAGTAGATATTACCCGTTCTATTCTCTCTAATAGTGGTATATGATGAGGCGTTAGACTCTACCAAATTCATTAGAGCCTCAATCCCTATAACCTCTGTTATAGTACCTTCCTCTGATGTTGAGCTATAACCTTCTGTCTCTGTGGTGTAATCATTATCGTTGCCATTTGCATATTCAAATGTATATGAGGTGGCCGGTTCTTTCGTTAACGAAAACCCATTTATAATTTTATTATCCCATACTAATATCTCTGATGACAGCAATACTTCTTTATTTGTTACAACTCTAAATTTGGATCCATCTCTAAATATAGAGGCACAATACATTCTGAGAATATTGGTTATCAAATCTAAAATCGTACACTCAGGGAGCATGTCAGCCACAGGCAAGATAACTGTGTCTTCGCTTTCTTGTTGAAGACCATATTGGCCAGTTAAGCGACTTTTGTGCAGTGCTAAAATCGCCAATTTATCCAATCTATCTTGTATGGTCTCAGGTATGTCCACATTTGAAAACGCTTTCGATAAAATACTCATTACCTTAACAGCTGGTGCAACAGGTGCTAGTGTTATATTCCAAAAGTAGTTTTGATACTTGGTTCTGACACTAACGGCCGTTTTATTCAAACTATTTTTAGAATACTCAACCTCTGCTACCGACTCTTTGTTTATTATCATTGGCAATTCAAAATCGTTACAAAGTCGTCCTCTATCTACTTCGTAATCTTCAATTGTTCCTCGTTGTATTTGGATAAGCTTAGAAGCATCGTAGCCTATATATCTTATTTTTGAAGCGATAAATTCACTTAAATGCTCCAACTTATGAATGTGCCCTCCCCACTCATCTTCGAGACCTCTACCTGCAAATGTGTAGTTTATTTTGCCATCTTCTACACCTTCATATTCTATACGACCGAAGAATAGCGGCACGCTTCCTATCGCTATTGTTACTCCAATTTTTTCGTTCTCTGGAGCCCTAAACATTGCATCTATAAAACCAAATACCCTCTTATTTTTTAGTGTTGGAGGAAATCCGATACTTGTTGAATATGCTATTGGAATACAAGCGTCATCAAGCATTGGGTTTTCAATCTCAATCTCGAACTCAAGGGCTGGGTCAATGTCAAGAGACACCCCAGATGCAGTTATAATTTCTATCATACTAACCTCCTATTTTTCCTCTGCTCTTTTGTTTGTTATATTTTTCAAAATTCTCAACGAGACCATTTCTGCCGAGCATTACTACTCTTGCATCGAGAGGCCTGGAAAGAACTGTTAAGACTTGCAGTAACAATTCCTTTACCTCGCTACTATCATCTGTAGTTTGATTTGACCATATGGTTGTTCCTGGCATATCTCCGATATATCCTCCTGCTGCTCGTCCAGCAACGCTATATGGAGAATATATGGCTGAGAAGTCCAGAGAACTGAGCGTTCCGTGTTGTCGTGCTGTTTCAACTGCTGACAACAGAGGATATGCAGTTGGGTTCTGCACTACCTCATTCGGCAGAACATACTCTGTTCCGTTCTCCGCCACAAGCACCGTAGGCGAACTCACGAAACCTCTCTTATTCGGGTTAAGCCTTGCCCGGAATGGTTTACCGTCCTGTTCTCTTCTCACATCTATCACTCCATTACCAATCGGACCTCCGTCCTCTGCTCCGGTGGTAATAGGTGTCGCTGCGATTAGGGCAGTTTGTGCTACACCCATAGCAAGAGTAGCCGCAGCTGCAATCAAGTTAATCGGCCAAGGCATACCCGTTAGCGACTTTGTTACTCCGAGAGCCGTGTTTATTACAGACTCGGTAATGCTCATCGCCTTTTGGCGTTTAGCTTGCTTTAATGCCAACTCCTCCTGATATGCCTCATACTCGGCGTCCATAGCTTCAACCTCCGCATTGTATTGTGCTTCGGTTATCAAGCCAGCATCAAGGCGTTTTTCGAGAGTTTTTTTCTTCTCGTCATTACTTTTTTTGTACTTCTTCAATTCTGCTTCCTCAGACTTTGCCATAAAGTCATTGACTTTACCCCATATTGACATAACTGAATCGGCAAGGGCTTCAGTCATTGTAATGAAGTCTTCGGTGTTGAATCCGTCTTTGAGAATTTCATCCCATCGCTCACCACTAATACCCAAGAACTCTGCAAAGAAATTTTTATCATTTTGTGTTCCTTCCGAGGTATCTTTGAGTTTATCAAGTTGTTGGCGCAGGTCGGCAATCTGCTCTAATAGTTTTGTCTTATCATCATCAGAAAGAGTAACTCCTATTTCAATATCGCCTATTTTTGCATCGCTGACAAGAGTTGATAAAGTAGCGATCATCTCGTTGAGATACTTCTCATCGAGAGCGTTCAGTTCAGCCCAATGTTCTTTGCGTTTCTCTCGGCGTTCACGCTCACTGCCAGAGAAGGTATCCATCTCTTGGCGTTGACGCTCCACCATTTGCATTCGAGCAATCTTGTAAGCATTCTGTCGAGTCTCGACCTCTTTGTCAGCCTCTTCGAGTTGTATTTTTGCCAATCGAGCCTTATGAGCCCTTTCGAGAGCCTCCAACGCTCGTGCGTTCCCGGCATACTCTCGCTTCAACTTCTCGTACTTTGCATTCTCGATGGCGATGCGGTCTCCACTCATCTCGGCAATATCCATCTCAATCTTCTCTCTCTTGCGAGCTTCATCTTCAATGGATTTTGTCCACTCTTCTTCGAGTCGTTCATTTTCTTTCTCGGCTTGCTCAACACCCTTGTTTATTCGCTCTTTCTGCTGAATAAGTTTGTCGGCAAGGTCTTCTTCGAGTGCAACTCGGTCTGCACCGGAGTCTGCATTTGTTTTCAGACGAGCAGTCAATGCGTCAATTTCCAATTGGAGCAACTTCGCATTATACTCCTCTTGTGTCATAGTTTCAGAGTTCTGATACTCCTTTTTCAATGCAAGACGCTTCTGCAAGAACTCTTCATCGGAGTTTAGAGACCATTTTTGCCCATAGTTATCTCCACCACGAGGCGAAACAGTAGGCGTGGTCGTAGTAGGGGAAATCGGTGTATCGGTATTCGCAGAAGAGTCTCCAACAATACCTTGCAATTCTTTCCGATACTTTTCTGCAACCTTATCAACTTCGGCAAGTTGTTTGGCGGTCTTTTCCTCGTATTTTTTTGCAGCAGCCTCTTGTGCCGCTGCCATCATTTCTGAATAACTCAATGCGCCATTAGATTCAGCCACAGCCATACTAATACCCATTTGCTTCCAGAAGCTGACTTTTCTATCTTTGCCGGCTAATTTATCTTTACCCACCTTTTTGAGTATCTCGTCCTTCTTTTGTAACGCAGCTTTAAGTGTTGCTTCAGCAATAAGAGCCTGAGTGTGTTTCTTTACGGCCTCAGCCGCCTTGCCATTAGCGATAGTCTCTTGATTTATGAGATTTATACCATTGGGCATCAACGCTTGCAATTCCTTAATTGCGGCATTCCTTTGTTCCTCAGATGTGGTCGTAGACTCTATCACGGACATAAGGTGTTTCATCTTCTCGGCTTTGCCAACGAGACTTGTTCCCTCCTCATCTGTAACTTCGGAAGCTTTCTTTGAAATATCTGTAAGAGTCTTACTGCGATTAGCCATTACTGCCATTGCAGTCGTAGCCGTACCCACAACAACACCGATGGCAGTAAACGCCCAGCCAAGAGGTCCCATAGATGCGATAAGGGTTTTAGCAGCAAGACCTGCCGCCTTAAAGTTGAAAACCAACAAATTCTGCACCGCACACAAAAGGGCTGATGATTTGGATACAGCCATTTCTGCTGCACGCAGAGCAGCCAAGTCCCTTGCTCGTTGACGCAACAGTACCATGTTACGCTTGCTGTAAAATTCGGAGAGTTTTTCAAGGGCAATCTGCGCCTTCTTAACCAAATTATATGCTCCAACAACAATAGCTAAACCCGCAATAACCGCCTTATACTTGGTTGCAAATCCGATGATACTAGCAAACAATCGTATGCCATGTGTCGTTAGCGACAGCGAGGTGGTTATCATTGGGTTTAATTGTTCTCCGAGCAATCGAGCCTCTTCTATGACATCTTTCTTCGCTTTTTCCATTATCGCTGTTGCTGAGGAGTTCATTCTATTAAACTCCTCTTTAATAGAAGTGGCATCGAGAAAAGCCTGATTTGCAAGTTCTTGTTGCTTGCGTATAGTATCTACATTTTGAGAAAGAGAGCCCAAAATGGTAGTAGCTCTCGAACCTGACAAACCGAGACTATCGAGCAACTTAATAGTATCTGCCGAACTTCCCTGACCAATGCCTTCGAGAACAAGAAGCAATGCTTCATTTACATCTGTTTCGAGAAGTTGTGTGAACTCTTGCAAGCTAACGCCAGCAACCTTGGCATACTGTTCCGCATTCTTTGATATGTCTGCGATGACATTTGTAAGGGCTGTTGCAGCGGTTTCTCCTCTTTGTCCAAGGCTGTCTAATGTTGCTCCCAATCCGAGTACCTGTGGTGCAGTCATTCCCACTGTTTGGGACATTCCGGCTATTTGTTTTGCAAAGTCAACAATATAGCCCTCATTAGCCGTTGATGCCATACCGAGAGAGTTGATTGTTGAACCTATCTTCAACATCGACTCCTCCATACCATATTCGCCTTTCAGCTTGAATATATCGACCAGCTTTCCAATCTCACGAAGTGCGTCCTCAGCATTACCTCCAAGGTCTTCCGAGAGAGCTACATTTATCATGTCTGCGGCTGTAACGAAACCCAATATATCCTCTTCACCCGACAATCCGAGTTTACCAGCAAGCCCAATCAGGTCTATCAACTCATTTTGAGCAGTACGAGTATCGAGTGTTGCTAATTCATCAGATAGCTCACGAACTTCCTCTTTTGTCAAGTTGGTTGTTCTTGATGCTCTTGTCAAAGCCTCGTCATATTGCAAGTACTCACCCCTAACCTTGCCTACAATCTGCTTAACAATCGCAAGAGAGGCAAAACCGGCTGTTATCAGACCTATATAACGATTTATGCCATTGGCGACATTTCCCAATGTCAACCCAGTCTCTTTCGATATCGCCTTCAACTCCTCTTGTCTGCGTGTTACTGCATTCAGCTGATCCGCAAGTTCTTGCCAAGCAGCAGTTCCGGGAACAGTATTCCTTAACGCTACACGCAACGAAGTTGCTCTACGGGAGAGGTCGTCCATTGTCATGCAGTTAATAGCCATAGTACTCCTCATACTATTAAGCTCTGCTTTATTGCGCTTTATGATAGCCAAGTTCTCTTTTATCTGCTTGGTCAATGATTTGTATTGTGCCGTATTTTGCTGTCCAGTAGCACGCAATCGGCTCTGCTCTTGACGCAGTACACGATTTTCATTCGATAAATCTCGGACTTCTCTGGTTAGGTCGCCAATCTTGCGGCGTGCAGGATCGCCATTGACAATAATGTTTAAGCGGAGGTCCTCATCTCGTACAATTTTTCCCATATCTATTCGTTGTTTATCTCTGTTTTAATTTGTTCAATGGTGTCTTCGGTATATTCGGCTGTCAATCGTTTTGCGATGGAGTTGTAATGACCGAAGACAAAGCGGTTGTGAATGCGCCTATTTCGTTTTACCTCCTTCGAGCCATATCGCAATGTTTTCATATCGAGGAAGCGTTCATATATGGTGTGGACAAAGGTTAATTGTCCGCCATCTGTCGAGGCACTTGAAACGGCAGTGCTTCGGGTGCCCAACAAGCGACCACTACGAGTTTTCAGTTTTTGACCAATCGCTAATGTTTGATTGCGTAAAAGCCTACGCCCCTCGTCTTCGAGTATCCTTTTTACAAATCGTTGCTTTATTGACATTTTTTGTTGCTATTATGCAACAAAAATAGCCACCCGAAGGCGGCTATGAAAGGACAGAAATTTCACACAAAATTATAGTTTGTCTTGTTTCTTTTCTTTGAAAGGAATTATAGCAAGCGCATTTATCAAGACAAATAAAATAGCACCAAGAACAACGGCTGCTACTCCCAAAATGAAAATAACGCCTATTGCTAATAGCAAGATCAAACCTATAATTTCAAATAGTGAAAACATAGTGAACAAAACTTTGTGAGTACAAATTTAACAAAAATTATTCAATTATTCGTTACGCTCCTCAATTCTTGTAGGTCGCATACCGAGTACCGACTCAATCTCGGCAATCATTCTCTCCTTGTGTTCTTCGGTCTCTACCGAAATTTCGTAAACTAAAATCTGTTTCATAGCGTTTTTGTATTAGGAATTAAAGTGAAATGAAAAAAAACTAGCATAAAACTATATACTAGGGTCGTCAACCTCTCGAAGCACAGGGTAAACTCTCCAAACCGACAGTGCAACATTGACGAGAACGAGGACCTGCAACCATAACGGGGTGTCATCTCGTAAGCCAATCATCATAAGGAAGGCTGTTCCGCTCCATATCAACAACAACCACTGTTTCCACGAGAGCTTTGCCAACTCTCGGCCGAGCAAGCGTATTGCCCAGCGTTTTACAAAGCGTTTCATAGGGCTACTTCTCTTCGATAAGTTTACCTACGATTTGCTGAGCCATAAGGTCGCCACCCATCTCCATCATCGCATTGACGAGATGATCTGTTGCCGTGCCGACACAATCCTTGTACGAGTCGTAAGTGGCTCTGTCCGGGATTGCTTCGAGATAGTTGAGCAATGCAGCTCTGGCATTGGCAATCTGCAAAAGAATTTGCGAGAGTTCTTTGTCGATTGGAAGTTCGTTCCAATCCGTGCGTAAAGGTTTACGCTCCTGAGTTTTTTCTTTCATAGTAGGACATTTTTAGAAAGTTAAACAATATGTATGTGCAAAGAAAAAAGGCTTCGCACTGACCCTTTGTCCTACACTGTTATGAACAGCAGCAGGCGCATTAACGCTCTGCAAGGGAGTACGAAACCTATTATATATACGGGCATAAAAAATACCCGCTATATGTGCGAGTCTTCCTCGCTGTTCATAATGTAGGACACCACAAAGGTAGTGAATGATTTTGGATTTGCAAACATTTTGCGAATTTTCTTTGTCGATTGGGAGTTCTTTCCAATCGGTGCGTAAGGTTTTACGCTCTTCTGATTTGTTTGACATAATGTGGTTTAAGCATTTAATTGAGGAATAAAAAACAGCGGTACTCCTCTTACCCGCTGCTTAAACCACTCTGAAAGGTGTCGCCACGCTATTACGGCAATGGCACGGGGTGTAATACCGCTGAATTTAATATGTATAGGCACAAAAAATGCACCTTGTTTTCGGTGCGTCTCCACACCCTTCAATGGTTTAAGCACTACAAAGGTAAGGAGATTTTTTGAAAAAACAATAGGAGGAGCGAAAATTTTTCGTTCCTCCTATGAAGATTGTGGGGAAAGGGGTTATTCAGATTCGATTTCTGGGTGAGCCTCCAAATAGGCATCTCGGAGAGGCAAACTAATCACGAAACATACATCTCGCATAGTAACTGTCACCTCTTTAGTCTCACCGTCCTGCTCAACTTCCATAGATGGACTATTGTAAACCCAATTTTTCAATCTGTTGAAGATGTCATTATCAACATTCTCAATAAGAACCTCCAACGCAGATTTTTCTACATCAAGAGCTGTTTTAGGGTTCTTCTCGTCTATCCACTGAAACAATACTGATTTGTTCTCGTCAATAAATGCCAAACCCTCACAATTACTTAACAAAAGAGAGCCAAGGTCGTTCAATCTTCGTGGACTAGCTTTTCTAGAAAACATTTCGGCTCGAGTAGGGTCCAATGTTGAGATATATGTACGAATTACAGTAAGAGTCTCTTTGATGTCTTCAAGAACTCTACCTCTTTCCGAACACGGTAACCCCCTTAAATCCTTCTCTGCATCCTCTAAACGACGCTTTGCTTCGTTGTATTTATTTGTTAAATACACGGTGGCAATAATAACGACCAACAAGCATCCACCCCATAGAGGAAGTGCTTGTAATAACCAAGTAAGAACTGTTGCTTCCATATTAGCTACTATTAGTAGTGATTTTGTTACCGCAAAGATAATACAATTTTTTCATTTTGGTACCGTATTGATACTTTTTTTTACAAATTTTGTGCGGACATTGTGCATCACAAGTAATTAATAATGATAGATGTTTAGGAAAAATCTTTTCCAAAAGATGGTGATTTTGTCACGCTTTGTAGTATAATATAGAATATGGCTATCCCTATATATGCTCAAAAAATTGCAAATTTTGAGCATAAGGCTATCGATATGTAAAGAAAAGTGCCATTTTCTTTACATATCGCCGCCGATGGAGCGGTGTTGCACAAAAAAACGCCACGATTTTGTCGTGACGCCCGGTCTAATCTCTACCTCACGGCAGTAATTTTGACCTACTAAATTCCTAAATCGTATGAAAGTGCTTATCTGAAAGCCAGTACCATTGAATAGCCATTCCAACCTCCGAAGATAGACGAAACTGGGAAGAGCTCTGTGCCAACGAGGTCAAGCCCTCGGAGTTCTGATGTTCCGGAGGAGATGTCTTGCTCAATCTTTGTCAAGATGTCGCACGCAATGTTTACGAGGCTATTGAATTGGGAGTCCTCTCGTTCCTCGGTACTCGCCGAGCTCAAATTCTTATCCAGCACAAACACGGCAGTACTATACTCGGCCACATAGGAGTCCGAGGTGCCTTCTTGTTTCAGTTCCGGGCGTGCAATAACTATTTGCGTTCCGCCCCGTCTGGCAAGACGAGAAGTCGCCTGTGCCTCATCGACCACTCGAAGAGGTTTCAGATCGTCAAGACCAGGCACTCGTAATGCCGTAAGGTAATTTGTTAAGTTAGTGAGATTTTGAAGCCTTTTCATTGCGTTTATTCTCTTTATGATTGTGCCACATTATTCCAATTATCGAGTACAGAGGTTCTGCATCGACATTATCCATATTGCCGACAGTGCCTTCTTTGGCAATCTCAATAGCGAGGTCTTGCCAGCCACACGACAACACATTGTCTTCGCTCGTTCCGCCTGTAAAGAGCTTTGACATATCAATCTCTTCGCCATCGAGCGACACCGTGCCATTTTGCAAGAAGTTGATACACGAGGAAAACCACAGCATAATGAGGACTTTTTGCCAATGAGCCAATCGAGCAACACGCCTACAAGCGACACCGATATTTCCGTTGTTTACCTCCTCGACATATCGCCCTGCTCGATTAGGGTGCTTGGAGCGAACTCGATACAGATGTGCAATACACTCGTTCAAATCATCTTCGTTTTGAGTCTTGAAATATGTATTCAAAGCGGTGGCAGCGTGTCGAAACTCTCCGAAAGAGAGGTCTTGAAGTCCATCGGCTGGGCCATACAATCTTCTACAAAAGATGTTTGCTCGGACAGAAGGGAGCGAGTTGATAATCGAGTCGTAAGACAATATCACATCTTTCTCGCCAACCTCTTTCAGCAGAAATGCCAAGCATTTATCGCAGAGCATATAGATATTTGAGTTACGCTCATCGATAGCCTCTTTCGATGCCAACCGTTCCCAACGAATACTGCGGGAGTCGTATTTCATTCCCATAAGGTAGTAAAGCACTCTCACATTAAATTCGAGTAGTGATTTACCTCCTCGCAGAGTTTGGTCATATAGTTTGACAATATGCTGCACCTGCTTTGGCGACAGTTCGTCCCAAGAGGAAGGTATCGCACAGAAGCCTCCTGTTTGTGAAATCTCAATACTGGTCATTACTGTCCTGCATTAAAGAATTTGTTTTCTCGGTTGTTTTCAGGCATAAGAGGATAGTCCTCGTACTGATTTTTCCCTGCAACCTCTGACAGAAGGTCTTGCATAGCATCTGCTGCTTGCTCCTTCAACTTGTTGAGATACCATTCCATCTCCTCGATAGAGGCAGATGTATTGGCTCTATTGCCTTGATAAGTAGGCATAAACCTACGAGCAACCGATTGAGGGAACACCTCAATAGACCATCGTTCAACGGCAATAACAACCGCATTGAGAATAGCCACTCTACGAGCATAGTAGAGCAGAGAGGAGTCGCCATCGGCGACAGTCTCCCCGATGATTCGCTCCCAAGTCTCGCCCATAGCCTTCTTCAACTTGGTGTGCTGTACCTCGACTATCAAAGGGAGGAGCATAAAGAAGGTATATCTACTTTGCTCGATAGGATATACTGACTCAAATGTATGGATATCCTTAACAATGGACTCCTTCACATTTCGCCATATCAAAGAATTTTGCCAGCTGCTTGATTTCGACTTTTCAAGATAGGCAAACAACGCATCGAGAGAACGGTAATACTTCTCTTGAATTGCTCGGTCATCACGGTCAAGCATCCACTCAAACGGAATTTTCTCATCGTCTCCTGCTTTAACCTTTCGGCCAGCGTCATCGTGAGAGACAACAGTCTGTCGAAAGTATCGCAACATCGCAAGGCAAGCGATAGGGCGTTGGACACACTCAACGAGTTCTTCATCAGAGCCATTCGCATACGCCTCTTCCGCCTCTTTTACCACATCGACACCTACGATATTTGCAACCTCACGAGTAGCATCATATAACTCTCCCGATATGGCTGTAAAGTCGTTTCCTGCACAATATATGCCTGTCAAATCGTACAGCTCAACTGCACCTTTATCCTCTCTATTGAACAACATAGTTACTTTTGGTTTTTAATACGGTCAGAAGATGATAACGCCTCTTCTGCTTTAAGCGATTGGTGGTAGAAGCCCAGACGAAGGTTCTTCTTTGGAAAGTTGAAGGCTATGGCTTGATTTATCTGTTCAAGGATAGCCTGTTCTGCAATGGCCACATTCGACAGAAGGTGCAATCGGAACGCATATAGCATCTCCGAGCCACTTGCCAATTTACCGTTTACCATAACATTTGACAACGAAGGGTGCAAACCCATACCCGAAGTAATAGCGGAGGAAGAAGCCTCTGCAATCTTCAACTGACTATCGACAAAGTCCTTAATTTTCTGGTCTATTGCCTCAATCTTCCAAGCGTGGGAAGTACCTGTCTCATCGTTGATATCTACTGTGTGGAAGAATTTGCCGGCATTCTCTTTGCCCGACAACACCTCAGTCAGACTGACGAGCAGCTGCTCTGAAAGTTTAGCAATCTCTTTCTCAACTCTGGACTCGTCCCAATCAGCGTGCATAATTTTGAGGAGGTCTCGCTTGTTATCCCAATACTCATTTGGCGAATGGATATGGTACGCCAAGTTCAGACCATTGTCGGTAACATATTTGAAGATTGTAGGTATCTCGCTACCTCGCACAATCCATCGGAGAGCACCCCAATAAGGCGGTACAGAGTAGAAGTCTCGTGAGAACGAATAGGTGCTATTGTATGCCGCAGACACAGGGTATCGAGCAGGGTTTCTACGGTCATAGACAGGAAAGGCTTGTACGCCCGTATCAAGGCAGTTCTGCTCAAAGTTGCCGACAAGAATATGCTTCACATCGGATAACTTACGGCTATCTGCCCATTCAAGACGAGCGTTCTTTGCCGGAATATGCTCCAAGTGCGAAATCTGAGGAGCAGAGCCGATGCGGTGTCCTCGTGTAAGATATATGGCATTGAAGAAGCCTTTGAGATAGAGGTAATCTGTCGTAATGCCTTTGATGTAAGACATAAAGTCCCAATCTGCAAGCCACGACTCTATCTCGTTATCTTGCTGCCACAAATGCTTAATCTCTCCATCCTCGAAAGCAAGTTGATACAAGAACACGCCCTGACCGAAGAGGAGTCCCAACTGTCTCTCGATAATGCCCGGAGCAAGATTGTTGTCATCAACAGTAGAACGCAATTCGCTTGGCAATAGATTATTCGGTCCGTATGGTACGATCCTATAATCACCAACAAATTGAGGAACAGTCTCCCAATTGTAAGAACGACCAACACTCCATAGAACTGAGTTTATATCATCACTCCTACGGTTGGACAAGGTGTACACTCGACCATCGTCAAGATGTAACGCAAAAGAATTGTCTGATATTTTTTTTACTTCACTCATTGTAAAACAACTTTTTCACCATTGAAAGACATCAGTAAAGGTTGGTAAAACCGTCTGCTCTCCATTGTATCAAGGTCAATGTAGGCTTCCACTATCTCAGCGTTTTTATGATGTTTGATACTCTCTCGCTTCAACAGTCTCGCTTTGCGAACAGTTATCACTCCTTCACTACTCTGGTTGGTTAGGTTACACGACATAAAGGAAAACCCGAAAGATTTATTTTCGGCAGAGAGTCGTCTCATTTCCTTTATGGCTTCGAACACTTTCATAGTACAAAATTACATCGAAGAACTCCGTAACAAAGGACAGGGTACGAAGGGCGAAGATACCGCTGACCTTTTTTGGCTACACGAGCCAAAAAAGC
>JAZONG010000132.1:0-17594 GCA_045654385.1 Alistipes sp.
GACTCAATCTCGTTATCTTGCTGCCAGATGTGTTTAATCTCTCCATTCTCAAAGGCAAGTTGGTACAAGAACACACCCTGTCCAAAGAGCAAACCAAGCTGACGCTCAATAATGCCTGGTGCTAAATTGTTGTCATCGACAGTTGAGCGGAGCTCGCTTGGCAAAAGATTATTCGGGCCATAGGGCACGATCCGAAAATCACCAATGGCATGAGGGGTATTTTCCCAATTATATGAGCGACCAACGCTCCATAGCACCGAGTTGATATCATCATCTCGGCGATTAGATAAAGTCAGCACCTGGCCATCGTTCAGATGTGCTGCAAATGAATGTTCTGATATTTGTTTTATACTACTCATTGTAATACACATTTTTCCCCATTAAAATACATCAGCAATGGTTGGTAAAACCTTCGGTTCTCCATCGTATCAAGGTCGATATAAGCCTCTACCATATCTGCGTGTTTGTGGTGTGCCACACACTCTCGTTTTAGCAATTTCGCTCTACGAACAGTTACAACGCCCTCACTACTACGGTCAGTTAAGTTGCACGACATAAAGGAGAAACTGAATGGTCGGTTCTCGGCTGATAAGCGGCGCATCTCCTTTATTGCATCATAAACTTTCATAGTACAAAATTACATCGAAGAACTCCGTAACAAAGGACAGGGTACGAAGGGCGAAGATACCGCTGACCTTTTTTGGCTACACGAGCCAAAAAAGCCGATTTTTCCAAGAAAAAGGCGGATTTTTTACACTTTTTTTACCCCATAAATTCATTAAGTATTTGAATTTGTGGCTGTTGTCTCGGCGTTTTGACAAAAACGCCGAGACGCACTCAAATTTAAGCCCGCCCCGCCCTCTCGAACACTTGCGGTCGCAAACAGCCGAAAAGGTGATATATGGCGAAATGCCACCATAGACACGAGTGTCGCCCTGCGACTCCTATTTTGAAAACGCACGCAGTGCAAAATCCCACCATAAACATAATTGTTGCATCGCAACACCTATTGTAACCCTTTGATTTGTCGCAATGTAGAGGCTCAAAGAGTCCAACGAAATGGAGGCTTCAAAGTAAACAACAGATATCGGAATGGTTTTGGGCTTGCCTTATATTACACACCAAGGCAAAACAAAAAACTCGGCAGTCAAAGACTGTCGAGTTAATGGAGATACCGCTTGTCGGCGCCCACCGATTTTCGGTGGGTTTCTACCGATGCCCGATGCGCTCCGTGTCTTATTTGTCGCTTGCGTTAGCCGATGCAGCACCCAATAAGATAATAAGGAATAAGAGTGCAAAACCGCCCATATCTTTATATAATATCGAAGGTGTCATCGCTTATCACAGGCTCAACAGGAGCAGAGGTCGGCTCTGCCTCGTGTGCATTGTCCTGCTCGGCATTAGTGAAATAGACATCGTCTTCGGAAAAGAGGTAGCACAAAGGGAAGAACTCATATTCCTCGACTGCGATATCATCAACCGGCACGGAGTGTGGGTCTTTCTGCAATTTCTGCTCAAGGGTTGCAACGCCCTGTCGAGGTTGCCCCCATATGATAGTAGCCTTTGCACCCTTCTTGATTGTTGCCCCCTGTGCTTTCCACTCTTTGAAGGTTTCAAACCTTACGCTCTCGCTCTTGTATATGTGATTGAGGAGCATATAGTTTATAGTGCGAGAAGACCAAAAAGCAGCCTCTTCGGTGGTTTGTGCGTTGTTGATTTTATCCTGTCGCAGTTGCTTTGCCTGTTGGGATAGAGCAACAAGAATTGCTCTCTTTTCCTGTAACTTGGTCGGTGCTTGGTTGTTTGGTGTTGTGTTGTTCGGTGTCATAGTGCTATATTTTTAGATATTAAACATTTGAAAGAGGGGCGGATATCCGCCCCTGCTTGGTGTTAGGCTGCAATTTCAATTTGCAACTTGTCAGCCGTTTCGTGCATTCGACTTTGGAGGAGTTCCAGCACATAGTCGATGAGTGCCTGGTTGCCGATAGAGAAAGCCGTGTCGTTTCTATATCCTGGCACGATTAACTGCAAGCGATAGAAATCTTTTCTATCCTCGAAATCACCTGCTTCGAGGTTAGAGGCGATAACATTTGCTCGGAGGTCATCAAGTTCTGCGATTTTATCCTGCAATTTCTTGTATCGCTCGGTAAGAGCCTGCTTGCGCTCGTAATACTCGATGCGCTCCTCAATGCTTTGAGGCTCTTTGCGGAGTTGTGCCTCTAACTCCTCGATACGCTTTGAGAGTTCAAGCACCTGCTTTGCCTCGTTCAAAGTCTTCTCTTTGTCGGGGGTTGCAGGGGGTGTCTGCTTTGGTGCAGTTGGCTCGGCTTGTGGTGTCGGCTGTTCTGCGGTGGTTGGTGTCTGCTCCGCTGTGGTTGCGGTCTTTGGTGCAATGTTCTCGATGTTTGCTCCCTTTGCTACGGTTGTAGCAGTTGTCTTTTCATTCTTTTTCATAACAATTTAGGTATTAAAAATTTATAAGTTTGTGCCGATGTCCGCCCCCATCGGCTTGGGGTTGAATACATAATTTTGAATTTTAGAGTTTGAATTTCTCGGCTCTATCGGACTGCCGAGTGAGTAACCTTTATATCTATTTTCGATATTTGTTTCGGAGTCTATTCATCGGGCTTCGATGAATTGTTTGTCAGTATGTCAAAGAACCATTGAACTATCGTCCAGCCTCGTTTCGTGAACCTTTCTGATACAGGAATTCGACACCGCCTTTACACAGTAAGCATAAATGCGAAGCACCAATAGACCTGCTTGCAAGGGTTCTCGAAATTTTTTTGATGAAATTTCTTTAGAGTGCCGTCAGGTAAATTTCTTCATCGACAGACTTGAAAAAATTGTCGAGGTTCATTGAACAGGTGAAAAGCGGCGTTGTTCCTTTGTATCTGAATAGGGCAAGAACCGAGGGTGGATATAGAATGGTGCGTGTACAGACACACAATTCCAACCAAAGGAGAAGAGACTCCGAAATGAGTATATATCGAAAAACCCTGCAAACCATCGTTGCAGGGTGAATACATTTTGTGGAACAAAATACCTATTTGCCAAACTGCGGATCGCCAATGGCCGAAGGAACAGGAACTCTTCCCTTGGCTATTCGGCGCCGCTGTTTAGTCATAACTAAATACTTGAACGAATCCGAAGGATTTGTTGAGTGAGAAGGGAGTTGCTCGATAGGGAGATGTTCGCTACTCTTATCCTTGAACACAACTCCCGATTTGACTTTGGTACGAGCCCCTTGTAATGAGAGACGAAGATGCTTGGCAGCGTAATAGTCTATCAGTACACGAGGGAGATGAGGGTTTACATCAGAAAGAATTGTCTGCATGAAATGGTACTCTTCCGGTTGACCGATATTGCCCTGACCGAGAGACTCCATAATTACAACCCAGCCTGTTCTACGACCATCACGGTCTCGCTCAATGGCTTTCTTAAATTCGGTAGCCTGGTCTTTCTGCACCATCTTATAGTTATTACCAGCTCGGTCATAATAAAGATGTACAGTCTTATTAGCCATCGGAGCGAAGTATTCTCTAAATTTCTCACCAAGGTCAATAAGATATTCCGGAGCCAGCGTATAGAGGAACTTGACGACACGCAGACAATCTCGGCCGTGTATCGAATCGTCTTGTGCGATGGACAGAGAACACATATTGCCGAAATCTATACCGAGTTGTAGAGGCTTGTGTAAATTGAGGTATTTCAGCACCCTGCAATCCTCTTTTTCCAACAAGCCAACTCGGTCATAGGCTTCTTCGTCAATACCATCTTTGTAGAAATGCTGCTCACCGAGTGCTGCATAGAATCTATCACCACTTTTAAGTGAAGGCTTACAAGAGAGTATCGCTGTTCGCAGATCGTTAAAGTCTGCGGCTATTGCATCGGCAAACCAACCCTCGGTTAGAATATCGACATTGACATAACTCGATGCTCTCAAAAAGAAGGTGCGAGCATCGTCCATCTTGCGCAACTCAGTCCATCTTGCTTTCCAAAGATTTGCGACTTTGAGCTTATTTTTGCAAATGGTGGCAGTCTCACGATTAGGTGTTTTACGCCATTGTTCTTTGGCGGCAACAAACTCTTGCAATGCCTCATTATAGACCAACCCGACTTTCATAATGAGCAACACCTTATCGACATTCATGTTCTTGATTTCTTTCTGCATCCAATCATACTCTCCGATATGAGAAGGGTCAGCGATATCCGAGGTAAAGGTTACACCTCGATAGAACACAGAGTGTCCGTATTGGGTACGATAGCCACGAACTGCTTTTAATTGGTTGGCAATCTTCTCTTCTTTGAAATACTTTGCCTCATCGCCAAAGAGGTGGACTACTGATGCTCCGGCAAGCGAAGAAGGTCTATCCAAGGAGCCGAAGCGAACATTCATACCGGTAAAGAAAACGATAGTACGCTTGTAGGAAACGAGTTTGTTAAACGGTTTCCAGAAGTGTGGGCGAAGCCAATCAGGCAGAGCCTCCTTTTCTTTGTCGGTAAAAGTTGGAGGTTCCTTTTCGATAACATAATGAACGCCTTCTCGGAAGCCTTTGCGTTCAAGACCTTCGAGCACAGCTGGCAGCACATTGGCAGTAAGGTTGCTAAATGTGTCTGCCACCCAAGCGCAAGGAGCACCGGGCATATCATACATTATATCGATAAGCCTCTCAACCTGTATATCGGTGGTCTTCGCAGAGCCTCGGCCGAGTATGCCGAATAGACGACATGGTGCAACCAAAGATACGATTTGAGCAAATTTATTCTGATATTGAATATCTACAATATCGGAAACCTCTTCTTTAACCTTCTTCCTGTACGACATGTTCCAAGTATTCTATAATTTCAACATCCTCGATACCTGCTTCCATACGCAGACGCTTTCGCACACTGCTATCAAGGTTGAGTGAGTCTATTTGGGCAGCCAGAATATCGCGGTTCGCAGAAGGAAGACCTATCGACTCAGGCGTTAATGATAGCACACGGATTTGTTTTTGGTATTGAGATGGTGGCAGCACCTCAGGGTCTTCTTGGTCGAGGCGAAGGATCTTTGCTTTCTGCGCCAAGATGTTCGCAGCAACCTCATAGTCACGAGTAGTCTTGGCAGAGGCGACAGCGGCAGCGTGAAGCGTATCCAATTGGTCGGCGACCTTTGCTCTCATCGCATCTTTGGAAACTTGGCGATTAGCAAAAAACATTTCAACCGCTTCGGCATATAACTCGCTTGCATGAGCGTAGGTAAAACCAAATGGCTTACGAGTAAGAAAGCGAATGGTATTACGCTTTCCGTGTTGGCCATCGAGAGAATATATCATCACGAGGAGGTCGATATATATTTGTTCGCCCGGAGACAAATCGGTTTTACAACCACCATCGATATAATTTTGTATGCGTTCCATCGCACCCTCATCGGCGGGCCCTCCAAACAAATCGAGTTTTGAGAGTTGAAAACTCTTATCTCGCATAACTTCCGAGAACTGTTTGGCTGCCGTGAGATTTCCACCTTCAGCCTCCTTTAAGAGGCGGCATTCTATCGCTGCTCTTTTTTGGAGTTTGCCACGCAGTAACAGAAGCGAGATTTCGCTGTCAGGATTGGAACGCTCCCTCCGCAATGCAGACTTATCCCAACCGAAATACACGGCTATTTCATCATCACTCCAACCGAGAGCTCCCAAAGAGAGCAGTTCTTCTCTATTCTCGGCGGTCAGACCGATTTCTGATACAGTCATCGAAGAAGTTGAAGATTTGTTCATCGTTCAAAAAGATATATTGTTCGTTTAATGCGTTTTCACTAAAATTTCCAGAGCCAGCAACAACAAAATGATGCTCGGCAGTCTGTATGAGTGTAACCTTGGAATGGTTCCAAGCATACCCAATATCGATATTTCTTGTTGAAGCAAACGCTTGAAGCTGGTCGTTTACTTTCGGTACTCGACTGCGTATCGAGTCGGAAATACATATGTAGATACGCTCTATGCAGCCTTTGTCGTACCATTTCACCAACGATGTCAGGATTCTTTCGTTGATGGAGTAAGTTGAAAAAGTAAGCTGCTTGATTTTACCGAAATGTTTGATGACATATGTGATAAAGGTAAAAGCATTGAAGGAGTTGAGAGTCCAGAGGAAAAATATCTCACCCTGACCGGGAACTCGACCTAATAGTTGCTTCAAGCTATTTACTTTTTCGAGATGCATATTTTCAAACCTCTCGCAAGTAGAGGTAGAGCGAGTGGTGTGTTCTGATGGAGAAGCGACATCATTACCATTGAGCATTTCTCTGATGTTGAATAGTCCCATATCCCGATATTATTCGTTCTACTTCGGCAAGTTCTCTTCGTTTAGCAGAGAGGCGTTGTTCTCGTTCAGATAACAGATGTGGCTTGTTGCCCTTTCGTATTTCGCTTTGAACTCTCCATATCGCTTCTTCAAGGTTCGTCTTACGCCGGAACAATTCCGCAACAGGTAGTTGTCTCAATTCCGCAATACGCTTGACCTCTTCAAAAATAGGGTGCTTGCCAAGAACGACATGGTGTTCTTTGTAATATGCTAACTCGGAATGAATTTTCCGATTTTCGATGAAATTTTCTACCACTTTTTTGGCCACAACAAAACAACTTTCGAGCGAGGTACAATCGAAAAGACTTTGATGGGCGGTAGTGTAATTTCTATACGCTGTAATTTTATCGGCAGCAAGAATTTTAAGTTCATTCGGGCAATCCTTGTCTGACAAGAATGGCCATTGTTCCCGGAATGGAATTTTGGCAACAGGTGTTATTGTCGATGAAACGGGTGGAGTACTTGGCAGTAAAGACGACAACCGTTCTATCAGCAAGTGCTTAAACTGTTCTGGTCGGAGCGATACCAAGCGATGTAAATGGTTGTTTGGTGCGTAAAGACCGAGAAGCCGAAGTCCTTCTTGAACCTCGGCTCCCGTCTTTAACCAATTTTGTATCGCATTTATCATTTAGACAACAACGCTTCAACAAATTTCTCGGCAGCCTTGAAACCGACTGCGTTTGCAGAAAGGAATTTTCTACGAGCAATTCCCTCTGCGATAACAGCCGTACAAGGATTGCCACGCAGAACAACAGTAACATAGTTGCCAAAGTAATGAGACACCTGCATAGGTCGATATTGAGCGTGCTCGGCATAGAGTCGCAAGAACGCCTCATCATCAACATCGTTTGCCGGATAATCAGCAGAGCCGAACACATCGACAAGTATGTTCTTGTCGAATGGCATCGGCAAACGATGCGAATAATGCTCCTTGCTAGCCTTATCAACATAGACAACAGGCACATTCAATTCAGCCAACGAAATACGAGAGCAAGGTACCGTGTTAGGCTTGACAACAACGAATGTGTCGGAGATGGTCGAGTCGGCAATCATCTCTGTTGCGATGTTGCGCATATCCACTTCTCCCTCAGGAACAACTAGGATATGAACAGGCTCGTCCAACATTTTCTCCCAGACCTTGCGAACAAGGTCCTCTGTGCCGGCGTAAGCACAAACAACAACACGGTAAGGCTGCTCGGAAGCAACGCTTTCCTCGGAGGTCGGCTCGGTCTCAACCGATGTAGCGGTCTTTTCCTCAGAGACGGTCTCTGGCTGAGGCGAGGTAGAGGCAACCACCTCTACCTGCTCAGTCTTTGATTTAGCCCTAGCCATTATGCGCCCTCCCCTTGGGTTGATTCAACCAATGGAATCTCAGTTCCGGAATACTCGCCAGCCAAGAACTTGTCAGCCATCTCCTGCTTAAAGGTAAGCTTACGCTTTGTAGCCTCCTTGTTGTTGGTAGTTTCAAAGCTCATGAATAGAGGGTTGCACTTGGAGCCGACAACATGGGTACGAGGAGTTGCAGAGCCACAACCCTCTTTAACCATGAGCACAACGCCTGTGTTCATATACGCCTCGACAAACGCCTTAATATCGAGATGGTTTCCTGGGTGCTCGAAAGCTACACCCAATTTCACACCACGAGCGTCAGCTTCGCCACTAGCCTCCTCGAGCATCTCAATCGAAGATGGAGTTGCATAAATTGTGAGGGCTTTGGCACCGGTATTCAACTCAAAATCGCCAACCATAGTAGGATCGCCAACTGTACGGGTTGGCTCAGTCTTGATATCGTCAGCATTGATAACGATAATGTTTGGGAGTTTAGGAGTGGCGCAACCTGCACCATCTCCATTTTTTAGAATGTTAACTTTATTGTAAGCCATAATTTCACAATGTTAAAGGGTTCGAACTCTATGCACCTTCAGGGCCGTCATCCTCGTTAGTTGCAGCAGTTGTTGCAGATGTAATCCACTTGCCAGCAGTTCCCTGACGAGTAGATACTACCGAAGGAGTGTAACCAGCAGGAACATATGCGAACACGGCCTCGCCAACCAAGAAGCCTACACCATACCAGAACTCCAAGTAGAAGCGAACCTGACGGTCGTGCTTTTGTATATCCGAGATGAACTGTGGCGGATTCTTGTGCTTCAAACCAACGAGGTTACCACGAGGTGTGCTGAAGAAGATAGGAGAGCCTGTGAGACAGTCCAAAACCTCCAAATAGAAGTTCGAGAAATCAACACGGTCAGTACCGAACTGAGGATTCTCGGTGCCACTGCCAGCGCCCCACTTCTTCTTGTAAGCTCGTCTGTACTTCAAGTACAAGTCAGCCGACAAATAGATAGGCATCTGCTTAGAGCGATAGAGAGGAGCAACCGAAGCGACAAAATCGTCGATGGCATTGAGCACCGCCTCATCATCGCCTTCAAGAAGGTTTGTCGCATCTTTATAGAAGCTCATACCCTTCTTGTCCTCCGAAGCAAGAGCCTCGACAAGCTGAGTCTCGATACCGTCCATGGTAGCCGAAGTCTCCTTCGAGCCCTCGACATACTTAGCCTTAGCGGTCATCACCAACTCCAAATCCTCTGCAATCTGAGGAATGAGAATGTTCGATACAATGTATCGGGTGATTGGCATCTGGTCAGGAGTCTTTCGCTCATCGTAGAGATGGAACAACCAGCTCTCACCAACATCGGCAGGATCGATAGCGAAATCAACCTTGTGACGGTAGTTCTTTACTGTGAGCAAAGTGAACTTGCCCTGTCCCTTCGGATTCCACTCCTTCGAGAACTGCTGTACAACACTACCAACCGACTGTGCCGATACAGCCTTGTACTCGGTAACAGCTGGCTTCCAAGCGAGCTTCTTACCAGTAGTGAATGCCTGGTACAACTCGTTGATCATGTCAATGTTGTTACCCTGCGAAGAGTAAGCTCCGAGCTCCTGCTTCAAGTCAGCTACATCGATAGTCATACTCTCTGCGAGAACACCAGAACGCTTGAATGAATCAGCGATTTTGTTGTGAGCCAAAGCCATGTTTGCTCTGAACTTTGAATCACCGGCTACGGTACCAACAGCTGTTGCTGAAGGTGCGCTCTCCGGAGCAGCTGCGAGAGTTGTAAGATCTGCACGCAACTGGTTGATGATAGCATCTTTCTCAGATGCCACCTGATTACGAGCATGTGTGAGGGCTGCATCGAAGAGATCACGAGTGTTCTCCGACTCGGCAGAGAAAGACATCGCCTCAAACTTCTCAAGAAAAGCCTCACCATACATCGAGAGGATTTTGTTCTTATCCTCCTCGGAAAGAACAGGCTTGCCGTTGGTATCCAACGCAAGCTCCTCCTTACCCAACAAACGGGCAATCATCTTACCCATCTTGCTGTCGCTAAGAAACTTTTTTACATCCATAAAACTTAAAATTTAATGTGAATTACTTATATGTGGCACGAGCAAACACATTCTCAACAGAGCCTTCGAGGTCCAATATGGCATTTGCCATACCGAGGTTAATGGCATCGTTGGCACGGAACACAGCACCAGACAGAACGCCAGGTTCCTCGGCTTTGATATTGGCACGACCTTGCTTAACAGCGGAGTGGAACTCCTGAACAATAGGAGTCATCTCTGCTTGCATAAAAGAGAAGTCGCCATCGAGAGCTTTGCGATAAGATAGATTCTTATCTTTTGACTCGGTGGCATAGATAGTAATAGTTTTATCACCACAACGATTCTCTCGGTTATCGACAATCTGTGTCATCACGCCGATAGATCCGAACTCCGACATCGAGTTGTCAGCAAAGATAGCATCGCACTGTGAAGCGATCCAATATGCAGCCGAAGCACAGAAGTCGCAATGAGCAATAATAGGTTTGCCCATTGAGCGAACTTTGTTGATAGCTGCAACCATAGGAGGTATCGCATTACAAGCACCGCCACCACTGTCAATATCCAGTACAAAACCGACAATGTTTCGGTCAGCTGCCAAACGCAAGAGTTCTGACGAGATTGTCATTGTACCGACACCAGCACAGGTGTCGTATTTAGTGATAGTACCGTGGATCGGAATTACGACAACAGTCTTTTGATCAGGAGGGGTAATATCTCCACCTCGGTTAGAACGACCTATGAGGTCAGACGAGAAAGATGTAGTAGCAAACTCGATATGTTCAACCTCAGGCATTTTGCGAGAGAGAAAATCAAGGGCAATAGACAAGAGAGATTCTGCATCTGCAACAAGCCATTGCCCTCTACGAATGTCGAGTGCTAGCTGAATGTTGTTTTGATTATGTACGACCATAGCTTTTCTTTTTTTTACAAAGGTATAGTCGTATGTACCATCGACAAAGGACTACATGTCAGCTCTGGTTTTGTGCTTAAAGGTTACATCTAGTGTCGTAGCCTTTTCGATTGAGAGCCGAACAGGCAAGTCGGCAGTACCGCAAGATACGGTTTCTCCATCATCGAGAAGGATCTTCACGATTAGGTTGCAAAGTAACCATGGGTGCTTACGAGAGAGTTTTGCTTTGAACTCACTTGTTTGTAATAAACCAGCAGCTTCGGGAGCCACCTCGGTTTTGATGGTGGCACTTGCCGGAACGATTGGAAGTTCTGACCATTCGGCATCAGCAAGGTCAGCTCTCTTGATAAAAACTTTTCTAACTATCTGTATCATTGTTAAATCGGAGATAAAATTACGATTTCGCTATAAATTATTTTGGCAATCCGGATGTGTCAATCGACTCGTCAATGTAGAATGCTTTTCGTATCAGTTTCTTAACGAGTGTAGCAGCCTCTCGTTGCTGACGGCGATAGACTCGTTTATAAAGAGCATCGACACAATCCGTAGAAACAAGTTTTCGAGAAGTAACAAAAGCCTCGATGATATCCTTCTTGGCGAACTCGACAGCTTGCCCTTTGCGATAATAGCCGATGAAGTCCAGATCGAAAGCGGCACGAAGAGCCTTGTTCAGTTGGAGCATATCCCCGGCATTATAATATAGGAACTTATTGCGAAGGTTTTGGGTACTCTCGCATTGTGGTAGTCGAAGAGTTATCATAAGATTCTCTTCGGTATTAAAAATAGGTCGAGGAGCCTCTCGACAATGAGAAATAAGAAGATTGCCCAAAAGATGCTCTGATGTAACCTTCAAAACACCATCAGCATCAGGTGGAAACAGGTATGCGAGATAGTCTGCATACATTTTTGAATCTACTTTCAATCTTACAATCATAACTAATTATTTATTATCCCATATATACTCCCACTTCCAACGACAGTTCTCATCTCTATTCATTCTCTCTAAATTGTCAGGAATGATACGAATACACTTGTCGTCATTACTTATCTCAATCATACTAAACCCTTGTTTGTCATCGAAGTATCGGTAATTGTTCATACAGATAACGATGTCAAGAAACCGTTTAGGGTCATTTGCAATCGACTCAATAGGCACCCACTCTCGTGGTCTATATTTTTTTAGACGAGGAATAAGCCTCCTAAAATAGGAGCTGAGTTCTTCGTCTGTGATATCCATTAAATCTATCATACCATATAGGTTTTGGCTACTACATTAACTACACAACTACAACGCTGTTATTCAGTATGTTACAAAACTACACTTTTTTATTTGTAGTTTTTAGGACACTTCTTCTGATAGAATGTAGTTTTTTGTAGTTTTTTTGAAGCGAAAAACTACAAACTTTTTTTGCCTTAACTAACTCTTTATTAGTGATGTAGTGAATGTAGTTAATGTAGTTGCACTTTTCGGTTTTGCTATTTTTAGGAGTTTTATCAGCTCCGTTTCTTTTCGCAATGCTTCGGCTACCTCGCACATCGATAGTGCGAAATTTCGCACATTCTGTATCAAATTGAGCATAATTCTACTATATATTAAATAGGGCTCTCGTAGGGAGTCGCACCCTCAATGCTGGCGATTTCGTTGATACCCTTTCGGGCGATTACTTATCTCCGACCTCTTTAATCGTAGTCGGCTATCCGAGAGCAAAATTGGAGGGGCATTAGACTGTTATATGCCCCTCCTCTGAAAGAACCTGTGCAAGATTTTTACAAGCTCTCGCCACTTGGGTGGGATACCACCATTTTCCCAGTGTTTCAGTAAGGGCTTTCGCCTCGCTGCATTAGTTATCTAAAAAGTGTGTTGATATACCTATATAGTATCTCTTTCATCCAACACGGCATAATATTTTCCGCATGGGTACCTCCTAAATGTATTATCAACAGACGCTCTTCTATCTTCACGCTGGAGTTCTGAAAAACAGCAAGAACATCTTCTTCTTCAAAAGTTATACTAAGTACTCCAAATGGTAATTGTTTATATAAGCACCCGTCAACGGTCTGCTCGAATCCATTGTGTTCAGCCCAAAGCTTTACTATGTAAATTGTAGTTTCTCTTTCCTGTCCCATCTTACAGTTCTATATATTCCTTTCCAAGTTTATTCGGGCCCTGTTCTCTATACTTTTCTTTTGCCCAAGACATTATTCCTTCAAACACTCCTATATCATCTATAAAATGAACAGAATCTGTACCCGCATTTTTTAGAAAGAATTGGAGTTCTCGTAATTCGTTTTTTGTCATAATTGTCTCCTTTCTTACTTAGCCTTGCTATTTTGCTCTATACAGAACTTCGTTGCGATGTCGAGCATATCACCATAGTTGAATGGTACTGATATATATTGTTGAAGAGCCCGAAACGCAGCGAGTACGGTCGCCCAATTTTTTATTATTCGGACTTCGACCTCGTGCTGACACACATTGTACGACAAGTCTGTAATAGTGTTCTCCCACGCAGATTGGAAGTCAAACATAAAGTTATATCGTTTTCTCAATATCTCTTCAACTAGGTGTGTCAGTCCAGATTTTTCTACAATCTTTAAAGTCTCAAGATTTATTTTTTCTTCGTCTGAAAACTCCGACTTGTAGAAAGTTAAGAGTACAAGACGGTTGTACAAAGCAATATCGGCTGTTGGTATTTCTTGCCCTGATACAATAATTCCGCAATTGTAAATATTACGACCTGCTCTGTCCCATAAGCCTTTTAAGAACTCTCGTTTATTGATATCCAAAGAATTCTTGTATCCATTAAAATATGCGATGGTTTTTGTTCGCATTGTATGTTCCATTAGCCCAGCTAGGGTATAGTTGTTGAGATTTGCAGCGAGGGATTTAGAGGTAAATAGCGATGTAAGCGAGTTTCCTAACTGCGATTTTCCAGTGTGTGCTGCACCATGAAAATATAATATTGGAAACGAATTGGTTACATCCGTAATGATATCTTTGAATATACTTGCAAAGAGATAACACAGACCTACCTTTGCATTGTCGCCGAATGTACTGATAAGCATTTGCGAATAGTCCATCAGTGATAAACTTATGGGGGGTGTTATTTGTTTGCTATCATATATATGTTCTGTATAACTCTTCCCAATAGGCTTCAATACCATATAGATACTTTTATCTCCTCCTTTGGCAGTTACGGATATCCATTCTGTCTCTTTGGTAACGCTATACTCTGCGACTTTGGGGTACTTCAGGTTTAAGCACTGCACGATGCCATCAATATCTTTCTCTAACTGTCTGCGTTCATCGAGAGTAAGAGAAACATGTATCAGTCCTCGAAGATAGTTTTCTAACTCTGTTTGCTTCTTGTTCTTTGGAAGGTTGCAGTGTACCCTCGTAATTACAAAATTTGGTTTCATACTCAAAATATTAGGAATTAAAATTTTTCTTCATCGTCTTCGTCATCAACCCTACCTGTTGTTATATCGAGGTTGATTTCATATTTTTCACACACCATTGCATAGTCGAAAATCATAGCGGTATTAACTCCCGATTTACGCTTCGACTTCTCATCTGGTATCCAACCGTTTATATTATCTGCATGTGCAAACCTTACCGAAAGTGCTGTACCGCAGTACTCTGGTGAATGTTCTAGGTAATACCTTAATGTTTCTCTCGGAATGATTTTACCATTAGACTCTCGTCCCTCCTTGGCATATAGTTGAGATATCTTCGAGAACTGTATATACAGATACTGCTTGTTTGGGTCTAATTCTATTCCAACATTGGACTCTTTAATTCTAACCTTCTTGCCTTGTTTTATTCTGTAATCGACTTCTTGCCATATCTTATTTGATGCCACGAGAATACTAACAATCTCCCAAAATCCTGACAATTCGTTGTTTTGTCTGGTCTTGCTATTCTGCTCAACGCATAGTTTCGTTGAGATGGCGAGCATATCTCCATAATTGAACGGCATTGAGATATACGGTTCAATTGAGCGGAACGCAGCGAGTATGGTAGCCCAATTTTTAAGTGTTCGGTCTTCGACTGCGTGCTGACGGACATTGTTTGATAAGTCCGTGATAACATTATCCCACGCAGATCTGAAATTGCCTCGGAACTTTTCTCGAAGTTTCAATACCTCTCCGGTTAGGTGTGTCAGCCCTCGCTTCTCCACAATTTTCAGAGCTTCGTAGTTCTGTTTCTCCTCGTCTGAAAATTCCGACTTGGAGAAGGTTAAGAACACGAGTCGATTGAACAAAGCGATATCGGCTGTCGGCATTTCTTGCCCGGACATAACCACTCCGCAATCGACTGCAGTAATCTCTCTCTTCTTGTCGTTATCCATATTCATTCGTGAGCGACCAGCTCCGTCCCATAATCCTTTCAAGAACTCTCGCTTCTCGATATCCAAAGAGTTTTTGTACTCGTCTAAATGAACGACAGCATTAGACACCTCGGCGACAGCCTCTGCCAGAGCTGCCTTTGTTGTGTTGTTGATGTTCGGTGCTATATTATTTGGAATAAAGAACGATGTCAGCGAGTGACCAAGTTCTGAATTACCTGTTCCTTTCGGACCAAATAAGTTGAGAATTGGGAATGAGGTCGTAACACTCACCACAATATCTTTGAAGAGTGTCGCAAAGAGGAAGCATAATGCAACCTTTGCGTTATCGCCAAATGAGCGTATCAGCATTTGCGAGTAGTCCATCAAAGATATGTCGTTTGTTACGGCATACACGAATTTGCGTTGATGCTGATATCCCTGTGTGTCGTCACGGGTATCACGGGAACAGCCGGGCAAATAGAACTTTTGCCCCTTCATTGTTATAATGCCGTAGTCATCGGCTTTCTCGAAGTATCCATCATCGAGACCTCCGTTGCCCCAAGCATAGAAGCCGTATCGTTTCTGCCAGCCGAGCTGCTTGATTTCGTCTGCTGATGGCGTATCATTATAGAGATATTTCTTCAATAGCGTCAGTTCTGCTTGCGATGCCTCCCAAACATAATTACCCTTTGTCTCGATGCGAGTCTTGAAGTCGGAAAATGAGACCAGCTCGCTTTGGGCGAATTTGATGACTGCCTCTTGCTTTTTGATGTTTCGCATCAAAAAGATACGGCGGGCATTGCGCTCGTCTCGGATATGAATGATTGGTATCAAAATAAAATTAGACCAACGCTTGTCGTCTCCTCGTTTAATAGAGCCATAGTAACAATCATCTTGGACATAGAAGCCATACTCTTTTGCCATTTCTTCCGAGTCCTCATTTGTTGCTTTATTTCGTTTGCGCTCACGACTATTCTTTGCCTTGTAGTACTCTTCTTGCCATATACGAGCATTCTTGTATAACTTTGAGAACTGCTCAATATACATATCAACTGTGCGTTGGTCTTGGCAAAGAGCCAGCAACTCCGCTATCTCTGTGATGGTCGATGCAATCTCTGTCTGTGAATTCTTGTCAGCCATCAGCCGTTGGCACATCCACGGAATATAGTCGTGGGTGTGTCGAGCAAGACAATCATCAAAGTCTCTTGGGTGTGTTTTGAAATACTCGTCCGGGTCTTTGCTCTTGTCCGGAATAATCATCAGTCGCACATTGAGCCCAGCTTCGAGCAGAGCCTGACCATTCTTGATAATTGCTGTTACTCCGGCTTTATCTGTATCGCCAACAATAATTACATTCTTGGCATATTGGCTGATTATGCCTATTTGCTCAATTGTCAATGCTGTGCCCATCGGTGCCACTGCATTGCCAACTCCTATTTCGTGGAGTCTAACAACATCTGGGTTGCCCTCCACTAACACTATCGTTGATTTTGTCTTTGCCTCTCGAAGTGCCAAGTGGAGTCCGAACAAGATGCTCTTCTTTGAAAATAATTCTGTTTCCTCCGTGTTGAGATATTTCGGTAGGTCTTTCTTCTTGCCGAAGTATCGACCTGTAAAACCGACAATGTTTCCTGTGCGATTGAGGATTGGGAAAACCAACCTCTCTCTAAAAGTTTCGTAAAGAGATCCATCGTTTTGGCTTTTCTTTACTAACCCTGCTTTTAGAAGGATATCGGTCTTATATCCCTTTTTCTGACAATACTCAATCAGTCCCGGTCTTGCTGGAGCGTAACCAATTTGGAATAGGTTGATGGTCTTCTCCTTCCATCTATCCTCTGCATATGTTTTCGCTCCCGGTGCTTGCTCATAGCATAAGCGGAAGTATTCTATCGCCACACGGTTTATCTCCATAAGTTGAGAATGGAGAAACCTTCGTTCTCTTTCTTCCGCAGAAGGTTCTTCCTTCTCGTATGGAATATCATACTTGTCTGCAAGGTACTCAACCGCCTCGTAGAACTTCATATGTTTGGTCTCCATAATGAAGTTTATCGAGTCGCCATCAGCATTGCAACCGAAGCAGTGATATCTGTTTCGTTTGATTGATACCTTAAATGAAGGTGTCTTCTCTCCGTGGAATGGACAGCAACACTCGTAGTCCACGCCTTTCTTTGTGAGGTGGACACCTTCATTTTCTATGACCGTGATAATATCTAGGTCTTGGATTCTGTCTATAATATTTTGTGAAATCATATCTATAAGGGAAAATCCCCCCCCCGAAATTTATGGAAGTTCAGAGAGTGTGTTTAGTATCTTTGTTGCTCGAACATATTGTCTGTGGCACTCGTTCTTTTTGGAATCCGAATTGCTCATTATCATTCCTGCACGAAACGCCTTTATTGCCCTACGAATAGTTTCAAATTCGTCAGGCGTTAAATCCATTATCGAGTAGCGACCTCGGCTATCTACATCAGCATACATATATATAGGTATTAGAAGGTTATGTTTTTATTGAAATGCTTTCGTACAAGATTGCATATTTTAACCTTCTTGTATGGACTTGGAGTTCTATATCCAACGCCGTACTTATCAACTGTTGCTGGCGAGCATTCGACTTTTTGACACAA
>JAZONG010000133.1:0-14570 GCA_045654385.1 Alistipes sp.
TACGAATGCAGGTTTCTTTGCCAAATATAAGGCAGGAGTAGCGAAACGCTGACCACCTGGGTAACCAGTGTGGCGGACATAGACCTTGTCGGTCAACTTCTTACCTGTGAGCTTCACCTTCTCGGCGTTGATAACGATAACATTGTCACCGCAATCTACATGAGGGGTGTAGCCCGGCTTGTTCTTTCCGCAGAGGATCTTAGCGATCTGCGAAGCCAAGCGGCCCAATACCTCGTTAGTAGCGTCGATGACAACCCACTCCTTGTTGACAGTCGCTGCATTCAACGAGATAGTTTTGTAACTTAATGAATCCATCTAATACTTGTTAAAAATTTATGTAATCCAACCACGCACTTTGCGAGTGCGCAAAGGTACGAATAATTTTTTGAATTACACAACTTTTTCAATAATTTATAAAATAAAAACTCGCCACCCTATTTTTGCATAGAACAGCGACCTTTATATTGCAACTATCGTACTACGCCTTGAAGTGCGACATCTTCTCCGGCTCGGAGCAGGATACGACAATCTTTTTGTCGTTTATGAGTCTGATTAAGAAGAGGTTATCAAAGCTCGTAGCATAGAGTTTAAACGAGCCGATATTCGACTTATAGTAGTTGCCATACCAGCCAAAAAAGCCCGCAACACCACCCGTACGAATAGCACCTCGAAGTGCATTTTTAGGGAGTTGTTCTACGCTGACAACCTCATCGGCGTATATGGTTACACTCTTATATCTGCGCAAGATAACGAGTTTGCGCTCACCAATCTCCAATCGTTGTGGTGCCAACCCCTCGCAAATGAGTACGGTAGGAAGCATCACCACATTAAAGAGTATGAGCGAAACGAGGAAAGACATCGACTCCTCCGAGGTGTATATCTTCCACAACGACCACGCCGAATAACCTGCCCAGAACACAAACAGAGCAAAGGTCATTACCCAAAGTGTGCGACTCCACACAAACGGCACGGTATAGAATTTCTTATCATTCATTATTTAGCTTTTAGTTTTTTATAAAAACTACTCTCTACTAATTACTCTCTACTCACTAAAACTGCACCTTAACTCCCACGGTAAACGAGGCTCCCATCTCACGATAGAACGCCCAACGATAGGTTGGCATAGCGTCGCCTAACAGATTATTTCCCTCGGCATAGACCGTGCAGGTCTTACCCACATGCCAATCTGCATAGAGGTTCAAGCCCACCCAGAATGGAGTTGTGAATGTAAAAGCTTTGTCGCTATCGCCCAAAATCGAACTATTCTGCACGCAGGTCCAAGTTGTTTTACCTCGCAAATCGGCCGACACACCTACGGTAAACTTCTTATGCGTATATCGAGCCTTCAACAACGCCTCAACAGCAGGCATTGCATCCGCCACCATCGAGAAGTTGCTGAACAACGAACCCTTTACCTGCGCCGTAAGCAACAACTGCGAAATAGGCTTATAATCCACCACGCCGCACAACGACCATATATTACGATTGGCACTTGTTACACCAAAGAACACCTGGTTGATATTGTACCAATATATATCGTTGAGCAAGAACGACATATTGGCATAGAAGCGATATGCGAACTTACTGTTTGCCGAGTGTCCCGACACTCCGAAGCGTACATTATAGAGCGATGTATTCGGCACAACACTATCGGCACTTAACGAGCCTGCCTCGCCACCCAAAATTGCGATATACGGATTTTGACGCACCAACGAGTAGTAGCTATTATTCCGCACCTCGCCATCGACCTCCACATACGGGACAAATGCGCCTTTGTCGTTGATATTTAACGAGATAGCCAAATATGGGAAGGCGTGCCATCTGCTCTTTTTATTTACATCGGCAGGGTTGTAGTCGTATACAACCTCCGCACCCACATTCATATCCACCAATCCTCCCGAGCGATAGCGGTAGAGTAATTTACCACCCACAAGAGAGTTGTTGTAGGATTTCAGCGACTGCAAGCCATAGTAGCCCTTATAGTCGACATCGAGCGACAATGCCGAGCGCTTTGTAATCTCACGAGCCAATGCCACTCCCGATGATACATTCATCTGCTGGTATTTATCGCCTGCTATAAAATTCTTCGACTTATCGTTATAGAGGTCTGCCGAGGCATAGACCTTAAAGTTCAGGTGGCTGTAATCTGCAAACGAATCGCCAAACGACAACGCCAAATTCACATCGTCGAAGTCGATTTTTCGCTGCTTAAACTCCGCATCGTGCAACGGATAGCGATAGTAGGTATCCATACGATAGAAGAGATCGCCCGCCAAGGTGTAGCGACCAAAATACTTACCACCCATCACACCAAACTTATTATTCATCTGCATAGAGCGGTTATCCTTGTAACTCTTTCCGTCGGCTACATTAGTATATTTCAACGGCGCATATTGGCCATAGTGATTTACATATCCCGTCAGGTAACCCACATCGGCACGATGCAACGATGCGTAGAAATCACCCTCGGTATTGAGCGGATAGCCAATACCCGCCTTCACATAGAATGGATATTTGCGCTGATACTCCCAATAGGTTACAGTCGCAGGGTTAAAACGGTGTGTACCAAGTGCCGAAGCGAACGAGCGAGGTGTAATCGTATAGTCAATCTCGGGACGCAGCGTGATTGTATCGACCATATTCGGAGTAATATCCATCTTGCGTGCCGTACCAATCTCGGGCGCATACTCCTTCGTTACCTCTACCTGCTTCGTAACCTGTGCCGATACCGAAAATACTACCGCACACAGAGCAATAAGTGTAGTTATATATCTTTTCATATCAGAGATTGCCATTAGTTCAACTTTTCGAGTTTAGATTGTGCCTCTGCTACAATACCGTCATCGGCAGGCGTATAGCCATCCACCACGCTGCGATAGGTAGCCTTTGCCTGGAATAGGTCGTTGCGTGCTACATAGATATCGCCCAACAGTATGAAGGCCTTGCCCAACCAATAGGAGTGTGGTGTTTTGCTATCTGCCAAGGCGTATATCTGTTTCTCGCTCTCGTCGTGCTTACCCTCTGTAAACAACGCTTCGATTACACGATAAGCCGACTCCGCACCCTCTACATTCGACACATCCACAGCCAACATCTCGTATATCTTGCGAGCCTCAGCCACCTCGCCACGAGCGCTCTGCACCTTAGCCTTTGCAAAGCGCACCTGACGCAACATCGCTGCATCAACATCTGCCAGGCTATCCAAATCGTTTGCCATAGCAAGCAGGGCATCATCATCTTTGCACAACAACACCGATTTTGCATATCCCGAAGCCGCCTCGGTGCGTGAAGCCGCACTATCCACCACATCGTACATACGACGGAAGGCAGGCGCCGACTCGTAGTACATCATATTATCAAATGTTACACGAGCCAACTTCTCAACCACAGGTACGGTATATTGATTTTTAGGCTGTTCGGCCAACAACTTCAAACTCTCTACGGCTCTGTCGAGGCTGTCCGATTTGAGATAACAGTCGCTCAAACAGAACAATGCATCGTTCGTATAATAACCCTTCGGATAGGCTGCAAGATAATCTTTCAAGTGCGAAATTGCCGCCTCGGTACGGTCGGCGAGGTAGATATTCTGCGCTGCACGGAACGACAACGAATCACGAGTCATCAGGCTCAAATCACACACCGCCCCGGTGCGCTCTGCGTACGCAAAGTACTCGTTTATATCGCCCTTTGCCACATATATCTCTCGCACACTCTGAATTGCATCCTTGGCCGCTGCCGACTGCGGTGCCGCCGATATAATGCGGTCGTAGTAGTGCAACGACTTGTCGCTATTTCCGAGGTTGAAGTGCACCAAGCCCAAATCGAGTAATGCCGGTGTGTAGTATGGCGACATTGGGTACTTCTCCACAAACTCCTCCAACACCGTCGCTCCATCGGCATAACGACCAAGCGATACATAGGTGCGACCGAGTTCGTATGCCGCATCATCGTTATAATCGCCACAATTCTCTCCCTGCATCTGACGCAAAGCACCAATTTTCGCTGTCGTCTTACCCGCCAATCCGAGCGATATTGCACGCTGATACTTGGCGTAGTCCTGCTCGGCAGTTCCGAGCGCTACTGCACCCTCGTAACTCTTTACCGCATCGGCATACTTACGCTGCGAATACTGCGTATCGCCCAAGCGGTTGAACGCATCGGCACGATAGCGGTCAGCCGCCTTATACAACCAAACGAAGCCCTCGAAAGCCTTCTGGCTCTTTGCCATATCCTTCTGCGTAAAGTGAGCATAGCCAAGGTTGTAGAGCGCCATCTTGTACTCATTCTCCGACTTTGGCGCACGACGGAGATAGTAGTCGTAGTATTGTATCGCCTTGGCGTAGTTGCCCGACTTGTACTCTATCTCGCCCAACCAGAAGAGGCACAATGCATTGTACTTTGGACTTACACCAACCTTCTGCGCCTCATCGAGAGCCGATTTTGCCTTATCGAAATCGCCATCCATAAATGCCTCCAAGCCCTTGAAGTAGGCAATCTTCTGCAACGCAGTGCGCTGTGTACCGTCAGGATTTGGGAAGGCCTTAATCGCCTTGTAGGCCATTTCGTAGTCGTGCGAGTTGTAATATGCAGCAATCAACAACTCTCTCGCCTCGTCAGCACGCTCCGACTCAGGATACTTAGTAACATATCGAGTCAAAACATTTATAGACTCGTTGAATGTACCTCCGCCCGTTTCGAAGAGCAACTTTCCATAGTTAAAGAGAGCATCCTCCGAAATCTCATTATTAAACTTCTCGTCGGCAGCCATTGCAAAGGCGTGAATAGCCTGTCGCTTGTCGTTACGACGGATATAGCAATCCGCCAAGTGATACGAAGCATTCTGCGCCAACTCATCACTACCCTCCGCAACCTTGCGCAACGCTTCGATAGCGGTAGCGTAGTCGGTCGAACGATATGCCGAGTAGCCGAGGATATAGTTCTCCTCACGCCCCATCTTACCACCCGAACGCTGATACATCGACATATAGAAGAATGACTTATTGTAGCCCTGCAAGCGATACCACGCCTCCGCTACAACACGCATCAGCTCGGTGCGCTCCACCTCCACCGACTGTTTCATCAACTCGTCGCCACTCTTTACCACATAGTGGTAGTTGCCCCTCGCAAACTCTATCTGAAAGAGGTAGTATGGAATAACCTTGGCATAGTTGTCGCTCTTTCGCAGCGAGTCAAAGCCCGTATAAGCCTCCTTATACTCTCCACGAGCATAGTGGATGTAGGCCTTGTAGTAGACTGCGTGGTCGGCATAGTTGCCCGACGGCGAGAGTTTCGAGAAGAAGGTATAAGCCTTATCGTAGTTGCCCGAAGTGAACTCGATGTAACCCATTCGCATATTATACTTCTCCTTGTTCTCGGTTGTCAAAGCCTTGTACGACACCGCATCGAAGTAGGTGCGAGCCTTCTGCGACTCCTCTCGCTCGCTGTAATACATAGCCAACATAAAACGAACATCGTTGGTATGCACCGACTCCGGATAGCGACGCAAGAAGGCGAGGAGGATATTCTCCGTATTGTTATCTCGCAACTCCGAGGCACAGAGAGCCAACTCGAAGTCGATATGGCGCACCAGCACCTCATCATCAATAGGCACAATCTCTCGCAACGACACCAACGCATGGCGAGCCTCAGCAAATCGTTTATGCTCAATCAGTGAAGTTGCACGCTCAGAAGCACGCTTGACATCAACCGACACAACCGCCTCGGCAACCCATATATTCATCACTGCCACAAGCAGCAAAAACAGACTCTTTTTCAACATAGTCGCACTATATTTCTTAATTTAGGCAAAAATACAAAATAAAAAGCAAAAATCAAAATGCCAAGTGCAGAATTAAAAATTAAAAATTTTTAGGGAATATAAGGAAATTCTAATTCTCCCTAAACTCCTTAGACTCCCTACCCCCACATCGCACAAAAAAAAGAGTGGAGAGAACTCTCCACTCTGTACCACCAATCTTGTAATTGAGATTAGTTCTGTGCAGGCAACTCAGCCTGTGGCATCTCAACAACCTGCTCAGTTGTTGGCTCCGAAAGCATTTCGAGGTCGCTCGATGCGCCTGACTTGCCAGCCTCATTCAACTTACCGCCGATAAATACGGTCGAGAGCAACGACAATGCGAGAACTACAACTGCTGCACCCCAAGTAAACTTCTCCAAGAAGTCTGCTGTCTGGCGAACGCCCATAACCTGGTTCGATGCACCGAAGTTCGATGCCATACCGCTCTTTGGACTCTGAACCAATACTGCAAGCACCATCAAGATGCTAACGATAAGAATCAATACAATCAAAAATGTGAACATAGTCTATCTGTTTTTAATTATTTTTCTCGATATTTTCGATTTTCTCGGCAAAGTAAGCACTTTTTTCCGAATTTAGCAAACTTAATTTGCGATATATTTCAATTGCCTCGCTTTTTAGCCCCTGCATAAGGTAGATTTCGGCCAACTCCTCACTCACGAGATCATCCTCCTCATCAATATCGGCCTCGGTGCGAACCTCGCTCTCAACCTCGCCCTCTTCGGCAATAATACGATACTCACCCTTACGCAAAAAGCGGCTGATAATCTCACCCTCGCTCTCCTCGGCAAGCACCTCGACATCCACCTCGTAGCGCATCTGCTTACCCTCGGTCTGCGCCTTCAAAGCCTGCGCTGCCGAGAACCACGGATAGCGTGCAACCAGAGCATCAATCTCCTCTGCACTCGATACCGCCCCGCCATTTAAGTAATTATCCAACAACGACATACGCTTTTACCAATTTGAGGCTGCTGCCATAAATATATCGGTTACAATCTGCTCCACAATCTCCGGAATCAGAGTACTCTCCACCTCGTTGAGCAACTTCGTAGAGTCGTAGTCGGCATAGGCCGAGAATGTTCTCGCCTTGAACGAAGCCTTCTCATCAATCACATTGGTAAAATTAACCTTTACCGTAATAGTAAGTCGGTTCTGCAAGGCGTACTCACCACTCGACACCGATGAGGTTGTCGAGGTGTAGCCAACAATCTCGCCCTCGAAGGCAAAATCGCCACCCTCAGGCACCTGTACAAGGCGTGTTCGAGTCGCAAAGCGCTGTGTCAATTCATCGGTCAGTGTTGCGCTCAAAATCGGAGCAACCATCGCCGCATTATTTGGGAAATATGCCACCGAGAAGGTCTTTGCATCGGGCGGAATAGATGCTCCCGACAACGAATACTTGACAGTGCAACCACTTGCCAACAAAAGCACCAGCGAACACAATATGAACAGTACTCTTTTCATTCTTACTCTTCGATATTTAACTCTTTGATTTTACGATACAATGTACGCTCCGACATAAAAAGTTCGGCAGCAGCACCACGACGACTGCCTCCGTGGCGACGCAAGGCCTTGATAATCTGCTCTCGTTGCATATCAGACTTGGTCATCTCACGAGGTATCTCATCTACGACCTCACTCTCCGCATAGACCTCCTCCACCATCGGCGCAGGGGTTGTATGCGGCAAGAGAGCCTTAACCTCGCTATGCTCGGTCGGAGCAGGAGTTGTGCGATACGATGAGTAGCCGCTATGAAGGTCTGCCAACATTCGTTTCAACTCATTGATGTCGCTACGCATATCGAATAGTATTTTGTATAACAACTCTCGCTCGGAGTTCATATCCTCAACCTTGGCCGACTGCGTAACACTTGGCGACGATGCCGAAGACTCATCCACGAGATACTTCGCCAATATCTGCGGAGTTATATCTCTCACCTCCTCAATAGCAGAGATTTGCTCTGCCACATTTTTGAGTTGGCGGATATTTCCACGCCAATAGTAGTTTTCGAGCAGTGCTCGTGCCTCCTCGTTAAGGGCAATAGCAGGCATCTTATACTGCACCGCCACATCTGCCGCAAAACGACGGAAGAGGAGGTGAATATCCTCGGGGCGCTCACGCAATGCAGGCACTGTAATAGGCACTGTATTAAGACGATAGTACAAATCCTCACGGAAACGACCGTCGGCAATAGCCTTCATCAAATTGGAGTTTGTAGCAGCCACAACTCGCACATTGGTCTTCTGCACCTTTGCCGAGCCTACACGCATAAACTCGCCAGTCTGCAAAACTCGCAACAGACGCACCTGTGTAGCAAGTGGCAACTCGCCAACCTCGTCAAGGAAGATTGTACCTCCGTCAGCCTCCTCGAAATAGCCCTTGCGAGCCTCGATAGCACCGGTAAAAGCACCCTTCTCGTGGCCAAATAACTCCGAATCGATTGTACCCTCGGGTATAGCTCCGCAGTTCACAGCCACATACTTGGCGTGTTTGCGAGCCGAATGTGCGTGGATAACCTGCGGAAAGAACTCCTTTCCTACACCACTTTCGCCCGTTACCAGAACGGTCAAATCGGTGGTCGCAACACGCAATGCAACCTCCAATGCACGATTCAGCAAAGGAGAGTTACCAATAATGCCAAAGCGCTGTTTTACTGAAAGTAAAGTACTGCTATCCATCGTTTTCTATCTATTCATTTATCATCTGTTCGGGCGTTACACGCAACGCATCTATTGCCGCATCATCAATCTCCGCCAAGGTCGATACATAGTAGCCGTAACCTATCGCCACAACTGCTATCAACACTATCACTATCGCCAACACCACCACAAAATCAAACTTCTTGCGAGTTCTTTTAGGAGTGGCAGGTGTAGCGACCTTTTTAGGCGCAGCAGGGACATCAGAAGTTTTTACCGACTCCTTCACCTCAACGGGGTTCTCGTCTATAATCGGTTTTGGTACAAACGGAGTATGCTTCGGCATCTCGCCCTGCACCGGCGGATATAGACGCAAAGCCTTTGTATCAGGCTCTATGCGCAGCGTTCCTATATCACCCAAACGGTAGTAGCCGTACTGTTCCAAGTTGTGGCGCATCTCGAAGATAAAGCGATCCATCACCACCGCAGCCTCCATCTCGGTCAAGCCCTTTGCACGAAGCAACGACAAGAGCACTCCGTCATCCGTATTCAACAGATTGGAGAACACCCTCTCGCCCGACTCCTTCACCATAAAGGCACCGAAAGCAGGTACAACCAATCTGCGATTGGTGCAAAGATACTCCGATATAACCTCAACAACAATACTCATACAACTATATAACGGCTAAAATATGCGTTTTATTACTTGCTCTTTGCAGCAATTACCGAGTCGATATAGGCCTTAATCTTCGGCTTTGGATCCTCCCAACCCTCTGGCTTGATAACCTTGTTATCCTTAGGGTTGTAGTGAGGCTTTCCGTCCGGCCACAACTTAGCCATATTAGCCTTCTGCACAATATCGAACAACTCATCAGCCTCCAAGCCCATCTCGACCATTGTGCCGAGGGCGAAGTACATCAAGTCGATCATAGCATCTGCCTGCTCGTAAATGTCGTCTGCAATCAAGAACTCTGCAACCTCCTCATTCATCCACTTTGCACGGCTCAAAGCACGCTTCTTGGCAATCATTACAGGTTGCTCTGCTACGGGATGTCCGAACTTCTCGTGAAATTCACGAACATCATTCCACTCCTTCTTCATAATTTTTTTGGTATTTTTATGTTTTTGCTTATCTCGATCTTTAACATTTCAAATTATCTACTTGCGAAATGGAGGAATTATGAAAATTATTCAGTTTCGACATTCCCTCCAAACCTCCCTTTGGAAAAGGGCGGCTTGTCGCTACGCTCCAATAATCTGGTATTTTTATGTTTTTGCTTATTTCGATCTTTAACATCTCAAATTATCTACTTGCGAAATGGAGGAATTATGAAAATTATTCAGTTTCGACATTCCCTCCAAACCTCCCTTTGGAAAAGGGCGGCTTGTCGCTACGCTCCAATAATCTGGTATTTTTATGTTTTTACTCTTTCTCGCCACACAATAGGCACTTTTGCCCATTTTATATCAAGGTGCAAAGATACAAAAAAGTTTTACTTTTTACACTTTATCACCCACTTTTTTATTATCTTTGCAGAGATTATGACACCAAAACTGCTTTTTCTATGAAAAAAACACTATTCACCATCTGTTCGCTACTACTCGTTGCGGCAGCACAAGCAAATGATTATTCGATTTCGACCCCAAACACCACCCTTATTCTTTCGGCAACCGAAGTCAAGGAGTTGATGTTTAACTACTACGGCACTCGTGCCGAGGTGGAGGATCTTCGAGCAACAGGGCGATTACTAAATTACAGAGCCTATCCTGCCTGGGGAACGCAGTGCGCACTACCCTACGCATCGCTTGTCAAGCAACACGATGGCGACAATGCTGTAAAACTCGTAGTTGAGAGCGTCGCAGAGAGCAATAATGGCGGTATCAGCAAACTCTCATTCCATCTTCGAGATGTTGCACACCCCGCACTACTCATAAAGGTAAACTACTCGGCGTACAACGACTGCGACATCATAAAGATGAACACCGAGTACATCAACGAAGGCAAAAAGCCCGTTGTACTCCAAAAATATATGTCGGCAGTATTGCCTATTCAGTCGGATAATTGCGTGCTGATGTATCTCGACAGCAATTTGAGAAACGAGTGTAACGAGCACATCGAGCCACTTTCCGACGGAGTTCGCACAATCACCTCCCAGACGGGAACAATGACGGGCCGAGAGTCCAATGCATCTTTTATGCTCGGTCTTGACGGTCGTCTTGATGAAACAAATTGTCCGGTGGTTGCTGCCACACTCTTGTGGATGGGCAACTATCATCTCGAATTCCACAACACCCACACAGCAGGCGTACCGACACTCGTTATGGGCGGAATAAACCCGGCGGCAAGCGACTACACGCTCTTAGGAAAAAAGTCGCTCAAAACACCCGAAATGGTATTTACCTACTCGAACAACGGCAAGGGAGGTGCATCTCGTAACCTCCACTCTTGGGCAAGAAAGCACCAGCTCATTGATGGCACAAAGGAGCGAGAGATTTTGCTCAACTCGTGGGAGGGCGTTGATCTCAATACCACACTCGAAAACATGGAGAGTATGACCAAAGATTTCGCTGCACTTGGTGGCGAGATGTTTGTGGTGGATGACGGCTGGTTTGGCGTGAAATATCCACGCACAAACACCTCTTCGGCACTCGGCGATTGGGAGGTAGACAAGAATAAGCTCCCAAATGGTATTCGACCACTTATCGATCTCACCCACAACAACGGAATGAAGTTCGGTATTTGGATTGAGCCCGAGATGACAAACCTTTACAGCGAGCTCTACGAAAAGCACCCCGATTGGGTATTACGCCACCCCGATTTCGAGCCGACATACGGCCGTGGCAAGACTCAGTTATTGCTCGATATGACCAACCCGAAAGTGCAGGATTTTGTCTTTGGCGTAGTCGACAAACTATTGACCGAACATCCTGATATTGACTACATTAAGTGGGATAACAATATGCGTATGCACAATGCGCAATCGCTCTATCTGCCAAAGGTTTTGCAGTCAAATCTATTGGTCGATTTTGCCCTTGGCCTTGAAAGCACTTTGCAGCGCATTCGTGCCAAATATCCGAAGGTTGTAATTCAACTATGTGCGGGTGGAGGTGGCCGATTAAACTATGGCTATTTACCATATTTCCAAGAGATGTGGACAAGCGACGAGACAGATCCTGTTCGCCGAATTTTCATACAATGGGGTGCGCTCAACTTCTACCCATCGAATATGTTGGCAGCGCATGTCTGCGCAACTACAGGCCACTACACAAAGCGAACTACTCCTATAAAGTTCCGCTTCGATGTTGCCTCGATGTGTCGACTCGGCTTGGAGTTAGTGCCTGCTGAGATGACCAACGACGAGCGTGCATACGCCAAGCGTGCGATTGAGGAGTACAAGCAGATACGACCTATTGTTCAGCAAGGTGATTTGTACCGCCTTATTTCGCCATACGAGGGCAAGAAGAACAGCGCTTCGCTAATGTATGTAAACAACGACAAGAGCCGAGCCGTGCTCTTTGCCTACCACATCTACTTCGACCCTAACGACAGCAACGAGATTATCCGCTTGCAGGGATTAAAGGCCGATGCCAAGTATCGTATTCGTGAGGTTTCTCCCGAGAACCTCGACCACCCCGTTGCACTCGACGGAAAAGTGGTTAGTGGCAACACATTGATGAACGAGGGCATTATTATTCCGGAACTGGTTGCCCGCTACAAAAGCAAAGAGCAGACAAGCGGCATTCGCAATACAAACGACTATAAGAGCGTAGTACTCGAACTCGTTGAGGTTAAATAGATTATAGATGATTACAAAAGCACAATTCAAATGCTCCTCGGAGCGCATATCGCAAGTACCGAAGGACTCGTTCAAGGATATCGCCTTTATCGGTCGAAGCAATGTAGGCAAGTCATCACTTATAAATATGCTGACTCGCCACAAAGGCCTTGCCAAGGTATCGGCTACACCCGGCAAAACCAAGTTGATAAATCACTTCCTTATCAATAATCAGTGGTACTTGGTCGATCTTCCGGGATATGGCTACGCCCGCACCTCAAAAAAGGAGCGAGGAGCCTTTGCCAAGATTATTTTGGACTATGTTTTCAAGTGCGAAAAGATGCACTTTCTCTTCGTCTTGGTGGACTCTCGCTTAGAGCCGCAGAAGATAGATTTGGAGTTTATCCAGATGTTGGGCGAGGGCGGAGTTCCGTTTGCCCTTATCTTCACCAAGTGCGACAAACAGTCGGCTACGCAGACACAAAGAGCCGTTACCGCCTACAAGAAACGCCTTGCCGAAGAGTGGGAGGAAATGCCTCCAATGCTGCTCTCTTCGAGCGAAAATGGACAAGGTCGTGATGAAATTGTGGCATTTGTTGAAAAAATTTTAGCAGAAAACGCAGAATAGTTATACAAAACGGCATAAAAGTATTACCTTTGTGCCACGCAGAAGAAATCTCATATAAACTAATATAAGTATATGGCTATCCACAAAATTAAATTCTTCACGGGTCGTGCTTCACGCTACCTGGCAGAGAAAATCGTTGCTGCATACGGCACTACACTCGGTGAGTGTGAGGTTGTAGAGTTCAGCGACGGTGAGTTCCAACCGCACTTCATCGAGTCTATCCGTGGTTGCACCGTATTCATTATTCAATCAACATTCCCTAAGTCGGACAACCTGATGGAGTTGTTGATGATGATTGATGCGGCAAAGCGTGCTTCGGCTCACAAGATTGTAGCGGTAATTCCTTACTTTGGCTGGGCTCGTCAGGACCGCAAGGACCGTCCTCGTGTACCAATCACCTCGGCTCTCGTTGCAAATATGCTCACCGTAGCAGGCGTAGATCGAGTTATGACCATCGATTTGCACGCAGACCAGATTCAGGGCTTCTTCGATGTTCCGGTTGATGCACTCTACGCAAGCGGCATCTTCGTACCTTACATCAAGAGCCTCAATATCGAGAACCTCTCGATTGCCTCGCCTGATATGGGCGGTGCAAAGCGTGCAAGCACCTACGCAAAGTTGCTCAACACCCCAATCATCATCTCGCACAAGGAGCGTGCAAAGGCTAATGTTGTTGGCTCGATGACCGCTATCGGCGAGGTTGAAGGTCGTGACATCCTCATCGTTGATGATATGATCGACACCGCAGGCACTATCTGTATGGCTGCCAATATGTTGATGGAGCGTGGCGCAAAGAGCGTTCGTGCCGCTATCACCCACCCTGTATTGTCGGGTAACGCCTACGAGCGTATCAACGACAGTGCTTTGGAGGAGGTTATCGTAACCGACACTATTCCGCTCAATCCGGAGAAAGACTTGCACAAGTTTACAGTTCTCTCGTGTGCCGACATCGTAGCCGAGTGCATCGAGCGTGTTCACAACTATCAGTCTATCTCGCCGCTCTTCTACAAATAGTAGTATTGAGTCACGATAATAGAAACCAAAGAGTGAGAGCAAGATTGCTTCTCACTCTTTTTTTTGTGAAAATATCGGCGTAGAGTGTCGCAAATCAAAAAAAATATCGTATATTTGTTCCGAAAAGTGTAACTATATCTATTTAACAGATAAACTTAATTTTAAACAACTATGATTTACTCACACGAAGTGCAGCAGATGTGCTGCGTTAAGAAGGGTGCGAATCACGAGTCTGCTCCAATTCCGGAGGAGGGCAAGTGGGTGCGTGCCAAGGAGATAAAGGATATCTCCGGTCTTACTCACGGTATTGGTTGGTGTGCTCCTCAGCAGGGTGCGTGCAAACTTACACTCAATGTTAAGGATGGTATCATCCAGGAGGCTTTGGTTGAGACTATCGGTTGCTCGGGTATGACTCACTCGGCAGCTATGGCATCAGAGATTCTCCCAGGTAAGACTATCTTGGAGGCATTGAATACCGACCTCGTTTGCGACGCTATCAACACCGCTATGCGAGAGTTGTTCAAGCAGATCGTTTACGGTCGTACACAGTCGGCTTTCTCGGAGGGCGGTCTTGTTATCGGTGCATCTCTTGAGGACCTCGGTAAGGGCTTGCGTTCGCAGGTAGGTACAATGTTCGGTACTTTGGCTAAGGGTACTCGTTACCTCGAGATGGCTGAGGGCTACTGTACTCGTATGGG
>JAZONG010000134.1:0-34823 GCA_045654385.1 Alistipes sp.
AGACGCTGTATTGGAACGCTTCCCGCAGATTACCTCGACCATCGTATTCGTAAACGAGAAGTGGAATGATTCGACGGGCGATTTGACACCGATGTGCTATGCAGGTAAGGATCATATTATGGAGGAGATGGAGGGCTTGCAGTTCAAGGTTGGTCCTAAATCGTTCTATCAGACCAACTCGAAGCAGGCGTACGAGCTCTACAAGGTTACTCGTGAGTTCGCCGACTTAAAGGAGGATGATACCCTCTACGACCTCTACACAGGTACCGGTACAATCGCAAACTTCTGTGCAAAGCGTTGCAAGAAGGTGGTGGGTATCGAGTATGTGCCTGAGGCTATCGAGGATGCAAAGATTAACTCGCAGATTAACGGCATCGAGAATACGGTATTCTACGCCGGCGATATGAAGAAGGTGTTGAGCAACGACTTTATCGCCAAGAATGGCCGTCCCGATGTGATTATTCTCGACCCTCCTCGTGCAGGTGTTGACGAGCCGGTTATTGAGGTGATTTTGAATGCAGCACCTGAGCGCATCGTTTATGTGAGTTGCAACCCTGCAACCCAAGCACGAGATTTGGCGTTGATGAACGATATGTATCGCATTGTGGCTGTTCAGCCTGTGGATATGTTCCCACACACGCACCATGTTGAGAATGTTGTAAAACTTGTGAAACGATAAAGTGAAAAGAGTCCTTGCGCTAACCTTGTGCTATCTGTTGGTAGCAATAATATCCTGTTCGCCAATAGGATACGATAATGCGTTTGGTGGTGACAATAGTAATGGCAACACCGAAAAGCCTTCGCCCAATCCCGCCCCTGAGCCAGAGCCGACACCTATACCAAATCCATTACTAAATAAGGGCGGCTGGTTGGAACTACCTGCAATTACCGAGAGTGATGAGCTGGTATTTGGTGCGCACGATAAGTTGCCGTCAAACAGTAAGTTACGCAACTACTCGTTCTGCTTCGACAAGTCGAAACATTGCGCTTTGTGGGTGGCATATCCGTTGCACGAGTGCTATATGGGCAATGTATCTCGTGATGACGACTGGAAATATGATCCATATTGGGTGGAAGATGCCTATGAGCCAGATGTAAGTGGCACATATAGGGCAAATGCATCGACTGCATCAACTCACGACCGAGGTCATCATCTCCCCTCTGATGATAGAACAAAGAGCGTAGCAGATAATCAGACAACATTCTACGGCACAAATGTAACTCCGCAGTTGGCAGGCTTAAATCGTGGAAAATGGAAAACCCTCGAAGGGGATGTGCGAAAGTGGGCAAATTCGGATACGCTCTATGTTGTAACGGGAGCACACTTTGCGGAGGGTACTACTTACGCCACAATTCGTGATAACGGCGGACAGGGCAAATCGTGCCCTATACCGACTCACTACTATAAGGTTGTCCTTCGCACCAAGAGCGAAAATAGTGGTAAGTGGGTAGCAAACTGCTCGGCAGACGAGTTGCAGTGTGCAGGTTTCTGGTTCGAGAACACAAGTGGTGCACAACGACAGACAATGTCGGTGGCGGAGATTGAGCGCCTGACCGGCCATAAATTCTTTACGAATGTGCCAAATGCACCGAAATCAACCTACAACCCGTCGGATTGGTAAAAAGTCAATAAGTAATAGAAACAGAGTCGAGCTTTATGGCCCGACTCTTGTTTTTTACTCCTTGACAGAGAGCAATCTCGGTATGTTGCAGCCGACTAAATTCCCGACAATAGCAACTGCCCAAGGTGCGATATAACTTGTTGCAGAGCTGTTGGCTGTGAGCCAATCTACGCCATAGTAGAAGATGTCGGCAACGCAGTGGGGCAGTCCGCAGACAATAAATACCGGAACACCGAGCAGGACGGTCATATATTTTGCCTCACGGCCATATCGCACGGCAATCTCCATAATAAAGCCCGTACCTACAGCTCGCATAAATAATACCCACAATTCGGTGGTGGTGCGGTCGGCAATAATCGGCGAGATAATCTCGCTATACTTCTCGATGCTGCTGTCGGAGGCAATCGCAGCGAGTAGTGCGACAATCATAACGCCTACCCAGTTGCCTGCAAGGACGAAGAATAGTCTGCCCCAATCCTTCGCATCTCGCCAAGCGAATGAGCCAGCATAGCCTGTATAGAGTGCCCATTTGCCATACAACACGCCAAAGAGTCCGAAGCAGAAGAGAAATGCTCCGACAATGCCGCCAACCATAGTGTATGCAAAACCTGCAAAACCGATAAGAATACCGGAGCAGATGGAACTCTTTGCAAGATTAAACCACTCTCTCATACTATAAGTGTGTTATTAGAATTGTTGCATTACCCTCGATTGCAACCTCGTTGGTGATGGCAGGGATAAGCATAACCTCGCCCGTGCGGAGCGTCTCGGTAGTCTCGCCGTCGAGAGTAACCGATATTTCGCCCTCGATGCACATATAGATTGTGAATGAATCACGCTTGCAGTAGTCCAATTCTACGGCATTATCTACCTGTAATATATCAGTCTTAAAGTATTCGCAATCAACGATATTAACCTCTTTATTTGAAGCAATAGAGTAGCTGCGACGACACTCCTCAATACCCGACTCGAAGTCGATGGCATCAACAGCCAATGCGGTGTGCAACTCTCGTGCTTTACCGTTGTTATCGACTCTGTTCCAGTCGAAAATACGGTATGTTATATCAGAAGTCTGCTGAATTTCGATAACATTTAACCCCTTGGCCAAGGCGTGTACAGTACCCGCAGGAATGAAGAATACATCGCCCTTCTTTACGGGTACAGCCTGCAAAATATCGGCAACCGTACCCTCGGCAACAGCCTTGATATACTCCTCACGAGTAATATTCTTATTCTTAAATCCGAGGTAGATTACTGCGCCCTCCTCTGCATCGGCGATATACCACATCTCGGTCTTACCGAATGAGTCGTGGCGCTCGGCAGCCAACTCGTCGTTAGGATGTACCTGCACCGAGAGGGTGTCGTTGCAGTCCAAGTTCTTGATAAGAAGAGGGAAATCCAAGCCAAACTGCTCGAAAACCTCCTCACCAACTAACTCGCCCATATATACTTCGATAATCTCCTGCAAGTTGTTGCCTTTGAGGAAACCATTAGCAACCTTCGAAATAGAGCCTTTTACGCTCGATATATCCCAACTCTCGCCATAGACCTTTGTCTTGTCGATGGTGCGAGGATAGAGCCCCTTCTTGATGTCGAGAAGGCGCTTTCCGCCCCACATATTCTCTTTGAGTTGTGGTTTGAATTTTAATGGATACATATATCTATAATTTACTGTTTGTCAAATTCGGTCGCAAAGTTACAAAACGGCACGCACAAAAACAAAACAACCACCCGAAAAAGGTGGTTGCTTGCGTGAATCCGCCGGGGCTCGACCGGCAAAGCCGAAGCGAGGATACCGCATAGCGCAGCGATAGCGAGCAATAGAATTAAATATCCTCGCAACCCACAATTAAGTGAGAAGGCACGACGAATACAAAAGGGTGTTGCACGCAATTTATTGCGTGGTGGAGTTTGAGGTTGCAGACATCGTGCTTGTGCGAAATGGCTGACAAGCCCAAACTACACACTGAAAGCAACACCCATATCAAACGAAAAAAAAGACAGCATATAAGCTGTCTTTTTTCCGTGAATCCGCCGGGGCTCGAACCCGGGACCCCAACATTAAAAGTGTTGTGCTCTACCTGCTGAGCTACGGATTCATCGTTCCAAATAGGAGTGTCTCCGTTTTTGGTGGTGCAAATGTAGATATTTTTTTTATTACTGCCAAATTTATTTTGCGTTTATTGCGTTTTTTGGCCTATCGGATGCGGTCAAGGGAACGAACAAGCGCCTCATCCTTCGCTACGCCACGCATAGCCAATACTACGAGGATTATCGACACCACAGGCATCAACGATGCGAAGCCGAGAGTGAAGTTCAAATCACCCTCAATAGCCTCCCCCAAGAGCGAGCAGACACGATAGCAATAGAGTGCCACAAATGCTACCGAGCCGAGCAGCAGCACAATCTCCGATACACAGAGTCTAATCTGCGCTAATCGCTTCTTAAACAAAAAGATAGTAACGAGCGGCAGTAGGGTAGCCGCAGCCAATACAATGCCCAAATAGAGGGGCAAAGCAGCCTCAAAACCAAGTGCGCCACTTACGCCAAAGGCTTTGATTACGAGTTCCTCATTGCCCTGCCAAATGGTCGCCAACGGCAAAAAGAGCGTGAGCGACATCAAGGCAGTTGCCAACAAGAGGTAGAGAGTCTGTATTCTCTGAATCATAATTTTTCGTGTATTAGGTATTTGTTTCTATCGGTTGCATTGCGGTTAATCAACTCGCCAAGGAAGCCTGCAAGGAAGAGTTGAACACCGAGCACGATTGTCAAAATTGCCAAGTAGAAGAGTGGCTGATCGGTTACGGCACGAAGTGGAAGGTCGTAGAACTGCTTATACAACTTGCTAGCAATCACCCATATAGTGGTAAATCCACCGACCAAAAACATCAGTGTTCCGAGCGAGCCGAAGAAGTACATAGGTGAACGACCAAAGCGTGACATAAAGGTTACCGAAATAAGGTCGAGGTAGCCCTTAACCATTCTCTCGATGCCGAATTTCGATACGCCATACTTGCGAGCCTGATGCTGTACCTCCTTCTCGCCAATGCGCTTAAAGCCTGCATATTTTGCGAGAATAGGGATGTAGCGGTGCATCTCGCCATAGACCTCGATGCTCTTTACTACACGCTTGCGATAGCACTTCAAGCCGCAGTTGAAGTCGTGCAGGTTAATGCCTGATACACAGCGGGCTGTGGCGTTGAAGAATTTGCTCGGCCAACGCTTTGAGATAGGGTCGTAGCGACGCTTTTTCCAACCCGAAACGAGGTCATAATCCTCCTCCAAAACCATTCGGCGCATCTCCGGTATCTCGTCGGGCGAGTCCTGTAAATCGGCGTCCATTGTAAAGACAACTTCGCCCTCGGCAGCCTCAAAACCACAGTAGAGTGCAGCCGACTTGCCGTAGTTGCGGGCAAAGCGGATGGCTTTGAGCTTCTCGCTATACTCCTTCTTTAATTGCTCGACAACGCTCCACGATGAGTCCGTAGAGCCGTCATCGACCATAACAACCTCGTAGGCAAGGCTGTTTTGGCTGCATACACGCTCAATCCACGCCATCAATTCGGGCAGGGACTCCTCCTCATTGTAGAGAGGTACTACAACCGATACATCTATCTTATTATTGCTCATTTTGCTCGTCAAAAATTTTAGGTGTGCGCTTGGTTATTGATGCCACAATCAGGCCGACAAGGGTACCTGATATGAGGTAGTTTGTTACGCTCGAAAAGATTGCCGAGATAATCGAAGGCTCGCTCTGTGACCTCAATACCTTGAACATCTGCTCGTAAGTTCCGACCATTGATGCAGGCACTTCGCTCTGCGAAATAATATCTTGAATTAACTTTACATAAGCAGTCATATAGTTCTCGAAGCCAATAACATAGTGACGGAACATATAACCGCCGAATCCTGCGATGACACCCGCTAACATCGAGATGTCGATGGCGTAGTTTAGACCGCTTCCGTAAGAGAAATATGGCATATCGCTACGCTCGCTCATAACGAGATTTGCGTACCCCTTTGTGAAGCGGAGTACCAGCCAGCAGTAGAGCACCACAACTGCTAAACTTTCGAACGAAGTGGCGAGAAGCCACGACATTGTGCCACCATAATATATCATCGAAGTTTCGAGGATGTTCGAAGCCAACATCACAACACCGAGGATTGCACCTTTGGTGAACATATCATTCAAGAAAACGGATGGTTTCATACTTTTCTATTCTATTTTAACTCTGCAAATATAGTTAAATTATTTGATTTTCAAGCGCTCCAATGCTGCGGCATACTTTCGGGAGTTGGCGTTATGTTCCGACAAAGTTCGTGCAAAGTTGTGTCGGCCGTCCAACTCAGGGCGTGCGCAGAAGTAGAGGTACTTATGCTCCGCATAGTTCAAAACCGCATCTATCGCCTCGATACTCGGCACGCAAATAGGTGCAGGCGGAAGGCCACGATTGGTGTAGGTGTTGAATGGCGAGCGATATGTAAGGTGCTTGTGCAGAATGCGTTTAAGCTCGAAATCGCCCATTGCATACTTGATTGTAGGGCACGCTCCAAGTGCGATTTTTGCACGCAGGCGGTTGATGTAAACTCCCGCAATCATTCGCATCTCGGATGGGATTTTGGTCTCCTCATAGACGATTGATGCGAGTGTCATAACCTCATATTTCGAGAGTCGGCATCGCTCCAATTTTGCGGTGCGCTCCGTGTTCCAAAAACGAGAGTTTTCACGAGAAATACGACTTAAAAGTTGCTCTGGCGAGATGTTCCAATAGACCTCGTAAGTGTTTGGAATAAACATCGCAATCGTGCTATCCTTTACAAAGCCCAACTCCTTGCGTATCTGTTTGTTACGCATAGCCGAGAGGAGCGTGGCAGAGTCTGCCTCAATCTGCGCCGAGAGTTTGCCTGCCAACTGCGGAAGGGTGCGAGCCTCGCCTACAACGAGTTTTACGGATGTCTGCTCTCCAAGTACCAAACGACGCACAATGCGGATGACACTTTCGTCGTTGAAGATGTATTTTCCGCCCTTCATTCGCTCGCAGAGGTTGAGCCTCTCGGCATAAAAGAGAAATGCTCGGCGGTGGAGCGGAGAACGCAACGATTCGGCAATTTGAGCCTTGACCTCCTCGCAGTCTCTATTTTTGTCGATATAGGCAACCTGCTCGTTATCAATGGCTTGTCCGTGAAAAGCGGAGTAGAGTAGTGTTGTGAGTACTACTATTACGACCGCTGTAAGGGCGATATATTTGAGAAAATTTTTAGTCATTTGTTGTAAAATTTTTGCAAAGATACAAAAAAAGTTCTACTTTTGCACCTCGGGTAAGTCTTATACGACCAGCTCCTGCAGAACTCCCCCAGGCAAGGAATTGAGCAAGGGTATGCGGTTGTAGCGGTGCGATATAAGTAGCTTACCCTTTTTTTATTGTCGTCTGATGACGAATAAAAAAAGAGTAAGGGCATTAACATTCCCCCTAAATCCCCCTGTTGAAAAAGGGGGACTTGGTTCTGCTTCGCAGAATAATATCTCTACGGGTCTGATGACGAATAAAAAAGGATAAATACCTTCTCTATTCTCAGAAAAAACTAAAAGTTTTCTGCTTTTCGCTTTTCGTTTTCCGTTTTATTTTGTACTTTTGCGCAAATTATATATAAACATAAGTATATGCAGAAATCTATGACCGGCTTCGGTAAGGCCGAGGTCGTTGTAAATGGCAAAACTTTTACGGCTGAAATACGCTCGCTCAACTCGAAGCAACTCGACTTGGGTTTGAAAACCCCTCTCGCATATCGTGAACTCGAAAACGACATCCGCTCACTCGTTGCAAAGCGTGTGGTGCGTGGTAAGGTAGATTTGATGGTTTCGGTTACTTCAACCGAGGTAGCAACCGCCTCACGCATTGATAAGGCGCTCTTTGCTGCATATATCAAGCAGATTGATGAGGCTATGGCCTATGCCAATGTGGCAGCCAACTATGAGGCTATCATCCCTACCGTGATGAAGATGCCGAATGTTATCCAAAACGACACCGTAGATGCTTCCGATGATGAAAAGGAGGCTATTATGAAGGCTGTGGAGGGTGCTATCGATAAACTCGATGCCTTCCGTATGCAGGAGGGTGCAATCCTTATTGCCGACCTTTTGCGTCGTGTGGATGAGATTGAGAAGATGCGCAACGAGATTATTCCGTTCGAGGCTCAGCGTGCCGAGGCTGTGCGCCAGCGCATCCGTGAGGGCATTGAGAAGTTGGGTGTAGAGGTCGATAACAACCGCTTGGAGCAGGAGATGATCTTCTACATCGAGAAACTCGATATCACCGAGGAGAAGGTGCGACTCGAAAACCACTGCAAGTACTTCCGTGAGGTGGCTTCCACCGAGGAGCAGGCTGGTCGCAAACTCGGTTTTATCGCTCAGGAGATGGGTCGTGAGATTAATACAACAGGCTCGAAAGCCAACCAACACGATATTCAGAAGTTGGTGGTGAAGATGAAAGACGAGTTGGAGAAGATTAAGGAACAAGTTCTTAATATCTTGTAGGCAGGGATGGTAGTTCGTGAGTTACAGTTACACGGTTACACGCCTCTGTAACTATGTAACTCTACAACCATATAGCTATATCGCTATGTAAATATAACTACTAACTACTCACTACTATCTACTAACTAAACATAAGAATATGGAAGGTAAACTTATTATATTTTCAGCACCAAGTGGTTCGGGTAAGACCACTATTGTGCGTGAACTGCTCAAACACTATCCGCAGTTCGAGTTCTCAATCTCGGCAACCTCACGAGCACCTCGTGGCGTAGAGCAGAATGGAGTAGATTACTACTTCCTTACGCAGGAGGAGTTCGCCGAGAAGGTGGCCAGCGACAGTTTTGTGGAGTGGGAGGAGGTATATGCAGGTACCTGCTACGGCACTCTCAAAAGCGAGTTGGAGCGTATATGGTCGAAGGGTAATGTAATTATCTTCGATGTAGATGTTATGGGCGGTATATCGCTCAAACGCATCTTCGGAGAGAAGGCTTGCTCTATCTTCATTATGCCGCCTTCAATCGAGGAGTTACAGAAACGATTGGAAGGTCGTGGTACCGACGCAGCAGAGGTTATCGCTAAGCGTGTAGCCAAGGCGGAGTTCGAAATATCGATGGCTCCCGAGTTTGACTACAAGGTGGTAAATGATGACCTCGCAACTGCCGTAGCCGATACTCGTGCCATAATCGACCACTTCTTGGCAGAGTAGGTCTGTTACAGCATTTACACATTTACATCATTTACATGATTTACGGGGCGTGTAAATAGCGTAAATCGTAATTAACAAGAGAGAATTTAGAATTAAATGAAGAGCGTAGCACTATACTTTGGTTCGTTCAACCCTATCCACAAGGGGCATATAGCCTTGGCGGAGTGGGTGGTGGAGCAGGGCTTGTGCGATGAGTTGATATTCATCGTATCGCCCCAAAACCCCTTGAAGAGCGCAACCGAACTTGCACCCGAGTTCTCTCGTTACGAGATGTGTGAGATGGCGTGTGCCTCGTCACGATACCCCGAAAAGATTAAGGTTTCGGCGGTGGAGTTTGTACTCGAAAAGCCGTCATATACGATAAATACACTGCGCTACCTGCGTGAGAATTTCGGCTCGGATATGGAGTTCTCGTTGCTCTTGGGAGCAGACAATATCGAGTCGTTCGACCGCTGGCGAGAGTACGAAGAGATAGTCGCAAACTATCGCCTTTTGGTCTATCCTCGTGAGGGTTATTCGGTCGAGAAGTTCGCCGACAAGATTACATTCTTGGAGGATGCACCACTCTTCGACCACGCAGCAACCGACATCCGCAAGGAGATAACCGAGGGTAAGAACTTTACCGACAAGGTCTGCACTGCGGTGGCTAAATACATCATTCAGAATAAATTATACAGATAGATATGGAGAAATTACGAATTGCACTCTTGGCGGGAGGCAACTCCTCGGAGCGTGAGATTGCACTCAACAGTGCGCATCAGATAAGCGAGGCTCTCGACCGTGAGAAATACGATGTAAAGGTCATCGACCTCCATCATCGCAGTTGGGCTTACAGCGAGAATGGCAAGCGCTACGAGATGGATAAGAACGACTTCTCGCTCACCGTAGAGGGTGTTCGTTATGAGTTCGACTACGCCTTGATTATCATCCACGGCACACCTGGTGAGGATGGTAAGTTGCAGGGCTACCTCGATATGATGGGTATTCCGTACTCGTCGTGTTCGCAGGTGAGTTCGACCATCACCTTCGACAAAATTTCGACCAAGCGAGCCGTAGCGGAGCGAGGTGTGAATGTTGCCAGAGAGTTCTTTCTGCACAAGGGCGAGGCTTTCGATGCAGAGAAGATTGTGGCGGAGTTGGGCTTACCGTTGTTCGTAAAGCCAAATGCAAGTGGTTCGAGTTTCGGCGTTACCAGAGTAACCGAGAAGGAGCAGATTGCCGAGGCTGTGCGCCTTGCATTTACCGAGAGCGAGGAGGTGCTGATTGAGGAGTGTATCACAGGTCGAGAGTTTGGCTGTGGCGTGCTTATCACCAAGTCGGAAGAGTTGGTTTTGCCGATTACGGAGATTGTATCGAAGAATGCCTTCTTCGACTATGAGGCGAAGTACACCGCAGGTATGAGCGACGAGATTACCCCTGCGCCAATCTCGGAGGAGTGGGCCGAGATGATTGCACACGATGCAGTGAAGGCCTACAAGGCGTGCCGTTGTCGTGGCATTGTCCGCATCGACTTTATTGTTACGGAGGAGGGCAAGGCCTACCTTATCGAGGTGAACGCCATACCCGGAATGTCGAGTGGCAGTATCGTGCCGAAGCAGGCTCGTACGGCAGGTATCTCGCTCGGTGAACTCTATGACAAGGTAATCGAAGATACCAAGAGCAGAGAGTAGTTGATGAATACACATTACGATTAAAACATACAACAATAATAAACTCTCTAAAAAACAAAGTTATGTTAGAAAATCTTAAAAAAGAGGTCTTGGAGGCAAATCTCGACCTCGTTAGAAATAAACTTGTAATCCTCACTTGGGGAAATGTCTCGGCTATTGACCGTGAGAGCGGACTTGTAGTTATTAAGCCTAGCGGTGTTAGTTACGACGATATGAAGGCCGAGGATATGGTTGTTGTAGACCTCGACGGCAATATCGTGGAGGGTGATTTGCGCCCATCGTCGGATACTCCTACACACCTTGCAATCTATCGCCACTTCCCAGAGGTAGGCGGTGTGGTACACACTCACTCAACCTACGCAACAGCGTGGTCGCAGGCGGGACTCTCAATTCCGAATATCGGCACAACTCACGCCGATACCTTCTATTGCGATATACCTTGCACCGACGAGATGTCGCACGAGCAGATTGAGAAGGCCTATGAGGCATCGACAGGTGATGTTATAGCCGATGTATTCAAGGGTATGAACCCTATGCACACACCAGCGGTATTGGTTAAGCATCACGGCCCATTCACTTGGGGCAAGAACGCTGCAAATGCAGTCTACAATGCAGTAGTATTGGAGGAGGTTGCACGAATGGCGTCGATTACCGTGGCTCTCAACCCTAAGGTGGAGATGAATGCTGACCTCGTGGAGAAGCACTACGAGCGCAAGCACGGTGCAAATGCTTACTATGGACAGAAGAAATAACAAAAAAATACCCCCCCCCAAAAAAAAATAGAGATGTTATGACAAAAGTAGAGAGCGCTCTTTTGCGCACAACAGACACCAAGGATTTGATTATCGGCGCAGGCGTAGTGGCTCGCACAGCCGAGATGTTTGCAAAGTTGTTCCCATCACAGAAGGCTATCATCGTAGCCGACCTTAACACTTGGGAGGTAGCAGGTAAGGCGGTATATGCATCGCTCGAAGAGGCTGGTATCCCACAGGAGAAGCCATTTATCTTCACCGACGAGGAGTTGTATGCCGAGTGGAAGCATGTGGAGAAGTTGGAGGCTCACCTCAAAACCCTCGACGCTGTGGCTATCGCAGTAGGTTCGGGTGTTATGAACGACTTGACAAAGTATGTGTCGCACCTTCTCGGTCGCAAGTATATGTGCGTAGGTACAGCCGCATCAATGGATGGTTACACCGCTTACGGCTCATCTATCACAAAGGATGGCAACAAGCAGACCTTCGATTGCCCAGCACCTTACGGCTTCGTTATGGACCCTGTTATTGCAGCGGCAGCACCAAAGGAGTTGGCTGCATCGGGTTATGCCGATTTGATTGCTAAAATCCCTGCCGGAGCAGATTGGATGTTGGCAGATGCTATGGGTAGCGAGGCTATCGACAAGTTCGCTTGGGACTTGGTACAGGATGGCTTGCGAGAGTCGTTGGCAGATCCTGCTGCGGTATTTGCAGGTGATATCGAAAAGACCGAGGCGTTGTCGGAGGGCTTGCTTATGAGTGGTTTTGCTATGCAGGCTATCCAGTCATCACGCCCTGCATCGGGCACAGAGCACCAATTCTCACACTGCTGGGATATGGAGGATTTGTGCTTCGAGGGCAAGCATGTGTCGCACGGCTTTAAGGTAGGTATCGGTACATTGGCTTCGACTGCATCGTTAGAGTTCCTCTTGGAGAAGGATATCGAGAACCTCGATGTTGATAAGTGTGTCGAGGCTTGGAAGTCTTGGGAGGAGCAGGAGGCCGAGATTCGTGAGGTATTCGAGGGCAAACCTGGACATATCGCTCGTGGCTTGAAGGAGAGCAAAGATAAGTATGTGGATAAGGAGGGCTTGCGTAAGCAGTTGGAGGCGTTGAAGAGCGCTTGGCCGACACTCAAAGAGCAGATCCGTGAGCAGATTATCCCATTCGCAGAGGTACGAGAGAACCTTCGCTTGGTAGGCGCACCATACGAGCCAGAGCATATCGGCGTAAGTCGTGAGCGTTTCCGCAAGACCTTGTCTTACATCCCTTATATGCGTAGCCGTTTCGCTAACATTGATGTTGTGTATCGTTGTGGCTATATGGCAGAACTCACCGAGCGTTTGTTCGGAAAGGGTAGTGTTTGGGAGGTTAAATAACTAAACATACCAGACTTGGAGTATGGAGAAGACTAAAAAATCATTCGGATATTGGCAAATTCGCACCATTATCATCACAATGGTGGGATATGCCCTTTTCTATTTCGTGCGTAAGAACTTCTCGATTGCGATGCCCGGTTTGACAGCCGAGTTCGGCATATCGAAGGTGTCGCTCGGATTGTTCCTCACCTTGCACGGCGTCATCTACGGCTTATCACGCTTCGTGAACGGTATTATTTCGGATAGAAATAGTGCCCGCATCGTACTTTCGGTGGGCTTGTTCTTGTGCGCTTTGGCAAATATACTCTTCGGTTTCAGCGATACTATCGCAGGCTGGATTGTAGCTTTGGCTAACAATGCAGGCACAACCGTAGCCTTTTCGAGCGTGTTAATCTACTTTATGGGTATCGTGTGGGTTATCAACGGTTACTTGCAGGGTATGGGCGTACCTCCGTGTACCAAGACTCTTACTCAGTGGATTCATCCGAAGGAACTCGCTACAAAGATGTCGGTGTGGAATATGTCGCACTCGATTGGTGCAGGCCTTGTATTCGGTCTTTGCGGCTGGTATATTATGCCTCACTTGGGCGTAGATATGAGCGCAAATGCCGAGGCTGTGGCAAATATCGCATCGAACCTCAAACTCGATGTTACAGACCCTAAGGTGTTGAATTTCGCAGCACACTACTACGCTTGGCGCTGGTGCTTCATCATCCCTGCCATCTTCGCTATTGCAGGAGCGATAGGAATGTTCTTTACATTGAAGGATTCGCCGTCGGATGTAGGTTTGCCTGAGGTTATGGGTGAGAAGAAGGCTATTGTGCGCACACCGGAGGAGAGTGCAGAGTACAAGGCATTTATTCGCCGTAAGATCTTCGGTAATCGCCTTATTTGGACTTTGGCACTCACCAACTTCTTTGTCTATGTTGTTCGCTTTGCTGCGCTCGATTGGGGACCGACACTCTTGACAGAGTCGAAGGGCTTAACACTCGCAATGGCAACAACTTTGTGTATTATTTTCGAGTTTATCGGAGGAAATATCGGTATGGTGTTCTTCGGTTGGCTTACCGACCACCTTTTCAAGAATAGAGCTCATCGTACCTGCCTTATTTGTATGTTGGGAGCAGCACTCTCTATTACCATCTTCTGGTTTATTCCAGAGGGTGCAGCGTGGTGGTTGCAGATGGTGCCGTTTACATTTATCGGCTTCTTCATCTATGGTCCGCAGGCGTTGCTCGGTATTGCAGCTGCTAACCAGGCAACAAATCGTGCTTCGGCTACGGCAAATGGTATTCTCGGTATCTTCGGTTATGCAAGTACCCTTATTTCGGGTGTAGGATTCGGATATGTAGCACAGCATTACGGCTGGAATGCAGCATATGTAACAATCTTGGTTACTGCTCTCCTTGGTGCAGTAACCTTGCTTACTATGTGGAATGCTAAGGCTGACGGTTACGACGAGCCTGTTACCAAATAGTTTTACTATTTTATGATTGAAATCGAAGGTAAGATAGTTAGTGCCGACCTTTTGAGGGAGAAGTTTGCGTGCGATTTATCGCAGTGCAAGGGCGCTTGTTGCATCGAGGGTGATGCCGGCGCTCCGCTCGAAATCGAAGAGGTCGATATTCTCGAAGAGGAGTACGAGAACTATAAGCCCTATATGACCGAGGAGGGTATCAAGGCGGTCGAGGAGCAGGGGTTTATGGTTGTGGATAGTGATGGCGATTACACTACACCGCTTATTAACGGCGGTGAGTGCGCCTTCACTTGCTACGACAATGGCGTGGCGTTGTGCGCAATCGACAAGGCGTATCGTGAGGGTAAATGCTCGTTTCAGAAGCCTATCTCGTGCCACCTCTACCCAATTCGTGTGCTGAAATTCCGCAATGGAGGCGAGGGGTTGAACTACCATCGCTGGTACATCTGCAAGTCGGCGTGCGAGAATGGTTGCAAACTCGGAATCCCCGTATATAAGGGTTTGCGAGAGCCAATCATTCGCAAGTGGGGAGAGGAGTTCTATAAGGCTTTGGAGGCCGCAGAGGAGCTACTCAAAACGCATAAGTAAAATTTGAGAACGACTCTCTACTAACTATTTACTCACTAATTATGGCCGTTAGCGCAAAAATAGAGGCATTGCACAAGTCGTTACCGCAGGGGGTTAAACTCGTTGCGGTATCGAAGTTTCACCCCATAGAGGCTCTTAAAGAGGCCTACGAGGCGGGACAACGCATCTTTGGCGAGAGCCGAGTGCAGGAGTTGCTCGTTAAGTACGAAGCACTGCCAAAGGATATAGAGTGGCAGATGATTGGCCACTTGCAGACCAATAAAGTGCGCCAAATCGTACCATTCGTATCGCTTATCCAGTCGGTCGATAGCGTGCGCCTTGCCGAATGCATCAATCGTGAGGCTGAACGCATAGGCAGGGTGGTGGATGTCCTGCTCGAAATCCACATCACCGAGGAGGAGAGCAAGACGGGTTGGCAATACGACGAACTTGTCGGCTACCTGCAAAGCGGAGCACTCTCGGCACTCAAAAATATCCGAGTGCGAGGCATTATGGGTATGGCGACAAATACCGATGACGAGGCAGTTATACGCCACGACTTTGAACGCCTGGCGGAGTGCAAGAGAGATCTTGCGCACCACTTTGGCGAGGCGTTCGACACCCTTTCGATGGGAATGTCCGACGACTACGAGTTGGCTATCGAGTGCGGCTCGACAATGGTGCGCATAGGCTCATCTATATTTGGAAATAGAAATTATTAAACACGAAGTTATATGAAGAGATTACTTCTTGCGGTGGCACTCTTGGCAGGTACAACTACTGCTTTTGCGTGCACCAACTTTATTGTTACGAAAGGAGCATCTACCGATGGCTCGGTGATGGTTACCTACGCAGCCGATTCGCACCAACTCTATGGTGCGTTATACAAGCATAACGGAGGTAAGCAGAGAGCAAAGGTTCTCGCAGTAAACGATTGGGATAGTGGTCGTTATCTTGGTCTTATCGAGCAAGTGCCTGTGACCTATTCGACCGTCGGCAATATGAACGAGCACTCGCTTATCATCACCGAAACAACCTATGGCGGTCGTTCGGAGTTGGAGGATGCGCAGGGCATTATGGACTACGGCTCGTTGATTTATATCGCATTGCAGCGTGCAAAGACCGCTCGTGAGGCAATCGATGTGATTGTAAACCTTGCAAACACCTACGGCTACGCATCGTCTGGCGAGTCATTCTCGCTTGTAGATAAGAACGAGGCGTGGATTATGGAGCTTATTGGCAAGGGCTCGAAGCTCGACGATAAGGGTAATAACCTCCGCAAGGGTATTGTATGGGTGGCTCGTCGTATTCCTGACGGATATGTTTCGGGACACGCCAATCAGGCTCGCATCTCGACATTCCCACTCAACGACAAGGAGAACTGCCTCTACGCAAGCGAGGTTATCTCGTTTGCTCGTGAGATGGGTTACTTCAATGGCAAGGACGAGGAGTTCTCGTTCTGCGACACTTATGCTCCGCTCGATTTTAGTGGCTTGCGTGGATGTGAGGCTCGTGTTTGGGCCTTCTTCCGCACCGTAGCCGAGGGTATGGATAAATACACCGACTACGCAATGGGACACAACCCTTCCAATCGTATGCCATTGTGGGTGAAGCCTACGCAGAAGGTGTCGCCAAAGCAGTTGTTCGACGCTATGCGTGACCACTACGAGGGTACTCCGATGGATATGGCTACTGATATAGGTGCGGGTGGCAATGCTTGCCCATACCGCTGGCGTCCTATGTACTTCAAGGTCGATGGCGTGCAGTACTGCAACGAGCGTGCTACCGCCACACAGCAGACAGGTTTTTGGCTCTGCGGTCAGGCTCGTGAGGGCAAGACTGGTATTCTCTGGTTTGGTACTGACGATGCTGCGACATCGCCTCTTACACCTATATATTGTAATACTACCGAGGTGCCTTGGTGCCTCTCGGAGGAGAATGGCTCGATGTTGCACTACTCGCCAACCTCGATGTTCTGGGTTACAAACCGCATTACAAACTTCGCATACTTGCGCTACAATGTTATTGGCAAGCGTGTGCGTGAGGAGGTTGATAAGTGGGAGAATAGCCAATTAGCAGAGGTGGCAAAGATTGATGCAAAGGTTGCGTCGCTCTCGTCCAAGAAGGCTCAAAAAGTGCTTACAGAGTACTCAACTGCCACTGCGCAAGCGTTGTTCGAGAAGTGGGATTCGCTCGACAAGTACTTGTTGGTAAAGTATATAGATGGTAACGAGAAGTCCGAAAACGAGAAGGGCTTTATCGACAATGGCAACAGCAAGAATATCCCTGACAAAATTAAGCAGTCGGGGTACTCGGAGAAGTGGAAGAGAGCCGTAGCGGCAGACAATGGAGAGGTATTGAAGGTTGTAAACTACTAAAAAGCATAACGAAATGAAACGAACATTGATAGCCATTCTTGCAGTTGGCACATCGCTTGTTGCACAGGCGCAATACACCTTCCCTCGCTCACAAGCCGAAGACACGAAGGGCTATATGAGCGAGGCGTATTGGAAGATTTGGAACGCAGAGGAGCAGGCTCGCATCGATGCCGACATCGAGAAGTATCGTAAGGCCAATGGCGAGATAGTACTCGAAAATATCGGTCGCAACCGAGAGGTCAAAATCGAGCAGGTGTCGCACGAGTTTATCTTTGGTGCGCACATCTTCCACTTCAACCAACTCGGCAAAGCCGAGTACAACGACCGCTACAAGCGTGCCTACGGCGAGTTATTCAATTCGGCAACACTCCCGTTCTATTGGCGAGAGTTCGAGTGGGAGCAGGGAAAACTGCGCTTTGCCACCGAGGAGCACGACACAGAGGAGTGGTGGAACGCCTGCAAAGAGCCAAAGTCGCAATTTCATTGGCGCAGACCCTCGACCGACCAGATTGTGGATTTCTGCGAGAAGAAGGGTATTCGCGCACATGGTCATATCCTGATATGGGGGAATCGTCAGTATCAGCAACCTCGCTGGGTACTCGACACCTTCACTGCGGAGGAGCGTGCGAGATTTAACGAGTTGTTCCCGAACGAGCCTAATCGCCGCTCTTCGCGCGACAAGAAGAGTGCCGAGTGGGAGGCAATGTCCTTCGATGAGGCAGCAGCGGCATTCCCCGAATATACCAAGACAATGGCGCAGATATTTGAGAATCGCATCAAGCAAATTGCCGAACGATACAAAGGGCGTGTGCAGAGTTGGGATGTGGTAAATGAGAGTGCGTTGTGCGCCGAACAGAACTATATTCCCGAAAATTTCCCAATCGCAAAGAGCCGTAACGGTTTGATGCCGGGCGACTTCCCGTATCGCAGTTTCAAGTGGGCGGAGCAGTACTTCCCGAAGGAGGTTAAGTTGAACATCAACGACTTCCACCGCAAACCTGCATATACGGCGCAGGTAAAGCGACTCTTGGAGCGTGGCGCAAAGGTCGATATTATGGGTATTCAGATGCACCTCTTCGACACCAAATTGTGTCAGGGCATTGCCGAAGGAGAGTTGATTCAGACCCCTTCGCAGGTGCGTGAATATATCGGTTGGGCTTCGGAAACGGGGTTGCCGATACACATCAGCGAGGTCACCATCACCGCACCGACACCCGATGAGCGAGGTTTGATAATTCAGGGTGTTATTGCGCAGCAACTCTATCGTTTGTGGTTCTCGCAGAGGAATATGATGGGTGTTACTTGGTGGAATACGGTAGATGGTTGCGGTGCTGCCCATGTGGCATCTTCGGCAGGACTCTTCAATCGCGATATGAGTGAGAAGCCTGCCTACTACGCCCTCGACCAACTTATCAACCACGAATGGCGCGCAAATCTCACCGTAAAGGCTGACGAGCAGGGCAGAGTGCAGTTCAGGGGCTTTAAGGGCAAGTATCGCATTACCTACAAAGATAAGCGTGGTAAAACGCAGAGTGTGGAATACAATTTGAAATAGTGAGGAGTGAGTAACGAGTAGTGAGTAGATAAAATTATAATAAAATCAAAAACGATTTATCGTTTTTACCTTTAATTCTCAATTCTCAATTTTGAAAGAATAGTATGTACGATTTAATAGTTATAGGTGGTGGCCCTGCGGGGTATGTGGGAGCCATTAGAGCCGCAGAGTTGGGCGCAAAGGTTGCCATTGTGGAGCGTGCCGAGTTGGGTGGAACCTGCCTTAATTGGGGCTGTATTCCGACAAAGGCGTTGCTCAAAAGCGCACAAGTTTATCACTACTGCCGTAATGCCAAGTCATTTGGCGTGGCTGTCGAAGGCGAAGTGAGGGCTGATTTAAAGGCTATGGTGGCTCGCTCTCGTCAAGTGGCACAAACCACTGGCCGAGGTGTGGAGTTGTTGCTCAAACGCAGTGGAGTAGAGGTTATTACAGGCTCTGCAACACTCGTTTCCGACCACGAAGTAGCGGTTGGCGACACTCTCTATTCGGCAAAGAATATCCTGCTTGCTACGGGTGCTTCGCCTCGTGAAGTACCATCTATTCCCATCGACCACACACATATCCTCTCCTCACGAGATGCCCTCGTTTTGGAGGAGTTGCCCGAGTCGATGGTTGTGGTTGGCAGTGGCGCTATCGGAAGTGAATTTGCCTTCCTCTATGCATCGTTGGGCGTGAAAGTTACCGTAGTGGAGTATATGCCGCAGTTTATGCCGTTGCTCGATGCTGAGGTGTCGGCTGCTGCCGAGCGTGCATTCCGCCGTCAGCGCATAACTGTAATGACCGACACGGCTGTTAAGGGTGTTTCGGTTGTCGATGGCAAGTGCATTGTAGAGGTTGAGCAGAAGGGTGTAGCCAAGCAGATTGAGGCCGATAAGGTTCTCTCTGCGGTGGGTATTAAGTCGAATATCGAGGGGTTAGGACTCGATAAAGCAGGAGTTCAGGTTGAACGAGATAAAATCGTGGTAAACAACAAGTTCCAAACATCTGTTTCTACCATATATGCTGTGGGCGACATCATTGCTTCGCCTGCTTTGGCACACATCGCATCGGCCGAAGCGGTGAACTGCGTGGAGCAACTCTTTGGTAAGAGTCCTGTGGCTATTGACTACTCACTCACTCCTGCCTGCATCTTCACTACACCTGAGATTGCATCGGTAGGCTTGACCGAGGAGCAGGCACAGAAGCAGGGTATAGAGTATAAGGTTGCCCGCTACAACTTCGCATCGTCGGGTAAGGCTGCCGCAGCAGGTGATCGTGACGGATTTATTAAGTTAATCTTCGACGAGAACAAGAAGTTGCGTGGTGCACACATCATCGGAGCGAATGTTGTGGAGATGCTGGGAGAGCCTTCGGTGGCTATGGCATTGGGTGCAACAGCCGAGGATATTGCCTCGGTAATACACGCACACCCATCACTCTACGAGGGGATTTACGAGGCTGCAAAAAGCCTTGAAAATGAAGAATAAACAACTATTTAGCTAATGCGATACTTTATCGAGTTGCAATATGAGGGTGCAGCCTACTGCGGTTGGCAACGACAGCCCGAACAGCGTACCGTGCAAGGCACTATCGAGGAGGCGTTATCAAAGCTTTTGCGTCAGCCTACCGAGATAGTCGGTGCAGGGCGTACCGATACGGGTGTGAATGCTTCGTTCTACACGGCTCACTTCGATACTGCGGAAGAGATCGATGGCGCACACATCGCCTATAAACTCAATGCGATGTTGCCGCACGATATCGCCATAATGCGCATATTCCCCGTTTCGGAGGATTTGCACGCACGATTTGATGCGGTGGAGCGAGAGTATACATACTTTATCTCGCCCGTAAAATCGCCATTCAGACGCCACTCGGCGTGGATTTGCTACTTTACGCTCGATGTAGCAAAGATGAACCAGGCTGCAAGCTACCTCCTCGAAGTGGAGGAGTTCACTACATTTGCCAAATTGAACTCGAACAATAAGACCAATATATGTCGTGTTTCGCACGCCGAATGGGTGGTGGAAAACGATGGTACTCTGCGTTTTACAATTCGTGCAGACCGCTTCTTGCGCAATATGGTGAGGGCTATTGTGGGTACGCTTGTCGATGTTGGTCGAGGTCGCTACACGGTGGAGGAGTTTCGAGAGATTGTCGATTCAAAAGATCTCTCACGAGCCAGCAGTGGAGCACAACCGCAGGGCTTATTTCTCAGCAATGTTAAGTATAAAGGGCAAATGCAATAGCATTTGTCTTTTTTATTTCGTCTAAAATTATTATCTTTGCGAGTTAAACATTTCAAAATAGAGAGAATTATGAGAGTTGCTATTATCGGCTACGGCAAAATGGGGCACGAAATCGAGCAGGTTTTGCTCCAACGAGGACACACCGTAGCACTTATTATAGACCAGAATAACGCACACGACCTCTGTGCCGAGAAACTTGCCGAGGTTGATGTTGCAATCGAATTTACAACCCCCGATACAGCCTACACGAATGTTCGCACCTGCATCGAGTGCGGAACACCTGTTGTGAGCGGTACAACGGGCTGGCACGACCGTTTAGAGGAGTTGCAGGCGTTGTGCAAGGAGAAGAATTCTACTATGATTTGGTCATCAAACTACTCGTTGGGCGTAAATATCACATTCCGCCTCAATCGCTACTTGGCAGAGTTGATGAACCGCTTCGACGCCTACAATGTTGCTATTGAGGAGATTCACCACACCCAAAAGAAGGATGCACCGAGCGGAACAGCCATCTCGCTTGCAAACGACATCCTCGCAAAGGTAGAGCGTAAGAGCGAGTGGGTGAACGAGCCTACAACAGCCGACAACGCCATCGAAATAACCTCGTTGCGTGAGGGTACAGTGCCTGGTACTCACACTGTAACCTACACCTCGGAGGATGATAAAATCGAGATTAAACATACGCTTTTCTCACGCCGAGCATTGGCTCTCGGTGCGGTAGTTGCAGCAGAGTTTGTCGCACCACGCAAGGGTGTATTTACCATTGACGATTTGTTTGAGTAGAGTATGAAGAGAGTTTTAGATATTTTGAAGAATCGCTGGGTGAAGTTCTCGGTTGCGGCCGTAGTCTACATCTTGCTATTCGTCGTATGGACAGGTAATTTGTGGCTATTGCTTGGATTGCCGCTCATTTACGACTACTTTATTTCACGCCTTATCTATCGCTATATAGGCACTAAGAATGATGAGTGGCGCAAGAAATATCCGGCATACAATACCGTATATGGATGGATTGATGCAATCGTATGGGCTACGGTAGTGGCAACTTTGGTGCATTTGTTTGTCTTCCAACTCTATGTAGTGCCTACATCGTCGATGGAGAAGACAATTCTTATCGGCGACTACCTCTATGTCAGCAAACTCTCGTATGGCCCGCAGGTACCAAATACCCCTGTGGCTATGCCGTTTGTCTATAATACAATGCCTTTCTCGAATGGTAAGAGCAAGTCCTACTCAGAATGTATCAAGTGGGACTACCACCGTTTGCGTGGTTGTGGCAAGGTTGAGCGTGAGGATGTCGTGGTGTTTAATTTCCCTGCCGGCGATACCGTATTGCTTGAAAATCAGGCGGTTACATACTACGATGTACTTCGTGAATATCAATCTTCACTCGGCAAAGAGGAGGGCAGAAAACGCCTAAATCAGGACTATACCGTCATCGCTCGCCCTGTGGATAAGCGAGAGAACTACATCAAGCGCTGCGTAGGTATTCCGGGCGATACTTTGCAGATTGTAAATACCGAGCTCTTTGTAAATGGCGAAAAGCAGCCCGCTTGCGAGGAGCGTCAGCACATCTACTTTGTAAAGAGTACCGCTCCATTGTCGGAGTATGCATTTGCTAACCTCAATATCACCGAGTACGATGGTACTGCGCCATACTACTATGTTGCAACCACCGAGAAGGGTGCTGAGCTATTGCGAAAATATAAGAGTGTGGAGAGTGTAGAGCGCTACAATAATACAATACCTTCACTCGACACCTTCCCGCACAACGAAAAGTATGCTTGGACACAGGATAACTTCGGCCCGTTGTGGGTTCCGCAGAAGGGAACAACCGTAGAACTTACAATCGACAATCTTCCTATCTACGAGCGCATTATCGACCAATACGAGGGACACGACCTCAAAGTAGAGGGCGACAAGATATTTATCGACGGAGTAGAGGCAAGTAGCTACACCTTTGCGATGGATTACTACTTTATGATGGGCGACAATCGCCACAACTCGGCAGACTCTCGCTTCTGGGGCTTTGTGCCTGAGGATCATATTGTAGGAAAGGCTCTCTTTATCGCCTTCTCGAAGGGTGAGGATGGTATTCGCTTCAATCGAATGTTTAATAAGATAAAGTAGGAGTGGCAGAGATAAAGGACTCATACTTGACCATTGCCGAGCCGGTAGAGGCTATTTACAAGGAGCGCAGCAGCAAGTTCCTCACCTACGCCTATCCGGTAGAGAGTGAAGAGGAGATTAAGGAGTTGCTCGACGCTCTGCGTAAGGAGTATTACGATGCCACACACCACTGCTATGCTTATCGTCTTGGTGCGCAGGGCGAAGTATTTCGTGCAAACGACGATGGCGAACCATCGGGAACGGCAGGAAAACCTATTTTAGGGCAACTTTTGTCGGCCGACCTAACCAACTGTCTGGTTGTGGTTGTGCGCTACTTTGGTGGCACGAAATTGGGTGTTTCGGGCTTAATACAGGCCTACAAAGAGTCCACAGCCGAGGTTATTGCCGTCAGCAACATTATCGAAAAGACTGTTGATAGAGTTATTAAGGTCGATTTCTCGTACATCTCGATGAATGGCGTAATGCGTGTTATTAAGGAGATGTCGCCACGCATTGACGAGCAGGTATTCGACAATCTCTGCACTATGCGACTTCGCATCCGTGAGAGCGAGGCTGATACCCTTATTGCCAAGTTGGAAAAGGTCGAAGGAGTAACGGTAGAAGAGGGAAATTGGAGATGAGTAACTCAATCTACATAAAGGGGGCAAGGGTACACAACCTTAAAAATATCGAACTCGATATTCCTCACGAGAAGTTGATTGTCGTGACGGGTTTGTCGGGTTCGGGCAAATCTACTTTGGCATTCGACACCATCTTTGCCGAGGGACAGCGCCGTTATGTAGAGAGTTTGTCGGCCTACGCACGCCAATTCTTGGGGCGTATTTCAAAACCCGATGTAGATATCATTTCGGGTATTGCACCCGCTATTGCCATCGAGCAGAAGGTGTCATCCCGCAACCCTCGTTCAACCGTAGGAACAGTAACAGAGATTTACGACTACCTAAAACTGCTCTATGCCCGTGTAGGTAAGACTATTTCTCCTGTATCGGGCGTGGAGGTGAAGTGCTACGATACCGACGATGTAGTCGATTTTATACTCTCGTTGGGCGATGGTGCAAGGATTATTATTGCTGTGCCGATGCAACTCGACAAGGGCGAGAGCATTATCGAAAAGTTGCTCTCTCTTGTGAAAGAGGGCATTGTGCGACTTGTTGTCGAGGGCGAAACGGTTCTGATTGATGACTTTATCAAAGAGGTTGATTTAGAACGCTCTGCCGAGGATATTTATATTATCATCGACCGCTTGCGAGTGGCAAAGGATGAGGATACTCTCACCCGTATGCGAGAGTCCGTATCACGAGCATTTGGCTACGGCACAAATAGTTGCGTAATCATAGAGGGAGAGAATAAGCACCTCTTTAACGCCAATTTTATGGCTGACGGTATCGAATTTGAACGCCCGACCGAGCATCTCTTTTCGTTCAACAATCCGCTTGGAGCGTGTCCACGATGCGAGGGATGGGGTAAAGTTACGGGTATTGATGAGGATTTGGTCGTACCTGATAAATCTCGCACTATTTTCGACAATGCCATAGCCTGCTGGCGTGGCGAAACGATGAGTTGGTTTAGAGATCAACTTGTAATGAATGCTCACAAGTTCGATTTCCCTATTCACGCACCATATCACACTCTTACCGAGGATCAACGCCGACTACTTTGGCTTGGAAATGAGTATTTTGAGGGATTAAACTCATTCTTCGATATGCTCGACAGCCAACGCCACAAAATACAATATCGTGTTCTCAAAGCACGATTTATGGGTAAGGCCGTATGCCCCGACTGCGAGGGTAACCGACTCCGTAAAGAGGCTCTCTATGTGCAGTTTGGCGGTAAAAATATCGCCGAAGTTGTGCGAATGACCGTAGATGAGGCGATAGAGTTCTTTGCATCCGTATCGCTCGACGAACACGACTCTAAGAGCTCAGAGCGCCTTTTGACCGAGGTGCGCAACCGCCTGCAATATCTGAGTGATGTAGGATTGGGCTATCTCACACTCGACCGTGCATCGAATACGCTGTCGGGAGGAGAGAGCCAGCGCATAAACCTTGCAACATCGCTCGGCAGCAACCTTACTGGTTCGCTCTATATTCTCGATGAGCCAAGCATCGGACTCCATCCACGAGATACACACCGTCTTATCGAAGTGCTGAAACAGTTGCGTGATATGGGTAATACGGTGATTGTTGTAGAACACGAGGAGGAGGTTATTCGTGCTGCCGACCATATTATCGACATCGGCCCTGAGGCGGGTACAAATGGCGGTAGAGTAGTCTACAATGGCGACTTGGAGCATCTTACAACCGCCAAGGATAGTTACACTGCCGACTATATTTCGAGCAAGCGAGAGATTGCCGTTCCTTCCTCTATACGAGGTTGGAGCAATTTCATAAAACTAAACGGTTGCCGCCACAATAACCTCAAAAATATCACGGTTAAAATTCCGCTCGGCGTTATGACCTGCATCACGGGTGTCAGTGGTTCAGGCAAATCATCGTTGGCGAGGGATATTCTCTATCCTGCTTTGCATCGTCAGTTGGCTGATACGGGTGATCATCCGGGCGATTTTGACGGTTTGAGTGGCGATGTATCACTCTTGCGAGGTGTGGAGATGGTGGACCAGAACCCTATTGGTAAGTCCTCTCGTTCAAACCCTGCCATATACATCAAGGCGTGGGATGAGATTCGCAAACTCTTTGCCGAGCAACCTTACGCCAAGCACAACAATATCACACCGTCGCACTTCTCGTTTAACTCGACGGGAGGTCGTTGCGAGGTGTGTCAGGGCGAGGGTAGTATCAAGGTTGGAATGCAGTTTATGGCCGATATTACACTCACTTGTGAGGCGTGCGGTGGCAAGCGATTTAAGGATGAGGTGTTGGAGGTTAAGTACCGAGATAAGTCCGTGAGCGACATCCTCGATATGAGCGTAGATGAGGCGATAGCCTTCTTTGGCGAGGATGCCAAGGAGTGCCGTCGTATCATAGAACGCTTGCAGACTTTGAGCGATGTAGGCTTGGGGTATGTTAAACTCGGACAGCCGTCATCGACCTTGTCGGGTGGTGAGAGCCAGCGAGTGAAACTTGCCTCCTACTTGGCTCGTGAGTTTACCGACAAGCGAATGATGTTTATCTTCGACGAGCCGACTACGGGACTGCACATACACGACATAAATCGCCTTTTGAAGGCCTTTAACGCCCTGATAGCAGCAGGTCATACGGTTGTTATCGTAGAGCATAATATGGAGGTTATCAAGTGCGCCGACCATATTATCGACCTCGGCCCGGAGGCCGGCTCTGAGGGCGGTGCAATCGTATTTGAGGGCACACCAACGGAACTTACCAAGTGCAAGCAAAGCCATACAGGAGCATTTTTGAGAACAAAATATAAATGAGAAACTAGTTTTGAATTCTGAATTTTACATATACGACTTACCCAACGGAATTCGTGGTATCCATCGCCAGGTAAAGAGTGGTGTAGCACGATGCGCTATGTTTATAAATGCAGGAAGCCGAGATGAACTCGCCAACGAGTTCGGAATTGCCCACTTTACCGAGCATGGCTTTTTCAAGGGCACAGAGCATCGCAAGGCATATCAGGTGAATTGCCGACTCGAAAATCTCGGTGGCGAGTTGAACGCCTTCACCACGAAGGAGGATACCACCGTGCACGCTACGGTTTTGCGTGGCGACTTTGCAAAGGCGGTCGAATTGATTGCCGATGTGGTTTTTCACTCGACCTTCCCCGACCATCTGCTCGACAAGGAGCGTGAGGTTATTCTCGACGAGATAAACACCTATCGTGATTCGCCAAACGACGACATCTACGATACCTTCGAGGATATGATTTTCGCAGGCTCGGAGTTGGGGCATAACATTCTCGGTACGCCACGCAGTTTGAAGGGTATCAACTCGGCGGCAATACATCGTTTCCGTGCCCGCACTCACACTACGGACAAGATGGTTTTCGCCTCGATTGGTAATATCTCGCCTAATCGCATCAAGGAGATTGCTGAGCGCTATTTCGGCGGTTATGCGGCCACTACGCAGGCGTTTAAGCGTGTCAAACCTGTCGATGTGGCGCAGTTTGAGAAGGTGGTAAACAAACGCACCCATCAGGCGCACTGCATCATCGGAGCGAGAGCCTACAACCTTGCCGACAAGCGTCGTCTGCCGTTCGCATTGCTTACGAATATATTGGGCGGCCCGTGCGCCAACTCACGACTCAACATAAATGTGCGTGAGCGTAACGGTCTGACTTACAATATCGGAGCGAGCTATTCATCGCTGTCGGATTGCGGTTTGACAACAATATATTTCTCGTCTGACCACGAAAATTCGGACCGTTGTCGTGAGATTATTGCGGGAGAGATTAAGAAGTTGCAGGACAGTGCACTCACCTCACGCCAGCTCTCGATGGCGAAGAAGCAGTTTATTGCGCAAATGGCAATCTTGACCGAGGGAGCCGAGAGCTATATGCTCGGTGCCGGCAAGAGCCTTCTTTCGTACGGCGAGGTAGATACCTTGGAGGAGTCCTACCGCAAAATCAACGCTGTCACCGCCTCGGAAATCCTCGAAGTCGCAAACGATATTTGGAGTAACCCGTCGGTACTATTATATAAATAGAATTTATGGATAAGTTAGAACAATACATCAGCGATATGTCCTCTCCACAGGGAGAGTTGTTGCACGAATTAGAGCGTGAAACATATCTGCGAGTTATCAACCCACGAATGATTTCGGGGCATATTCAGGGTAAACTCCTCGAAATGCTTGTGCGTATGCTCCGCCCAAAGCGAATCCTCGAAATAGGCACCTTTACGGGTTATTCGGCACTCTCGATGGCTGCTGGCTTGGAGGAGGGTGCATTTATAGATACCTGCGAGGTGGATGATGAGTTGGAGATGATTGCGGCCGATTTCTTCGAGCGTAGTGGCTTAGGCGATAAGATTCGCCAGCACATCGGCTCAGCACTCGAAATTGCACCAAAGCTCGGCGAAAAGTACGACCTCGTATTTATCGATGGCGACAAGCGTGAGTATACTGCCTACTACGAGATGCTGTTCGAGCATAACCTCGTACACAGCAATTCGTTTATCTTGGCGGATAATATCCTCTGGTACGGCAAGGTTGTCGAGGAGGTCGGTCGCAAGGATAAACAGACGCAGGAGATTATTGCGTTTAATGAATATGTACGTAATGATGATAGGGTAGAGAGCGTTATTTTGCCACTTCGTGACGGCATAAATCTCATTCGAGTGAAATAATTATACAAAATTTTTAATAATTTGTCGAAAAGTCGTGCGTAGAGCGGTATAAGACACGCAAATTATTACTATTTTTGCAACCATAAAAAAGTATATTTACAAAGTTAGTTATGGAAAATAGAGAAAAGCAGTGGGTTGAGAATTTTATGGCACAAATCGTTGCCAAGAACCCAAATGAGCCGGAGTTCCACCAGGCAGTTCGTGAGGTGGCTGAGTCTTTGGCTCCATATATCGTTGCAGATCCTGCTTTGCAGCAACTCAAAGTGTTGGAGCGCATCGCAGAGCCGGAGCGTGTAGTTATGTTCCGTGTGCCTTGGTTGAACGATCGTGGTGAGATCGAGATTAACCGTGGTTTCCGTGTACAGATGAATAGCGCACTCGGTCCATACAAGGGCGGTATTCGCTTCCACGCATCGGTAAACCTCTCGATTATGAAGTTCCTTGCTTTCGAGCAGACTTTCAAGAACTCTCTCACAACCCTCCCAATGGGTGGTGGTAAGGGTGGCTCGGATTTCAATCCAAAGGGCCGCTCGGATAACGAGGTTATGCGTTTCTGCCAGTCATTCATCACCGAGTTGTACCGCCATATCGGCCACAATACCGATGTCCCTGCGGGCGATATTGGTGTAGGTGCTCGTGAGGTCGGCTTTATGTTCGGTCAGTACAAGCGCTTGCGTGATGAGTTTACCGGCACTTTTACCGGTAAGGGACTCGATTGGGGAGGCTCATTGCTCCGTCCTGAGGCTACCGGTTACGGCTTGTGCTACTTCACAGAGCAGATGTTGGCAACTCGTGGCGACTCATTCAAGGGTAAGACCGTTTTGGTTTCGGGTTCGGGAAATGTGGCTCAGCACGCTTGCGAGAAGGCTACTGCACTCGGTGCAAAGGTTGTAACCTTGTCTGACTCGGCAGGCTTCATCTACGATCCGGAGGGTATCGACGAGGAGAAGTTGGCTTATGTCAAGTTGCTCAAAAATGTATATCGTGGTCGCATCAAGGAGTATTGCGAGAAGTATCCTTCGGCACAGTACTTCGCAGGCGAGCGTCCTTGGGGTATCAAGTGCGACATCGCACTCCCTTGCGCTACTCAGAACGAGTTGAATGGCGAGCAGGCACAGATGCTTATCGACAATGGCTGTAAGTGCGTTGCCGAGGGTGCAAATATGCCATCTACACCTGAGGCTATCAATATCTTCCTCGAAAATAAGATTCTCTACGCTCCGGGCAAGGCTTCAAATGCTGGTGGTGTAGCAACTTCGGGCTTGGAGGTGTCGCAGAACTCTATGCGTATCAAGTGGACCAAGGAGGAGGTTGATGAGAAGCTTCACTCTATTATGCAGAATATCCACGAGGTATGCGTGAAGTACGGTACCGAGGAGAACGGCTATGTAAACTATGTTAAGGGAGCAAACATCGGCGGCTTTATGAAGGTTGCCAATGCAATGATTGCCCAGGGATGTGTATAATTCACAATCCCTCAAATAAACAATATAGGCACCTTCTTACGAGGGTGCCTATATTATATATAAGTATCTAAATATTATTTAGTGTACTTTGCTTTGATGTTATCGGTTGCCTTCTTCAACAACTCGGTAGGGCAGCACAATGTAATACGAACATATCGCTTACCCTCGGTACCGAAGATACCACCAGGAGTGAGGAACACATCGCACTTCTCCATTACATCGTCAGAGAAATCGTAGCCATCGCCCTCAAAATCTGCCGGAATCTCAGCCCAGATAAACAAACCTGCCTGATTTGGCTCGTAGGTACATCCGAGAGCATCGAGCAACTCCATTCCCTGCTTCTCACGCTCACGGTAGATAGCGTTCAACTCGGTGAACCACTCCTCGCCCAATGCAAGAGCAGTCTCGGCAGCAGCCTGAATAGGATAGAACATACCCGAGTCCATATTCGACTTGAAGGTCAAGATTGAGTTAATCCACTCCTCCTTACCGATGATAACACCTACACGCCATCCAGCCATCGAGTGTCCCTTCGACAACGAGTTCATCTCCATAGCGACATCCTTTGCTCCCTCGATTGAGAGAATGCTCATAGGCTTGTCGTTGTTGCGGATAAATGAGTATGGGTTGTCGTGGATAACGAGGATGTTGTGCTTGCGACCGAATGCAACAATCTCCTCGAACAACTCACGAGTTGGAGTCTGCCCTGTCGGCATACCAGGGAAGTTCGCAAACATAATCTTTACACCCTCTACGCCCGCAGCCTCGATTGCCGCAAAATCAGGCTTGAAACCATTCTCCTTTGTGAGTGAATATGGGAGCATTACACCGCCTGTCATCGATACAGCCGACTTGTAAGCCGCATAACCAGGATTTGGTACGAGTACCTTGTCGCCAGGGTTGATGAATGTCTGGCAGATGTGCATAATACCCTCCTTCGAACCGATGAGTGGCAATACCTCGGTGTTGTAGTTCACCTCTACACCGTACCACTTGCCATACCAATCAGCGAAAGCCTTACGCAATACAGGCTCGCCCTTGAACGACATATACTTGTGAACATCAGGGCGGAGAGCCTCCTTCGAAAGACGCTCCACAACCGATGGATGTGGCGGGAGGTCGGGGCTACCCATAGCCAACTTAATAATCTGACGACCTGTTGTCGCCTCAATCTCTGCAATCTCACGAAGACGGCGCGAGAAGTAGTACTCGCCAGTTCCGTCCATACGATGCGCACGCTCGATAGTTACCTTGCTCATAGTATTTTAATAGTATAAATTGTTTCCGAATAGGCAAAGATAGTAAAATAAACGGAAAACTGAAAACGGAAAGCGGAAAACGGAAAACTTTTTTGTTTTTTCGACTTCCGTTTTCCGTTTTTTCTTACCTTTGTCCCAGCATTTTGCAGTTGCAACTATGGAATTTATCGAACAATTCGTCTTCGGAGAGGGTATTGCCCACTCGATATTTGTGTTGGCGGTGGTTATCGCCATCGGCACGCTGTTGGCTAAAATCAAAATCGGCGGCATCTCGCTCGGTGCTACCTGGATACTCTTTACAGGTATCGTGGCGAGCCATTTCGGTATGAATCTCCACACCGATGCACTCAATTTTGTGCGTGATTTCGGCTTGACACTCTTTGTCTTCTCCATCGGTTTGCAGATTGGACCATCGTTCTTCTCGTCATTGCGACAAGGTGGCCTGCGACAGATGCGCCTCTCGATTTTGACGATGTTACTCGGTGGAATAGTGGCATATCTGCTCTATCTTGCAACCCACGAGCCACTCCAAACTATGGTCGGTGTAATGGACGGTGCAGTAGCAAACACTCCTGCGATGGGTGCGACACAGCAGGCATATATCGACCTTACAGGCATTGATGATAAGAGCATCCCAATGGCATTTGCGGTGGCTTATCCAATTGGTGTCGTGGCAGTTATCATCGCATTTATGATTTTGCGCAAGGCTCTCCGTATCGACATCGTAAAAGAGCGTGAAGAGGCAGAAAAGCGCTTGGGCGGCAATAAGTTTGCTGCAAAATTCTCCATCGAAGTAAGCAACAGACAGATGGACGGCAAGAGCGTGGGTGAAATTCGCCAGATCATTGCTCGCCAATTTGTTATATCACGCATTTCGCACGACGGCAACAAGGCCTTTATTGCCGACTCGTCGAGCAAGGTGCATTGTGGCGATAAAATCTTCGTAGTGTGCAGTGCAGAGGATAAGGAGGCGATTTTGGCGTTCCTCGGCCGAGAAATCGAGATGCTCGAAGAGGAGTGGGGCGAGTTCGAGGGACAACTCGTATCACGACGCATCGTGGTTACACAGCCGAATATCAACGGTAAGCGCTTTGTTGATTTGCGCCTGCGCACCAAGTACGGAATCAACATAACCCGTGTAAATCGTGCCGGTGTGGATATTATTCCGCATCAGGGTATGGAGTTGCAACTTGGTGATAAAGTGATGGTTGTAGGCTCGGAGGAGGCTATTAACGAGGTCGCAAAACTACTTGGTAACTCGCTCAAAAAGTTGCGTGATCCGCACATCTTTACCCTCTTTTTGGGTATTGCACTCGGTGTTTTGGTCGGCTCGATTCCGCTTATCGAAGCACCACAGCCTATAAAACTCGGTTTGGCAGCAGGTCCAATGCTTATGGCTATCATTATTGGCCGTTTCGGAACGCATTGGCACTTAATCACTTACACAACTTTGAGTGCCAACCTTATGCTCCGAGAGGTAGGTTTGGCGATGTTCCTCGCTGCGGTTGGATTGGCATCTGGTAACGGCTTTGTGAGCGCTGTAATTGCCGGTGGTTATATTTGGCTTGGTTATGCGCTGATTATTGCCGTTGTACCATTGATTTTGGTGGGTGTCTATGCCCGCTTGCGCTACAAGAGCGACTTCTTTACGATTATGGGAATGTTGTCGGGCAGTATGACAAACCCGATTGCACTGAACTATGCGAACTCGTTGGCAGGCAGTGATATGCCCGCAATCAGTTACGCTACGGTTTATCCGTTGGCGATGTTCCTGCGTGTGGTGATTGCGCAGTTGATGATTTTGTTCCTTGTATAGGTCGAGTAGGCTATTTTATCTCGAAGTTAAGCAACTCTGCGCCATTGAGCGATACCTGAATGTTATCGCCAATCTGCGGAGCAAACGGCTCGGTAGCAGCAATATAGACAATATCGCCCATCTTCAAAGTAAGCATCTCCGAGGCCTTCGATAATGCCTTATTGAGTGATATTTTAAGGCTATCTAAATTGGTGGTATATTGCGAGTTGCCGATATTTACTTCGAGTACTCCTTTACCTATTGCGTCAGGCGAAACTGAGTCGGGCGAAACAGCAAAAGATTTATCAAAACAGTAGGCCTCATCGCAAGGTCGGCCAAGCGCACAATTTCGCTCTACAACATCCTGTGCAACAAATGCAACTGCCACACCCACAGCATCGTAGCAACGAGGTGCAAACTTCTCGCTCATACACTTTGCAAGTCGTGTTACACGCAACATATAACCAACCGAGCACTCCATCCTGCTCGAAAAAGTAGGCATATAGAAGTTGTCGTTATTGCGCAACACCGATGAATCCGAGCGCTCGGTCAGCCACAAATCTTCGCCACTTGCAAGGGCATTATATATGCAAACTATCTTCATCTATTTCAGTGTTTTAACAATATCCGCTGCAACACGCTGGCTCGAACCCTCGCCACCCATCATTGTTTGTAGTTCGGCGAAATCTTCGAGCATTTTTGCCCTTGCCGAGCCACCCTCCAAGATGGAACGCAACTTCTCACTCACCGCCTTGACATCAATTTTATTTACGACAATCTCTCGCACCGCCTCACGACCGAGATTTATATTCACAAGCGAGATAAACGTAATTTTCAGCACGATAGGGCGCAACCACTCATAGAGTTTCGGAATATGATACAACACTATTTCTGGCGTATTCATCAGTGCTGTTTCGAGGGTTGCCGTACCCGAAGTTACGATTGCGGCCTCGGCATAAATCAGCGCATCGTAGGTCTTGTTGCACACCACCTTAACCGCCGAGCCGTGCAAAATTTTCTCATATAACTCTCGCTCCAACCACGGCACCGCCGCCACCACAAACTGATAGTCGGGGAAGTTGCGAGAAATGGCAATCATATCCGCCAAATTATCCTTTATCTCCGACCTGCGGCTACCAGCCAAGAGAGCCACGATTGGTCGCTCGTCAAGCCCATTTTCCTTCAAAAACTCCTCACGGGAGGCCATCTGCGCCTTGTATTGCGCTATCGAGTCGCACAACGGGTTACCGCAAAACACAGGCTCGATGCCCTTCGAGCGGAAATAGTCGGTTTCAAACGGGAAAATCGTGTAGAGCCTATCGACATACTTGCGAATCTCCTTCACTCGCCACTCCTTCCACGCCCACACCTTCGGAGCGATGTAGTAATAGACCTTTATACCGTGTGCTTTTGCCCACTTGGCGATGCGCATATTGAACGATGGATAGTCGATAAGTATCACAACATCAGGGTTGAACGCCTCGATATCGTGCTTGCACTCGTCAATCTGACCGAAGATGGTTTTGAGGTTACGCAACACCTGTGCAATACCGAAAAACGAGGTTTCACGATAGTGCTTCGCCAAGTTCTCGACACCGCCGACCTCCGCCATCTTATCGCCACCCCAGAAGCGGAACTGCGCCTCGGAATCCTCCGCCACAATTCCCTTCATCAGGTTGCTACCGTGCAAATCACCCGAAGGCTCACCAACGATTATATAATATTTCATATTATATAAATTGACAATTGATAATTGAAAATTGACAATTAAATGTATTTCTAGCTATTAGCCATTGGCGTGGCAAAATGGCATGTGCTCACTTTGTTCGCTGAATGACAACGAATGGCATGCGCTCGTTTCACTCGCTGAATGGCAAAGCGCCACTTATTAAGCACTCCTTTGGGGTGCGCTGCCATTCAATGCCATCTCTTTTAGCGCTCTCAACTCTATTTTTTTTTGCACTTTCAGAAATAAGTTGCTATATTTGTGGAACGAAAACAAAATTGTATTGCCTATGAAACATTGCGTATAGTTTGATGCGCA
>JAZONG010000135.1:0-2734 GCA_045654385.1 Alistipes sp.
GACCTCGGCGAGTTGAAAGAGCGTCTCGTTGGTATCAACCGTGTAACAAAGGTTACAAAGGGTGGTCGTACATTCAGCTTCTCTGCAATTGTTGTAGTAGGTAACGAGAACGGTGTTGTAGGCTACGGCCTCGGTAAGGCAGCGGAGGTTGCTTCGGCTATCGCAAAGGGTACAGAGGATGCAAAGAAGAACTTGGTTCGTATTCCTGTAATCAACGGCACAATTCCTCACAAGCAGGAGTTCCGTTTCGGTGGTTCAGAGGTTATGATCCGTCCGGCTGCTCCGGGTACCGGTATTATCGCCGGTGGTGCGATGCGTGCAGTATTGGAGTCGGTAGGTGTTAAGAACGTGCTTGCGAAGAGCAAGGGTTCGTCTAACCCACACAACCTCGTTAAGGCTACCGTAGGTGCACTCTGCGAGTTGCGTGACGCATATACTGTTGCACAGACTCGTGGTATCTCACTCAAACAAGTGTTTAACGGTTAATTTTTAAGGAAGAACTATGGCAACATTGAAGATTACACAGATTAAGAGCCGCATCGGTGCTACTGTAAAGCAGTGCGCAAACCTCGATGCACTCGGACTCCACAGAATTAACCACACTGTAAATCACAGCGATTCGGCTATCATCTTGGGTATGTTGAACAAGGTGAAGCACTTGGTGACTGTTGAGGTCGTTGAGGAGAAGGCTACAAAGAAGGCAGCACCAAAGGCTGAGGCACCTGCTGTTGAGGCAGAGGTAGTTGAGGCTCCAAAGGCTGAGAAGAAGGCTCCTGCAAAGAAGGCCCCTGCAAAGAAGGCTGAGGCAGCAGAGAAGGCTCCTGCAAAGAAGCCTGCCGCAAAGAAAGTAACTAAGACAAAGAAGGAGGAGTAATAAATGGAACTCAATAATCTTAAACCCGCAAAGGGTTCGACACACCACGATAAGCGTGTAGGCCGTGGTGCAGGTTCGGGACACGGCGGTTACTCAACCCGTGGTAACAAGGGTGCGCAGTCTCGTTCGGGATATTCTCGTAAGTTGGGCTTCGAGGGAGGTCAGATGCCATTGCAGCGTCGTCTTCCTAAGTTCGGATTTACGAATTTGAAAAGAGTAGAGTTTAAGCCAATCAACCTCTCGACTCTCGAGGCTCTCGTAGCTAAGAATGGTGTAGCAGAGGTAAACATCGACACATTGGTTGCAGCAGGTTTCGTATCGGGCAACGACCGTGTGAAGATTTTGGGTAATGGCACTTTGACTGCTGCTTTGACTGTAACTGCTCACGCTTTCTCGAAGAGCGCAGAGGCAGCTATCGTTGCAGCAGGTGGTAGTGTTGTAAAGTTGTAATTAAGGCTAAAACCTAAATTCTATGAAAAGTTATCTGATTGTTGGTATTCTTCTCGTGGCGATTGTCGCATTGATGTTTACCAATAAGAAGTTTTTAGAGACAATCAAGAATATATTCAAAATCGAGGAGTTGCGTAAGCGTCTTGGTTACACTGCTCTCTTGATTTTGGTATATCGCTTGGGTTGTTATGTGGTAATTCCGGGTATCGATCCAAACCTTTTGGGTGAGGGTTCGGGCTTGGCAAACCAGATGGAGAGCAATAACCTTTTGGGCTTGCTTAACGTATTCTCTGGTGGTGCATTTGCCAACGCTGCCCTCTTCGCACTCGGAGTTATGCCATACATTACCGCTTCGATTATCATTCAGTTGCTCGGCATGATGGTTCCTGCCGTTCAGCGAGTGATGAAAGAGGGTGAGAGCGGACGCCGCAAGATGAATCAGTGGACTCGCCTCTTGACTATCGGTGTACTTGCGTTGCAGGGCCCTGCGTATATCGCAAACCTCTACAACCAACTTCCGGCAGAGGCATTTGTCTTCGGTTCGAGCGTGTTGTTCACCATCTACGCTACCGTACTCCTCATCGCAGGCACTATGTTTGTGATGTGGCTCGGCGAGAAGATTACCGACAAGGGTCTTGGTAACGGTGTGTCATTGATCATTATGATCGGTATCGTGGCTCGTTTGCCACACGCCTTGTTGGCAGAGTTGAGTGCTCGTTTGAACACTTCGACCGGTTCACTCATTATGATCATCGTAGAGTTGGTGTTGCTCTTCTTGGTATTCTTGGCAACCATAGCAGTAGTACAGGCTGTCCGCAAGGTGCCTGTGCAGTATGCGAAGCGTATTGTTGGAAACAAGCAGTACGGTGGTGTTCGTCAGTACATTCCGTTGAAGATGAATGCGGCAAATGTAATGCCAATCATCTTCGCACAGGCATTGATGTTCATCCCAATGTTGTTTGCCAATGTAGCACCTAAGTTTGCCGGCGCATTCGCCGACATGACAGGTGTATGGTACAACCTTACGCTCGCAGTGTTGGTAATCGCATTTACTTTCTTCTATACTGCGATTATCATCAACCCTCAGCAGATGGCTGACGATATGAAGCGCAATGGCGGCTTTGTTCCGGGTGTTAAGCCTGGTAAGGCAACCGTGCAGTATATCGACGGCATTCTGACTCGAATTACCCTTCCGGGCTCAATCTTCTTGGCTATCGTGTCGATTTTGCCGGCACTCGCTATGAAGTTCTTGGGTATTCAGCAGGCGTTTGCATACTTCTTTGGAGGTACATCGTTGCTGATTATGGTGGGTGTAGTTCTCGACACTCTGCAGCAGATAGAGAGCCACCTTTTGAATCGTCACTATGACGGTCTTATGAAGACCGGACGCATTCAGGGTCGCCACTAAAA